>JACREH010000021.1 GCA_016218345.1 Gammaproteobacteria bacterium | reverse complement strand
TGGAGTTCTTGAGTTCGATGAATACCAGCGGCAGGCCGTTGACGTACAGCAGAATGTCCGGCCGCCGGTAATAGCGCTCGCCCTTGATCCACAACTGCGACACGGCGAGAAAGCGGTTCGCGGCCGGATCGTTGAAGTCGATCACCCGCACCCGCTCCTGTTCCTTCTGGCCCTTGGCGTTCTCGAACTCGACCGGAATGCCGTCGCGAATCAGCCCGTCCACTTCGCGATTGGCGGCGATGGCCGACATCGCCTGGCGCTTGTCGGTGAGGCGCGCCAGCGCGTCGTCGATGACCGGCTCCGGAACCTTAGGATTCAGATGTACTGCCGCTTCCTTCAATCGCTCGCCGAAGATCACCTCGCGCTTGTCGGCGCGGCCGGAACGGTCGTTCAGATCATCCGCATCCGACGTGTGGCAGTTCAACAGCTCAAAGCCGAAGTCCTGCTTCAGCCTGTGCAGTATCGCCTGCTCGATGTCGTCTTCGGAGATGAAGTTAGGCATGCGGCCACACCGGAATGTGCGACAGATTGCAGTTCATGATCGGAAGCCGCCTTCACAAAACCAGTTGCTGACTGCCATGGCTTTGTACGTCGCTGTTTGCCACGAGTTGGCATGCACAGCTTCCCGGCTTCCTGCCTGTTCTAGCAGGTGGGCTCTTACTGCTCCGGCTCCACTCCTTCCATAAATCATCTCAAGCGAGGCGCGAATGTTTACTATTTCTTCCGCCGCGTGTGATGCATAAAGGATAGAGAGCTTAAAGACCTTGAAATGGTGCAATACGCGCGCAACCATCATCCCATCCCAGCCGACCGGTGGATCTACAACAAAGCGGAGAGCTGCGGGAGAGTCTTCGACGACTTCGGCAACCAACCATACGTCTCCTTCGATATCATCAAAGTATGGGTGCAGAGTCTGGTCGCTCTCTTCGTTCGGGATATCATCATTCTTTGCCTTGTTGCAGTCCGAACACGCTGGGACCAGGTTGACCGGCACAACCGCCAATGCTGGGTAATGGGCTTTGGGTAGATAGTGATCCAAGGTAGACACTGTGCGCTGACCGCAAAGAGGGCAGCGCCCGTGCGCGGGTGCCGCCATTAGCTTGTCATAGAACGGTCGTCCCGGCGCGCCTTTCTTTGCCATCCTTAACTTATACACATCAGTCATTTCGTCCCTGCTAACAACACCTCCAACGTCAGCCTGCGGCGGCAATGCATAGAGCCCGGACGCAGCAGCCGCCACTCTATATGTGTTTGCTTCGGCAACAACGTTCCGTTCTACGGATATCAGCCGCGTTTTCAAAGCGACATCCTTCACTCTACTGATGCACGCGCGGAAGACATCTAATGGATCGTCATCGGGAGTCGTCAATCGACGCATCGCATCAAGTCTCCGACTCGGTATCGCGTGCAGCAAGTAGAGCGCGTGTTATGGCACGTGCTTCGGCGCCAAGCTCACCTCCAAATTGACCAACAACAGACTCGAAATCTGGCTCGCGCGCAATTGCATCCTCCAGCATTTTATGGAAGCCGGAATGGGTAACTTCCAGTCCGAATACTTCCCGCGTCAGAATGCCAACATTCTCCCCAAAAGTTTCGATTTCCGGCCTCTCGGCGGATACCTCACGCCCTGTTCTGCGCAGTTTCCAGACGCAGCTCTTTGGAACCTCTTGAAGCACAACGGGCGAGTGCGTCGCGATTATCGCGACACCGTTTCGGTTTACCAGTAAGTCCGAGAGCGCCCTGACAAATGCAGAGAGGAGTGGTGGATGTAGGTGCGCTTCCGGTTCATCCAAGAGCACCAAAGTGCGCTCCTCAACAGTCTCGACCAGTCGTGTGATAGTCAACAAAACAATCTTGTGACCGGAGCTGAGTTTTCCGAATATCGCAGCTGCACTCGCTTCGTACTCCCCCTCACCGCTGTCACCGGCAAGGGCCACTACCTCGGCTTCCTTGAAAGTAGGATCTGCTTCAAGCACCTCCAAGGCCTTACGCCACCGATTACCCTTTGGGCCCTGCAAGCAACTACGTACGCTCTTTCCGAACTCTTCTGTCAGATCAGCTGGTGTCTTCGGCGTACCAATGACAGCCGTCGTATCTCCTGTGTGCTTCAAACCGACATAGGAGTATTTAATTCCTGCGGTTCTATCCTTCTGTTCTGGTAATGGTTCAAAGGGATCGAATGCGCTGAATGTGACAGATACCAAATTTGCAAACAGTCCGGGTTCCGGATCACCATCCATCGACCTGAAGACACCCGCATCATTGGGTGACGGCTCACTGTCTACCAGAGCCCGTGTCATATGATTGAGGAGGTAGGTCTTACCAACACCATTCCTACCAATTAGTACTTGGATGTTTGTTGGCGGATTGGACTCTGGCACCACCTCAAATGAAAGAGTGACTGACGGTTGCCCATTATCTTTTTCTTTTGGTGCCTCGTAAGAGAACTTGTAGCGCGAGAGCCTGGCACCACCCTGTGCTATCCGCCTGAATTGCCCACGCACACTCGTTGGTGTAACCGATCTAAGCAGTGAGGTCTTCGTAACTTGCTCGTCTAGCACCCTGTCGAACAGCTGCGGGTCAACGGCGACGTCTCGTAAACCAACCAAAACCTCGTTTCGTAATTCGTCGCCGAGGTTGTTCAAGCCTTCGTAATAACTATCGTCCTGTCCTAGTGAGAAGAAACGCTCATCAAGCTCGTCAAATTGGCTTGGCAAGTCAGGTCTTCGCTGGCCTTCCTGCATCTGAAACTGCCCGATCTTTACGCCACCGACGTCATGCCGCACACCTGCTTGATCAAACACGATCAAAACATACAGAGTTGAGAACGTGAACCAGTCATCCCATTCATCCGTGACTAGGTACGCCTGGGACTGTGCCGATGATGGCGGCCGACCACTCGAAGGGAGGACAGAAAACGTGATCTGCTTATTGGACATGAATACGTCTCGCCCGCTCGTTGTCGTCTTCGGAGATGAAGTTAGGCATCAACCGCTTGGGGTTCTCGCGTACCGGCTTCACTCAACATGCCGGGCGGAAACCGGATGTCGAGTTTCTCGACAGCAAGTCTTCCTGAGATCAAGCGTGGAAGCAGCACGTCGCGACTCGCTGAAAGGCGATCTACCGCTTCATTAAGTGAATCAATTTTGTCGTATATCGGATCAACAATGGCTACAAACCTTTCTCTCAATTCCTTTGGCGGAATTACAATCTTTTGCCGAGTAACCAGGTCCGGCTTCAAGTGCAGAACATTTGTACCGTTTGCAAACTCCTTGATGAATTCGCCGAACCCTGACAGTCGCATGTAGCTGTACAGAAACGAGGCAGAAACCGTCTTGGGAGTGAGCTTGATAACGTCCAACGAAATAACAGCGCCCTTTTCACCGATTTCCGGTATACGGGCCGCCCTTCCCACGACTTCGCGATTCTGAGTCATGTCAGTTACTGCCATAACAACATCACCCCGCTGCACGACCTGTTCTTCTTTGTACTTTCCTGAGTAGCGCTTGAGGCCATCGGCGCGATAACCGCCGCCACGGTTGAAGGATTTGAGTGTAATAAACGGCATGTGGTCTGGATTCTCTGTCAATTCATCGCCTGCATACGACTTCCCCTTCACATGCTCAAAAAACTTGGATGCAACGTCGCAGTCCCACCCCTCCGGCACGCCCTTCTCAAACTTCGCCTGCTCATGCCCGGGAAAGCGCATGCGCACGAACCACTCGCGGTAGATTTCCTCGGCCATTTTTTCCAGCAGCGCGATGCGGCGCCGGTTGTTTTCGATCAGGTCATCGTAGGCGGCAAGAACTGCCGATACATTTACTTTGCTGGTCTCGTCTGGATCGATTACAGGCACCTTCCGCAGATCGCCCAAGGACACAAACTGCTGGCTTGTTCCAGTGAGATATGTTTCGAGAGCCGCCTTGCCAATCGAGCTGGTCAGGTAATAGTACAACCACATGCCGTCAACTTTTGTTTTGTTTTTGAACAGCCCTATATTCTTGATTGCGTAATCCGGATCATTTCTAACTAATGCAATTTCACCCACTGTGCCGATCATCGAGAACAAGACGTCCCATTGATCGACTTTGCTTCGTCTATTGATTTCATCGAAGTCGTTTTGGCTTATTGCATATGCGCCATCCAGTTGCACGCGACCTTCCTTGATGTTCTTTGACGTAATCAGCAGTTTCCCTTCATCGATGGGTTTTGGCGTGTCATGAGTACCATCCGTGACCCTGAGGCAATACTCAGCTGACTTTTTAACTGACCAGTTTTTTGGCAGATAGCTTTTCATTCATCGCCCGTGATCTTCGCTACGTTATGGGCAATCACAGCTTCAAGCCCACGCGCCTCACCATTCAGCCGCGTCAGTTCGTCATTCATCGCCAGCAGATCAGCAACAAATTCCTCCTCGGTCTTGCCGTCCTCCTCAATCACCACGCCCACATAGCGCCCCGGATTGAGCGAGTAATCCTGCTCCTTCACTTCCGCCGGTGTCGCCAGCTTGCACAGGCCGGTGACGTCTTCGTATTGCGCCTTGGGGAAACGCTCTTGCAGCCAGTGGATGTACTTGTAATAACTCTCGGCGGTTTTCACCTCTTCGTGCAGCGCATCGAGCGCGGTCTTGAGCAATTTGGTCTTGCGGTCGGTGGCGGCGCGCTTGCCCTCAAGCTTGGCCTGCTCGGCCAGTTGTTTCTCGTGCTGGCGCACGGTTTTGTCCAGCGCCTTCAGTCCTTCGTGCAGCGCGGTAAAGAATGGATCGAACGCCGCGCGCAGCGTGTGCTGGGCGTGGTTTTTCTTGTCGACGGATTTTTCTTTGGCGTGCTTTTCCAGATAGCCCGCGTATTGCTTTTGCAGCCTGGGCAGGGCCGACCATTGCGCGACCAGCTCCGCCACGGCCTGCTTGGCGCTGGCGTCTTCCAACACTTCCAGCAGTTGTTGCGACACCGGTTCGACGCGGGTTTTGTTCTCGGCGAGCTTTTCCATGCCTTGCGCGAAGTAGCGGTCCACGAGCCGGACGAATTCCTCGCGCCGGCCCTTGTGCAGGCGGCTGATGATGGCGATGTTCTGAATCTGCGCCTCGGTGAACTCGCGGTGCGCGCGGTCGATCTGGGTGAAGATGTTGCGCGCGTCGATGAACAGGATGCGGTCGTCCGGCTTGGCCTTGTCGAAGAACCACAGCGTGGCCGGCAGCGTGACGGTGTAGAACATGTTGGACGGCAGGGTGAGCATGCCGTAGATCAGATTCTTCTCGATCAGCGTCTGGCGGATGTCGGCCTCGGAGTGGCGGGCATCGGACGCCGAGTTGGCCATGACCAGCGCCGCGCGGCCCTTGGGCTTGAGCGAGGTGGCGAACAGGTTGATCCACAGGTAATTGGCGTTCGGGACGGCTTCCTTGGCCTTCTCCTTTTTCTTAACCTTGGTTTTGTTGCGCGGAATGCCGTATGTGTTGAAGCGCTTGTCCTTTTCGACGCTGCTCAGACTGACATCGTCAACATTGAAAGGCGGATTCGCCAGTACGTAATCGAACGCGCCGAAACTTCCAAAGTGATCGTCGTAGTAGCTAATTCCTTTCTTTATCTCGCCTCGCAACCCATTCACTGCGAGGTTCATCTTTGCCAAGTTGACGGTTTCAAGCACCTTTTCCTGTCCGTACACGTAGACGCCGCTGACAGCTCCGTTCTTTAATTCCTTGCGATGCTCCTCGATGAATTGTGCTGATTGCACAAACATACCACCGGAACCGCAGGCGGGATCAAATACCTTGCCGCCATGCGGTTCGATGATTTCGACCATCAACCGGACCACCGAGCGCGGCGTAAAGAACTCGCCGCCCTTCTGGCCCTCACTACGCGCAAATTCGGCCAGAAAGTACTCGTAGATCTGCCCAAGCATGTCACCACCGACATCAGCGGGGATATTGGCGAAGTTTTTTAGCAACTCGTTGGGTATCGTGCGTGTTTTTGGATCGCGCGTGAGCCGGAAATAATCATCCTTGGGCAACACGCCTTCCAGTTCCGGCTTGTACTCCTCCACCGCTTTCATCGCCTGCTTGATGGCCTTCGCGATGTCCTTCTCCTCCGGCAGTTTCAGCAGGTAGTCGTAACGGGCGTGGTCCGGCAGATAGAAGCCGCACTGCTCGATGGCGATGTCCGACAGTTTCTTCTCACGGCGCGTGCCTTTGAGCTTGGTGTACTCGGCGAGAATCGCATTCTCATATTGCCGGTACTTGTTGTCGGCGAACTTGAGAAAGATCAGCCCGAGCACCGGCGTGGAGTACTCGCTGGATTTCAGGTCCGAGTTGGCGCGCAGGTTGTCCGCTGCGGCCCAGAGGTCTTTTTCTAGTTGCTTAAGCTCTGCCGGCGTCATCGGTGGTCAGGGTTGGAGGCGACTTGGCTCGTTCCTGGAACTGCTGGGGCGTCCGGAGGAAAATGGGGCGCAACCCTTACTCAAATACATCGTGTCGAGAATTCCCGGCGTCATGCCCTGCACGGCAGCACCCGCTCGAACCATGCGCACACCGACCAGCCAGCAGGTCGCTGCTCGGCATCGTGCCTCCCGCGACATTCGCGCGTCCCTGCACGTCGCCGCAGCCAGCAGCGTATCGACGGCCTTCCGGGTTTTTTGTTCGGACTGTGGAACCACCCCACTCCCTCCCTTTAGTTATGGCGAAATCCTAGCATATCCGGGCGAAACGGATGGGTTTTCGGGAAATCCCGCAGTCCTCGAACCTAGCCCTGTTCTTTCTCCCACGATCACGCCAGCTTTGTCGAGCGGGCACACGCAGCCGGATCACGCATGAGCGAAATGCGGGGCCCTCACCCCAGCAACGCCCGCGGATGACGTTCCGCCACGCGCAGCAGCGCCCGCGCCGGTCCGGTCGGCTGACGTCTTCCCTGTTCCCATTCCTGCACGGTGCGCGTGCTGACGCCACGAAACCGATAGGGTCAGGTCTTGCCTTTTGCTATGCACAGGTCGCAACTCATGTTCGAGCGCGTCATTTTTAAAAATCCCGGCGCTATTTCCTGCATGGCCGCGCCCGTCTGTACCTCGCCGCACACCGACCAGCAGGTTGCTCCCGGCGAAATTGTGACACCGTCGGTCACAGGCATTTCGTGGTTGTATTTCATCAGCGCCGCTCCTTCCAATATCCCGGCGCGCGCCGCAAGTGCATGACGGCGAGAATCTCGATGTATTCGGTTCTAACCCGGTAGATTACGCCATAGGGGAAGTGGGTTACCCGGCATTTGCGTACATCGTTCTCAACTTGCCGGTAGGCTAGCGGATGACGCTCGATACGGCGCAGTGCGTCTTCGAGACTGTCCAGAAAGCGCACCGTGAGGCCGGGCTGTTTCTCTTTGTAGAATGCGGCGGCGGCGTCGGCCTCCGCTCTGGCTTCTCCGTGCCAGCGAAACCTCATCGCGTGTATTTTTCGCGCAGCTCGTTGATGATCATCGCACCATCTAGTATCGTGGTCTTGCCGCTGTCGATCTCGTCGCAACGTCGCCGGATTTCCTCCAGCCACTCCTGCGAAACCGGAAAACCCTGCTCCAGATCAAGGCTGTCCAGCAGGGTTTCAGCAATGAAGGCGCGCGCGGTAGGCTCCAACTGCAATGCATCGTCCAGCAGTTTCTTGGCATCGGGTTTGGCGGGCATGGTGTTCCTCCTTCAGGCAGTCAGAGCAATATTCAGATTCTGTATTATGGACGTCGGTTGCTTGCCGAACAACTGATAGACCTTACCGTGCTTCCCGCCGCACCTGGAGCGGGATGTTTTCGGCCTGGTTCTGGTAGGTATGAACCAGGCGCGCGAAGACCGGGGCCTCCCTTGGTGAACCGCGCGATTTTCGTATACGTCAGCGACGTATGGCGTGCAATCACGTAGAAAATGGGACGCAACCCTATTTGAGGCGGGTCACCGGTACGTCCGGCTGAACCCGGAAATCGTCAGGAGTTTGGATCAAGCGGCATATCGGACAATTTCCAATTCCGCTCCTTTGTCTACTTTGCCGATCATGGTCTCCACTCGCTCCATCACCCGGTCTTCGAGCAGATATTCGCTACACCGTTCACATTGCAGCACGGGCAATTCCTTGAGAATCACAATCGTCTTCTGGCTCGGCTTGAAGGGAAGGTCCGTGACGATCGCGTGCATCTCTCCACCGCAAACATGACATTTCATGGCTTCCTCCTGGTTTTCAGATTCGCGTCCCATTGGGCGGGGTCGGGGTAATAGGCAGTGACTATACGGACGTTATCGCCTTCCACGTCGGCCGCGAACAGGATGTGAAACGCGACATTCTGGTGCCGTGTATACACAAGGTAGCTCGGCAAGTATTTGTCTTCCGGATAGGTCTCGATGATCTCATAATCAAGTATGGACTCCAGAACCGCTTCGCGCGAGATGGCGCGGTCTTTCATGCGCATGTTCACGTGGTAGGTCCAGAATACCCGACGCTCCTTGACGCAGCGCTTTATATGCCCTAACGGTTCGGCGGGCAATGTCCGTTTATCCGTCATAATTGATATGGTCTCTTCAGGCCAGCTAGGACATGTTCACAGATGTTGTTACCGGATCATCCGTGCGCCACACGTCGAACGTGGGCGATTTCGTGCCGGTCGATCGGGCGGATCGCGCTGCCGACCAGGGTTGCCACGGTCAGGGTTTCACCCGCCAAAGTGGCAAATTCCACTTCAAACCCCGCCCCTCCCGCGTGCACGAGCACTACCGTTCCCACGTCGCCGGCTTCGAGGCCGAGGTCGGGCAAGTTCTTGTTGAGCACAACAGTATCGAGTTCTTTGATCACTTTACACCTCCAGCAACAGGATACGCCGTTACGAAACGCGGCTGTGATTCGCTCGGCTTCCTCGGCAGCTGCCGCAATCACCGCTATGCGGCGATCCGGCCGACTCGCGGGCGAGGTTTCTGTTTGGCTACCCAGAGGTCGTACGCAGCTTGCATGGAGACCCACATCTCCGCGCTGGTACCAAGCGCCTGGGATAGACGCAGCGCCATGTCGGCACTGACACCCGCCCGCTGATTCAGAAGCGCCGAGAACGCCTGCCTTGTTACACCGAGGCGCTGTGCCGCCTCGGTCACGGTCATGTCGACCGGCAGATAGTCGCGCAGAACCTCACCAGGATGCGCGGGATTGTGCATACGACTCATCGTTCGTCTCCAATTGCTTAATGATAATCAACGTAATCCACATCTACGGCATCTGCACCCTCGAACCGGAAGATGAGACGCCAGTTGCCACTCACCGACACCGAGAAAACCCCGGCTCGATCACCGGTCAGTTTATGAAGGCGCCAGCCCGGCGCGTTCATGTCCTTGGAATTGGTGGCATGTTCCAGCGCCGTGAGTTGAATCCTTAACCGTGTGGCGTGCTGGCCCTGAATGCCCGCCTTTGTCCCGGCCCTGAAGAACTTTTCGAGTCCCTTATGCCGAAAGCTCTTGATCATGATTTCAGTGTAAAGTGTCGCTTGTCAGTTGTCTAGGTTCTGTGTTTAAGGCCACAATTAACTGACCCCCGGCAAAGCCGGGGGCTTATGTTGTGAGCGCCTCGGCAACTGCTCCCGGCGTTGCTCTACCTCCTGCATCCAAGCAGTCGTCTAAGGCGCCAATACTCACCGTGAGCCGCCTGAAGGCGGCGGATTTTTTTCGCCTTCCCCCTTGAGGGGGGAAGGTTGGGATGGGGGTGAGATGCGTCAGCTTGTATCTGCCGTTCACGCTTCGACCCCCACCCTCGCCCTCCCCCTTTCCAGGGGGAGGGAAATACTTTTTTGCAACCGTCGCACAGGTCAAACCTCGGTGAGTCCCCCGGCAGAGCCGGGGGTTTACCTTTGTGAATTAGTGACCTTAAACTTGAAGTGCCAACTTGGAGCCTCAAGCTGGCGAATTCCGCATCTTCCCCGCTCCCAGGGATTTTCCGATCGGCCAGCCAGCCCCGCAATCTCTCACGCCGCGCGGAAAGTCATGCCGAACATAAGTCGGGGACGTGCTTGAGACATATATTTACCGAGACCTCCGCACACGAGGCGTGTCCTCATCGACCTTTCCGAATTGTGTAATCCGAATCGCCCCTTCCGGAAAGCGCGCGACAATATCGAGCTGCCCGCCCATCGCGGCAATGAAACGGCGCAGCGTGCTCAAATACATATCCGTCTGTTTTTCCATTTTCGAGACCGCCGCCTGCTCGATCTTGAGCATCTCGGCGACTTGCCGTTGCGTCAGATCGAGGGCCTGCCGCAGCTCTTGCAGCGGCATTTCCTCCAATAGCTTTGCGGTCTTGGCCTTGGATTGCGCCCGCGCCTTCGGCGACAGTCGCATTCGCAACTCGCTAAACTTTTTTGCCATGGATCAAACCCTCTTTCACTAAAGCGGCCAGATGATCTTCGTACAGCTTATCCGCCCGCGGTACGTTTTCCCGGTACCAGCGATCGTTACCGCCCTTGTTGCCGCCGATCAGCAGGATCGCTGTACGGCGCGGATCGAAGGCATACAGTACGCGGTACGGTTCGCCCTTGTGTTGAACCCGCAGCTCGCGCATCTGACCGAACCGCGAGCCCTGGACATCGGAACTATGGGGGAACGGGAGTTGCGGTCCTTTGGTTTCGAGCAACCGGACGCTGGCGTCGATCGCGATTTGAGTGCCCTCGTCGAGCCCTTCCCACCATGCCCCGAATTCATCCGTGTACTCCACTTCCCATGTCATAAATATAGCTCCCAGGCTATATAACTACAAGGTTATTATAGGTTATAATTTTCAGCAGATTACTGGACCAGGTTCTACGCTGAAGGCGAGGTAAATCACCCGGTAGGCAGCGGATTCGTCTCGAACGCGAATCTCGTTTGCTCCCCCTGCCATACCGTCTTTGGCGACTTCCAAAGTCGTGGCGAAATCCTAGCATATTCGGTCGGAACGATTGGGTTTTCGGGAAATCACGCGACTGTCGAACCTGGAACCTGCCGCTCCCCTCGCTATTTCGGCGCCACTTGCGTATCGCCCAGCCACAGCACCTCGAAAGCGCTCTTCGCCATCTTCATTGCCAGCTTCTCATCGGCAGTGATCAACGGGAGCTGAAGTTGAGTCGCGGCGGCGACGTAGCACGCATCGTAGGCCGTAATCCGGTGTTTCAGTGCGATTCCCAGCGCATCTTCGGCCACTATCCGGTCCGGCATCACGGTAAGGCCGAGATCTATCAAATCGCGCAGGTGCTCCTGGGCATGCTTCGGCGGGTAGCTCGACCGTTGCGCCCACTTCCAGAACACATTGGCGCACTCGGCGAAGAAGAAATCAGGCACGATCAACTCGGCGCCGCTTTCCGTGGCGAAGCGCGCGAATATTTCCTGGGCCTGAGTGGAAAGCGCTTCTGGCACGAAAATCTTTACCGCCACGCTGGCGTCGACCACCGCCCGCAGCGGCGCCGGATTCACCGGCTGCGATCCTCGCGGATGAGCTCGACCGAATCTGTCCAGCCGCGGGGAAGCTCAACCTTCCGGGCCTGTCGCCGGACCCGGTCAATCACGGCCGCCGCCGCACCGCGGGCCTCGCGTGCCTGCAGCGCCTGACCCAGCAGCTGGATGACTTCGGCGGTTACCGAACGATTCCCTTGTTCCGCGAGTTTCTGGATGCGCTTGTAGAGCTTGTCGGGGACGTTGCGTACGTGAAGGGTGGCCATGCCGTTCTCCTGGTGCTTGCACCGGACAGCCCGGTTAGTCCAGACAGTCCGGTTAGTCCGGTTAGTCCAGTTAGTTTAGACCACGGTGGTTGCAATGTGCAACCATGCAGCCAGCGCTAGAACCTATCTCAAATACGGTACGTGGTGATTTGTTCGTCATGCCCACGGACGCGGGTATCCAGAAAATAGCTAGAAAATACTAGATTCCCGCTTTCGCGGGAATGACGTCCGGCTCTTTTCTAATTTTCCCGATATGGCAGACGCTCCCGGGCACGTCAACCGATCGTTCCCAGGAACTCGCGCAGTGTCACGATGCGGATTCCCTTGTGCTCGCCAAGATCCAGCATCGCGCGGTCACCGGTCACGATCACTTTGGCGTGGGCCGCGAGCGCGCATTCGAGAATACGGTTGTCGGGTTCGTCGCGCAAGACGTGCAGTGTTTTTCGGGGTTTGACCACCTCCCCGAGTTCCGACAGAAACACGGCTACACGGGCGAGCTCTTCGGGATCTCGGGCGAATTTCCGCGCCAGCACCCCGAGCACTTCGTGGATGATCGGCTTCGAGATCGCGAGTTCGAACCGCCCTTCCACGGCACCGAGCACGGCTTTCTCCGCCTGCCCGCCCGGCAATGCCAAGGCGGAGATGAAGATATTGGTATCGAGGACCGCCCTCACTTGCCGAGATAGCGCGCAAGGTCCTTTTCGGTGAGCACGCCCTTTTCTTTCGCCTTGCGGCTCCAGAAACCCTGAATGCCGCGAAGCTCACCCTTGAGGCGGGTAGCACGGGCGGCGCGCAACGCGTCCTGAACCACGGCGCTCAGGGTTTTGCCTTCGGCACGCGCCAATTCCTCGGCTTCCCTGGCCAGTTCCGGTGGCAGGGAGATGGTCTTCTTAACGGCGATGCTCATGGCCAATCCACTCTCTGGTATGAATTAATACTACCAGTATAGGGAATGGATATTTTCCTCGCAAGGCCTTGCCCACGGATTCGTCTAATTCACGCCCACGGAATATACTGACGCCCGTTCAAACCCCGCCACCCGGAGCACGCGTGCCGTCGATTATCGCAGTCCGCAATCTCACCAAGACCTATGCCTCGGGATTTCAGGCGCTCAAGAACGTCACCCTGGACATCCGGCGCGGCGAGATCTTTGCGCTGCTCGGCCCGAACGGCGCCGGCAAGACCACGCTCATCAGCGTGATCTGCGGGATCGTGACGCCGAGCGCGGGCACGGTGCAGGCCGGCGGCCACGACATCGCCACCGACTATCGCGCCGCCCGCTCGCTGATCGGGCTGGTGCCGCAGGAACTGACGACCAACGCCTTCGAGAGCGTCTGGGACACGGTGAGCTTCAGCCGCGGGCTGTTCGGCAAGGCGCCGGACCCGGTGCTGATCGAAAAGATCCTGCGCGACCTGTCGCTGTGGGACAAGAAGGACACCCGCATCATGGCGCTGTCCGGCGGCATGAAGCGCCGGGTGATGATCGCCAAGGCGCTGTCGCACGAACCGACCATTCTGTTTCTCGACGAACCGTCGGCCGGCGTGGACGTGGAGCTCCGGCGCGACATGTGGGCGATGGTGCGCGGCCTGCGGGCTAGCGGCGTGACCATCATCCTCACCACCCACTACATCGAGGAGGCCGAGGAGATGGCCGACCGCATCGGGGTGATCAGCAAGGGCGAGATTATCCTGGTGGAAGAAAAGGCCGCGCTGATGCAGAAGCTCGGGAAGAAACAACTGCGGCTGCACCTGCAAACTCCGCTGGCCGCGATCCCGGCGGAGCTCGCCGGCCATCCGCTGGAGCTCTCGGCCGACGGCCATGAGCTGGTGTACACCTACGACGCCCAGGGCGAGCAGACCGGCATCGCCGCCCTGCTGCGGCGGCTGAACGAGCACGGCATCGACTTCAAGGATCTGCAATCGAGCGAGAGTTCGCTGGAGGAGATCTTCGTCAACCTGGTGAGGGCGCGGCCATGAACCTGCACGCGATTCGCGCGATTTACACCTTCGAGATGGCGCGCACCTGGCGCACGCTGATGCAGAGCATCGCCTCGCCGGTGATCTCGACCTCGCTCTACTTCGTGGTGTTCGGTTCGGCGATCGGGTCGCACATGATCTCGATCGAGGGCGTGAGTTACGGGGCGTTCATCATTCCCGGTCTGATCATGCTCACGGTGCTGACCGAGAGCATTTCCAACGCCGCCTTCGGCATCTATTTTCCGAAGTTCACCGGCACGATCTACGAGGTGCTGTCGGCGCCGGTCTCGCCGATCGAGATCGTCGTCGGCTATGTCGGCGCCGCGGCCAGCAAGTCGGTCATCCTGGGCACGATCATCCTGGTCACGGCCCGGTTCTTCATCGATTTCGAGCTCGCCCACCCGCTGTGGATGGCGGTCTTCCTGGTGCTCACGGCCGTGACCTTCAGCCTGTTCGGTTTCATCATCGGCATCTGGGCCGAGGGCTTCGAGAAGCTCCAGATCGTGCCGATGATGATCATCACGCCGCTGACCTTCCTGGGCGGCAGCTTCTACTCCATCAACATGCTGCCGCCGGTGTGGCAGACGGTCACGCTCTTCAACCCGGTGGTTTATCTGGTCAGCGCGTTCCGCTGGAGTTTTTACGGCGTGGCCGATGTCGACGTGGCCGTGAGCGTGGCCATGACGCTGGGTTTCCTGGCGCTGTGCCTCGCGGCGGTGTCGTGGATCTTCAAGACCGGGTATCGGCTCAAGGCCTGAGGCGATCGGCGGTTACTAGCGTTCAGGACTTTCAGATACTTCCAGGATGTTAGCTTTGAAAAAACGGGACGCAGCCTTTATCCGAGAGCGTTATGCTGAGAACTTCAGCGTCATTTCCTGCATGTCAGCCGGCATGAATCATGCCGCGCACCGAAGCCTGGGCTTATCTTTTTAAGTCTCGAATTCGCTACGCGGTAACCCACTCTGGCGAATGATGGAGAGTAACGTGCCGATCCTAAGCTCCGGATGATCCGGTATGGGAACGGTGATGGTCCCGGTATCGGTTCTGCGCTGCATGACCACGTGGCTGCCCCGCCGTCGTACTTCGATGAATCCGTGCTTACCGAGGACTTGACAGGCTTCACGTCCCGACAGGACACGAAGTTTACCCATGCGCCGCTTCGAAGGTGGTTACCAGTATCCGGTCGTGCAGACGTTGTTTGATTTCGGCGGGATCGGCGGTTTCCAGGAATAGCTCCACCGCCTCTTTCAAGTTGGCCGTGGCTGCCTCGACGGATTCCCCCTGACTGGCGATATCCAGCTCAGGACATAGGGCGACATAGAGGTCGCCTTCACGCTCCAGAATCGCGGTATACAGGCTCTTGGTCATAGGGGTTCCCTCCTTTGCGAAAAGAATAGCACATCCGCGGCCCGCCCCGGCCCGGCAGGTGTAGGGAAAACGGGAGGGAAAACGAGACGCAACTCTTATCTCGAACGCGTCATGTTGAAAATCCCGGCGCGCCGAACCTCGGTTAAGCGGGACCGGAGTTACGGAAAGCTGGCCCTGGCATTGTCCGCCAATGCCAGGGCCAGGGACGAAACTTAGCAGCCGCCCTTCATTCCCGTCTTGCGCAGGATGACTTCGAGCAGGCACCACTTGGTGATGCCGCTTTGCAGCAGGTTGGCGCCGACGAACACCGTGAACAGCAGCCAGTACTGGCTGGCGAACAGCGGGCTCCCGGGTACGCCGAGCGCGAGCGACAGGAGGACGAAGAAGCCGGCAAAAACACGGACGGTACGCCATGAAGTCATGCGTTACTCCTTTTCAGGTGGGTTGGGAAATTGCGCTGCGTAGCATAATACAAAACCGGGATGACGACGAGTGTCATCAGGGGTTCCTTAATTAACGATGCGGTAACAGGGCTTGTAGGTCTTGCCCGGCAGCTTCATGCGCTGCTGAGCGACGAACGAGGCCAGCAGCGAATCGAGCGGTTTGAGGATACCGGTCTCGCCGCGGATTTCAAAGTCGCCATGCTGTTCGACGGCGCGAATGCCTTCGTCCTTCACGTTGCCGGCGACCACGCCGGAGAACGCGCGGCGCAGGTTGGCGGCCAGCAGGTGGCGGTCCTGGTTTTGGTTGAGATTCAGGTTGCGCATGTTGGCGTGGGTGGGCGCGAACGGCGCCTGGAATTCGCGGTCGATGGTGAGCGCCCAGTTGAAGTAATAGGCATCGGCGCGCGCGGTGCGGAACTCGGCCACGCGCTGCACGCCGGCCAGCACGGCGCGCGCCACCGCCACCGGGTCGTCGATGACGATCTGGTAGAGCTTGCGCGCCTCCGGCCCGAGGGTGGCGGCCACGAAGCGGTCGATCTCGGCGAAGTAATCCTTGGCCGCGGCCGGGCCGGTGAGAATGAGCGGCACCGGGATACCGGCGTTGGCGGGATGCAGCAGCACGCCGAGCAGGTACAGCACTTCCTCGGCGGTGCCGACGCCGCCCGGAAGCACCACGAACGCATGGCCGGTGCGCACGAACGCCTCCAGGCGCTTTTCGATATCCGGCATGATCACCAGGTCATTGACGATCGGGTTTGGCGATTCGGCGGCGATGATGCCGGGCTCGGAGATGCCGAGGTACTGGCCGCCGCGGATACGCTGCTTGGCATGGCCGATGGTGGCGCCCTTCATCGGGCCCTTCATGGCACCGGGGCCGCAGCCGGTGCAGATGTCGAGGCCGCGCAGGCCGAGCTGGTAGCCGACCAGCTTCGAGTAATCGTACTCGCCGCGCGAGATGGAATGCCCGCCCCAGCACACCACCAGCTTCGGGTCGGTGAGCGGACGCAGGATGTCGGCGTTGCGCAGGATGTGGAACACCGCGTTGGTGATGCCGGGCGAGGTTTCGAGATCGATCGTCGGGTTGCCCTTGATCTCGTCGCTTACGTACACCAGGTCGCGCAGCACCGCGAACAGATGCTCGCCGATGCCCTTGATCATCTGGCCGTCGACGAACGCGGTGGCCGGCGCGGCCGTCACTTCCAACTGGATGCCGCGCTCCTCCGGCACCACGCGGATGTCGAACGAGCGGTAACGTTCCAGTAGTTCCTTGCCGTCGTCCAGCTCGTTGCCGCAGTTGAGCACCGCCAGCGAGCAGTTGCGAAACAACTCGTGCAGCCCGCCGCCGCTGGTATCGAGCAGCTTGTTCACCTCCAGGCGCGAGAGCACCTCCAGCCGGCCTTCCGGCACTACCTGGGCATCGACGACGTCGTATTTCATGGAGATAGTTTAACCGGATTACAGGGGCTGGTAACGCAGCAGAGAGGTGTTGAGAGCGTCACGCATATATGCGGTTTGAATACTGGTGCCCGGGGCCGGACTCGAACCGGCACGATCTTGCGATCGAGGGATTTTCATACCATCTACGGTTTTCACCGCCGCACCATGGCCTGCGGGTGCATTTGTGGTCTGGACTTTATCTTTGCCGTGGCGCCGGGCGCTGTAGGCAGGAGCCGTCAAGTCTCTACACTTTCCCGGCGAGACGGCGGCCGGGCTTAGCTCGGGATTGTCACCGCCGTTACGCGCTGAGAGTTCCCCGAATTTGACTCCATTCACGCCAGGGGTTTCCCGCCTGGGTGCTCAAAAGATTTAAGTCCCTTGCGTCTACCAGTTTCGCCACCCGGGCATTGGGAAGGCAAGGCGATTATATAGGGAAATCCGGGGCGCTGAAGAAATGGAGGCTGGGGTCGGAATCGAACCGGCGTACACGGCTTTGCAGGCCGCTGCATGACCACTCTGCCACCCAGCCGGGCGGGCGGAACGAAAAAGGGAGGACGGCGCCTCCCCTTTCGGATGAACTGGAGCGGGAAACGAGACTCGAACTCGCGACCTCAACCTTGGCAAGGTTGCGCTCTACCAACTGAGCTATTCCCGCGTAAAGAGGCCGGATTGTAAACGGCTTGGCCCCGTCCTTCAAGCCGGCCGGGGCGGGCTCGGGAGCCGCCGACGGCTAACGTCGGCCGCCGTTCACCAGCGTCGGCCAGGCGGCCTTGAGGTAGGCCAGCATCGACCAGAGCGTCAGCGCCGCCGCCAGGTACAGCAGGAATTCGCCGATCTTGAACACCGGCAGGCCGGCGAGTGGCTGGCGGTAGAGCAAAAACGGAATCGCCAGCATCTGGCTGCCGGTCTTGAACTTGCCGATGAACGACACCGCCACGCTGGCGCGGTTGCCGAGCTCGGCCATCCATTCGCGCAGCGCCGAGACGGTGATTTCCCGGCCGAGAATGATGATCACCACCAGCGTGAACAGCCGCATGTCCAGCACGCGCGCGTGCACCTCCGGGTCGGCGGCCAGTAGCATGAGCGCGCTCGCCACCATCATCTTGTCGGCCACCGGGTCGAGGAACGCGCCGAACGCCGAGGTCTGGTTGAGGCGCCGCGCCAGGTAGCCGTCCAGCCAGTCGGTGAGCGCCGCCAGCACGAACAACACCGTGGCCAGCAACGGCGCCCAGGCGAACGGCAGGTAATAGACCAGGATAAACACCGGGATCAGCGCGATGCGCAGCAGCGTCAGCAGATTGGGCGCGTTCCAGATCATTGGCTCTCTGGGTGGAAATTCTCATAGATGCGTTGCGCCAGTTCCGGGCTGATGCCCGGCACGTGCGCCAGATCCTCGATGCCGGCGCGTGCCACCTCTTGCAGGCCGCCGAGATTCTTCAGTAGCGCCTGACGGCGGCGCTGACCGATACCGGGGATGCGCTCGAGCGCCGATTGACCGCGCGCCTTGGCGCGCCGCGCGCGGTGGCCGGTGATCGCGAAGCGATGCGCCTCGTCGCGGATTTGCTGGATCAGGTGCAGGGCCGGCGAATCGTTCGGCAGGCGCAGCGCGGTCCTCGACCCGGCGAGGAATAATTGCTCCTCGCCGGGTTTGCGTTCGCGCCCCTTGGCCACCGCCAGCAATCGCATGTCGCGCACCTGCAATTCCTCCAAGGCCGCCGCGGCCGCGGTCAATTGTCCCTTGCCGCCGTCGATCAGCACCAGATCGGGCAGCTTGGCGCCGTCGTCCGCGCCCTGCTCCAGGGCGCGCCGGTAGCGGCGCACGAGCGCCTGGTTCATGGCGCCGTAATCGTCGCCGGCCGGCACGCCCTCGATGTTGAAGCGCCGGTAATCCGACTTGATCGGCCCGTCCGGGCTGAACGCCACGCACGACGCCACCGTGGCTTCGCCCAGGGTGTGGCTGATGTCGAAACACTCGATGCGCTCCGGCAGTGCATCGAGCGCAAGCGCCTCTTGCAGGGCCTCGAAGCGCCGATGCAGGCTGAGTTTATCATTGAGATAGCGGCGCAGCGCGTCGACGGCGTTGAGCTCGGCCAGCTTCAGCCAGCGCCGGCGCAGGCCGCGGCTGGCCTGGGCGATGGCGACCTTGCGCTTGGCCTGATCGGAAAACACCCGCTCCAGCAGTACCCGGTCGGCGATCGCGTGGCTGATATAGATCGCCGGCGGGACGGCCTTGCCGAGGTAATACTGCGGCAGGAACGACGACAGGATCTCCTCGGGCTCGCCGGCCGCGCCGATGGCCGGGAAGAAATGCTTGGCGCCCAGATTGTGGCCGTTGCGGATGAAGGTGACGCCCACGCAGGCCGCGCCTTGCCCGAGCGCAAGCGCAATCACGTCGGCGTCGCCGCCGGTATCGCTGCTGATGTATTGGCGCTCCTGCACGCGCCGCAGCGCGGCGATGCGGTCGCGGTAGCGCGCGGCGTTTTCGTAGTCGTGGTGTGTCGCCGCCGCCTCCATCTTGGCGACAATCTCGCGGATCACCGCCCGGCTCTGGCCGTCGAGGAACATCGCCACGTGGCGCACGTCGTCGCGATACGCCCCGGCGTCGATCAGGCCGACGCACGGCGCCGAGCAGCGCTTGATCTGATATTGCAGGCACGGGCGCGAACGGTTGCGAAAAAAACTGTTCTCGCACTGGCGCACCGGGAACACCTTTTGCAGCAGGTTGAGACTCTCGCGCACGCTCGCGGCCGACGGAAACGGGCCGAAATACCGGCCCTGGTCGTGCTTGGCGCCGCGGTGGAAGGCGAGCCGGGGAAAGTCGTCGTCGGACAGGAAAATATACGGGTAGCTCTTGTCGTCGCGCAGCAGGATATTGAAGCGCGGGCGCAGCGATTTGATCAGGTTGTTTTCGAGCAGCAGCGCTTCGTTTTCGGTGTGGGTGATGCTGGTTTCGACCGCGGTCACCTGCTGCATCAACAGCCGCAGGCGCTCGGTCAGGCCGTTCTTGCGAAAATAGCTGGCCACGCGCTTGCGCAGGTTGCGCGCCTTGCCGACGTACAGCACCTCGCCGTCGGCGGCCAGCATCCGATAGATGCCCGGCGCCTCCGAGAGGTTCTGGGCGAGGGTCTTGGCGTCGGGCGCGTTCATTTAATGAAGCCCTACTCCGCTCTGCTGCGTTCGTCCTGTCATTATATGAGAAGCCCTACTCCGCTCTGCTGCGTTCGTCTTGCCATAATCAATGAAGCCCTACTTCGTTCGTCTTGTCATTTTAAGCAGAGTTCGAGTTTGCTTGACCACCGCCGCGAACATCGCCGCGGTGAGCCGGCGGGTCTGGGTGTTATAACGGCTGCAATGGTACGAGTCCACCAACGTCAGGCCGTTCGGCAGCCGGTGGCGGGCGCCGTGCCGGAAGCGGTAGTCGGCGAGCCGCAGCGCGAGGGCGCGCAGCACCGCCTGGTGGGCGACGGTGCCGAGCGCCAGTACCACCGCGTTTGCCGGCAGCCCGGCCAGCTCGGTCGCCAGGTAACGGTTGCAGGTCTTGACCTCGGCGCCGGTCGGCTTGTTGGCCGGCGGCAGGCATTTGACGGCGTTGGTGATGCGGCAGTCGCGCAGCGTCAGGCCGTCGCGGGCCGACACCGATTGCGGCCGGCTGGCGAAGCCGAAGCGGTACAGGGTCTCGTAGAGCAGGATGCCGGCGTGATCGCCGGTAAACGGCCGGCCGGTGGCGTTGGCGCCGTGCAGGCCGGGGGCGAGCCCCACGACCAGCAGGCGCGCCCGGGGGTCGCCAAACGCCGCCACTGGCCGGGCATGATAGGCCGGGTGGGCTGCGCGCACCTCCGCCAGGTGGCCGGCCAGGCGCGGACAGTCGGCGCAGGTCGCGCGAAACTTAGGCATGCGCCGGCCCGGAAAATAACCAATAAAAGAAGTTAAATTCAGTCATTATTCCATTGAATCTATTGAAATAAGTTGACAATTTCCTGGCCTAACCAATTTGCCCGGGAAACAGGCCCGGGCACAGATCGCCAGTGTACGGGCAAGCGCCCGCCAGTAAAACGTCGGGGAAACGTAAGTCGCGGGGCTAGTAACGCAGACGCAACTGCGGGTCGTTCGAGATGTTGGTGCCGTTGAAGATTTCCACGATCTCGCGCTGCAGGCGCTGTGTCACGGTCTTCTTTTCGGGCGGCTGGAGGCTGTCTTCGGTCACGCCGAACAGGTAATTATTCAGGTTAAATTCCTTCAGCATCATCTTGGTATGAAAGATGTTTTCCTGATAAACATTCACGTCCATGGACTGGTAGCGGCTGAGCGTGGCCTTGTCCACGAAATTCTGGATCGAATTGATCTTATGGTCGATGTAATGCTTCACGCCCTTCACGTCGCGGGTAAAGCCGCGCACCCGGTAGTCGGTGATGACGATATCCGACTCGAAGCTGTGGATCAGGTAGTTCAGGGCTCGCAGCGGCGAGATCTTGCCGCAGGTCGAGACGTCGATGTCGGCCCGGAACGTGCTGATGCCGTTGTCCGGATGGGACTCGGGGTAGGTATGGACGGTGATATGGCTCATGTCGAGGTGCGCAACCACCGCCTCGGAGCGCGGCAGCGGGCCGGGCGCCTCGGGGTTGAGCGGCTCTTCCTGGAGCGGCAGCTCGGAGATCAGCATGGTGACGCTCGCCCCTTCCGGATCGTAATCCTGGTGGGCGATATTGAGGATGTTGGCGCCGATGATGTGCGTGACCTCGGTGAGGATCGCGGTCAGACGCTCGGCGTTGTAGGCCTCGTCGATGTACGCGATGTACTCCTTCTGAGCCTGCTCGCTCTGGGCGTAGCAGATGTCGTAAATATTGAAGCTCAGGGTCTTGGTGAGGTTGTTGAAGCTTTCGAGCTTGAGCTTCAGCGGTTGTAACGGATCGGCCAATTCACGACCTCCAGGCAGGAGTTTCAGGGGTCAACTTAGCTGCTTTTTAGACCAGATCGCCCGGCAATGCAATACCTTTCAAGCGATACTCTTCACCATGCGCACCGCGTCCTGGTAGTCGCCGTCCGCGGCGATCTGCGTGCGCGTGACCGGATGGCGGCCGTGCATGCGCATCAGGCGCAGATGCGAGACCGGATTGTCGTAGGCACCGAGGCCGTCCAGCACCTGGTCGGCGCCGGCCGGATCGTTACACACCAGCGCCATGTCGCAGCCGGCGGCGAGCGCGGCGCGGGCGCGGTCGAGCATGCCGCCCGCCCCTTCCGCCCCGGCCATGGACAGATCGTCGCTGAAGATCACGCCCTGAAAGCCCAACTCCTGGCGCAACACCTGTTGCAGCCAGAACCGCGAGAAGCCGGCCGGCTGCCGGTCGACGCGCGGGTAGAGCACATGCGCCGGCATGATCGCGGCCAGGCCGAAGTGAATCAGGCGCTCGAACGGCACCAGGTCCTCGACCTGGATGTCGGCGTAACGGCGATCGTCGATCGGCAGGCTCAGGTGCGAGTCGGCTGCGACCGCGCCGTGTCCGGGGAAGTGTTTGCCGGTCGCGGCCATGCCGGCGTGCGCCATGCCGGTCATGTAGGCGTGGGCGAGCTCCGCCACCGCCTCGGGGTTGGCGTGAAAGGCGCGGTCGCCGATCACGCTGCTTACACCGCGATTCAGATCGAGCACCGGCGCAAAGCTGAAGTCCACGCCGACCGCGCGCAATTCGACGGCCATGAGCCAGCCGCAAGTTTCGGCCATGCGCCTGGCGCGGCGCGAATTCTCGTCGTAGAGTGTGCCGAGCACGGCGCCGGCCGGCAGCGTGCTGAAACCGGCGCGGAAGCGTTGCACGCGCCCGCCCTCCTGGTCGACCGCCACCAGCAATTGCGGTTCGCGCAGGCGGTGGATGGCATCGACCAGCGCCGTGACCTGTTCGGGCGACTCATAGTTGCGGGCGAACAGGATCACGCCGCCGACCAGCGGGTGACGCAGGCGCTCGCGCTCCGCCGGGGTGAGTTCCAGGCCTTCGACATCCACCATGACCGGACCGAGCGACATCAGCCGGTCCCGACGATGTCGACCGGTGTGCCCGGTTCGATCAAATCGAACAATGCGACGATGTCGCGGTTGCGCATCTTGACGCAGCCGCGCGAACTCGGCACGCCCATCGGGTCGTCGTCCGGACAGCCGTGGATATAGATGAACCGGCGCATGGTGTCGGTCTCGCCCAGGCGATTGCGGCCGGGTTCGGTCCCGGATAGCCACAGGATGCGTGTCAATATCCAATCGCGATCCGGATGGGCGGTGCGCAGTTCCGGGCGGTAAATTTCGCCGGTCGGCCGACGCGAAACGAACACCGCGTTCAACGGCTGGCCGGCGCCGATCTTGGCGCGGACGATATGTCGCCCGCACGGCGTGCATTCGCTGCCGTTCCGCTCGCCGATGCCGTTGCGCGCGGTCGCCACGCGTGTCTCCATCAGCACCCGACCGTCGCTGTCGAACAGCGTGAGCGTCTGGTTGGGCACGTGCACGACCATGCGGTGGCGCGCGGGTTTCATGGACGCTCGAACAACGCCAGCGCCTCGACGTGGCTGGTCTGCGGGAACATGTCGGCCACGCCGGCGCTCGCCAGCCGATAGCCCTTCAGCTGCACCAGCACCTGGCTGTCGCGCGCCAGGGTCGCGGGATTGCAGGAGATATACAGGATGCGGCGCGGCGCCGTGGCGTCGTCCAACCGGTTCAGCAGTTCCAACGCGCCGCTACGCGGCGGGTCGAGCAGCCATTTGTCGATTCGGGTATCGCCCCACGGCAACGGCGCCTGCTCATCGAATAAATTGGCAGACAGAAATTCGATATTATCGATGCGGTTGTCGACTGCCGCCTGGCGGGCCTTGGCGAGCAGCGGCGGGTCGGTCTCGACGCCCAACACGCGCCCGGCGCGGCGCGCGAGCGGCAGACTGAAATTCCCCAGCCCGCAAAACAGATCGAGCACGGTGTCGGTCGGCTGCGGATCGAGCAGGCGAACCGCCGTGCTCACGATCGCCCGATTGAGCGCGGCGTTCACCTGAATAAAATCGCTGGGACTGAATTCCATGCGGATGTCGAATTCGGGAAGCGTGTAATACAACGGCTCGGGTCGCTCCGGCCAGAGTGCGTATGTCGGTTCGGGGCGATTCGGTTGGGCGTATATTTGCAGATCGTGGTCCGCGCCGAACGCGCGCAGCGCCGCGACATCGGCGGCGGTGAGCGGCGCCATATGGCGAAACACCAGCGCACGCGCCTGCTCGCCGACCGCGACCTCGACTTGCGGGAGCTGCGTCGCGCACGACAGCGCCGCGATCAGCTCGCGCAACGCCGGCAGGATCGCCGAAATCGCCGGATCGAGCACCGCGCAGCTCGCGAGCGGCGTGATGAACGCACTGCGCTTCTCGCGGAAGCCGACCAGCACCCCGCCCTTCTTGGGGACATGGCGCACGCCCAGGCGGGCGCGGCGCCGGTAGCCCCAGGCCGGGCCGCCGAGCGGTGGCAGCCAGGTTTGCGGTTCGACCTTGCCGATGCGCTGCAAGGCATCGCTCAGGATTTGCTGCTTGGCCGCGAGTTGCGCCTCGGGACGCAGGTATTGCAGGCTGCAACCGCCGCACACGCCGAAATGCGGGCAGCGCGGCACGACCCGGTCGGGCGAGGCCTGCACGACTTCCAACACCCGGCCGGTGTCGTAGGTCTTGTGCTTGTTGTGATAGCGGAAGCGCACGGTCTCGCCCGGCAGGCCGCCGTCGATGAACACCGCCTTGCCGTCGATGCGCGCCACGCCCTGACCGTCGTGATTGAGCGACTCGATCACGGCCGTGGCGGTGTCGCCCTTATGAACGACCGGTGCGGCGATGGAAGGAGCGGGGGCGGTAGGCATACTAATTAACGTCTAACGCGATGACGAATGGAAGTAATGATCTGCCTGGTTTTACGCTCACAACGCTTTTCTTTGCGTCTCTGCGTCGGGTGTGTTATTTCCATGCCTGTAAAAACGCCTGGAAATGTGGCTTATTCTCGCTTTTTAGAACGTCGCGCACCCGCTGGGTTTCCTGTTCCCATTGTTTCTGGTCGAGATTGCCGCGAATCAACTCGAAGCGCAGATACACGAGATAGGTATTCAGCACGTCGGTCTCGCAGTAGTCGCGGATCGCCTCGATCTTGCCGGCCTGGTACTGGTCCCAGACCTCGCTGCCGTGCATGCCGAGTTTGCCCGGCAGGCCGAGGATCTGGGCGATTTGGTCGAGCGGCGCGCTGGCGCGCGGCTGGTAGCCGGACAACACGTCCATGAGATCGGTGTGGCGGGCGTGGAAGCGGCTTAAATAATTGTTCCACTTGAAGTCGCGGTCGTTGTCGCCGGTGTCCCAATAGCGTGGCGCGGCGATGCCGTGCAGCAGCGACCGGTAATGCAGTACCGGCAGATCGAAGCCGCCGCCGTTCCACGACACCAGCGTCGGCGTGTAGCGCTCGATGCCCTCGAAGAACCGTTTGATGAGCTCGGTCTCGTCGGCCTTGGCGTCGCCGAGCGACCAGACGCGCAACTGATCGTCGCGGCGCAGCACCACGGAAATAGCGACGATCCGATGCAAGTGGTGGCGCAGGAATTCCGACTCGCCGGTTTCCTCGCGGCGCTTATGGAACATCACCTTGGCGGTGTCGGCGTCGCTCAGGCCGTCCAGCTCGTACAGCCGCCGGCCGGAAACGACGTCCGGGATGGTTTCGATGTCAAATACGAGTATGTTCATATAGGCATAAAACTCAACGCAAAGGCGCAAAGGAAACTAAAATTCATGACAGGAAAAATCATTTTGCTGTTCTTTGCGTCTTCGCGCCTTTGCGTTGAGTTGTCATTAGTCCGGGAATACTCCCGTTGAGAGATAACGATCTCCGCGGTCACAAATTATAGCGACGATCACGGCTTGGCTGAGTTCTCGCGAGAGTTCGAGCGCGGCGTGGACCGCGCCGCCCGACGAGATGCCGGCGAAGATGCCCTCCTCCGCGGCCAGGCGGCGGGTCATGGTCTCGGCGGCCGGTTGCGAGACCTCCAGGATCCGGTCGACGCGGCGGCGATCGTAGATCTTGGGCAGGTAGGCCTCCGGCCAGCGGCGGATGCCGGGGATGGTCGCGCCCTCGCTGGGGTGCACGCCGACGATCTGGATGGCCGGATTCTTTTCCTTGAGAAATTTGCCGGTGCCCATGATCGTGCCGGTGGTGCCCATGGAGCTCACGAAATGGGTGATCTTGCCTTGCGTGTCGCGCCAGATCTCCGGGCCGGTGCCGAGGTAGTGCGCCGCCGGATTATCGGGATTGGAAAATTGATCCAGCACCTTGCCCTTGCCTTCCGTTTGCATCTTGAGCGCCCGGTCGCGCGCCTCTTCCATGCCGCCCTGCTTCGACACCAGGATGATCTCGGCGCCGAACGCCTTCATGACCGCACGGCGCTCGGCGC
Source organism: Gammaproteobacteria bacterium (assembly GCA_016218345.1). GTDB lineage: Bacteria > Pseudomonadota > Gammaproteobacteria > Acidiferrobacterales > UBA6901 > JACREH01. The sequence continues at coordinate 3,457 of JACREH010000021.1, read as the reverse complement.
TCATGTGCTCGGGCATGATCAGGATCATCTTGTAGCCCTTGATGGCCGCGGCCATGGCGAGCGCGATGCCGGTGTTGCCGCTGGTGGCCTCGATCAGGGTATCGCCGGGCCGGATCTCGCCGCGCGCGGCCGCGGCCGCGATCATGCGCAGCGCCGGCCGGTCCTTGACCGAACCGGCCGGGTTGTTACCCTCGAGTTTCACCAGCACGGTGTTCGTGGTCTGGCCGGGCAGGCGCTGCAGGCGCACGAGCGGCGTGTTGCCGACGAAATCTTCCAGGGTGCGGGTGTCCATGGCCCGTCATCTTAAAGCAAAACCGCATTAAACAGGAGTAAGGGAACCACTGATTTCCGAGGTTCCCGGGCGCCACCGGGACGTGCCGCAGCGAGAATCAAACATGGCGTGAGTTCGGCCGGGGCTTGGCCTCGGCCGAACGACTCTGAAAAAGTCCCGGATCGACTTTTTCAGAGCTTGGTAAGTTGCTCGACGATCAGTTGCACGCTGCGGCTGCCCTGATACTCGTTCACCGTCAGGCGATAGGCCGCGTGCAGCAACTGCCCGGCCGCCGCCGTGTTGGCCTGATTGAAGGCGATGGCATCCACGAGCCTGCCCTGCGGGTGGCGGAGCGTGAGCTTGAGGTGCTTCTCGCCCACCACGCGCGTGCCCACGACCTCGAAGCGGCCGTCGAACAGTGGCTCGGGGAAGCCCTGCCCCCAGGGACCGGCGTGGCGCAGGGTCTCGGCGAAGTCGAGCGCCAGGTCGTCGGCCGCGAGTTCGCCGTCGGTCCACAGCCGGCCGTGCAGATCGGCCTCGTCGAGATGGCGGCAGACCTCGGCGTCGAACGCGGCGCTGAACGCCGCGAAATCCGCGCGCCGCAGGCTCAGGCCCGCGGCCATGGCATGGCCGCCGAATTTCTGGAGCAGCTGCGGGTGGCGCGTGGCACAGGCCTCGAGGGCGTCGCGGATATGCAGACCGGCGACCGAACGCGCCGAACCCTTGAGCTCGTCGCCACCGGCCGGCGCGAACGCGATCACCGGCCGGTGCAGGCGATCCTTGATGCGCGCCGCCAGGATGCCGATCACCCCCTGGTGCCAGGATTCGTCGAACAGGCACAACCCGCGCGGCAGGCTGGTGTCGGTCTCGGACAGTTTCAGCGCGGCGAGCGCCGCCAGCGCTTGCTGTTGCATGCCGGCCTCGATGCCGCGGCGTTCGCGGTTGAGCGCGTCCAGGCGGCTCGCCTTGGCGCGCGCGTCGGCCGGGTCGTCGCTCAACAGGCATTCGATGCCGAGCGCCATGTCGTCCAGACGCCCGGCGGCGTTCAGGCGCGGCCCCGCGATGAAACCGAGATCGGAGGCGGCCAGCCGGCCGGGTTCGCGCCCGCCGACAGCCAGCAAGGCAAGAATGCCGGAATTCCCCTGGCCCTGGTTCAGGCGTTTGAGGCCCTGCGCCACCAGCACGCGGTTGTTGTGATCGAGCGGCACGACATCGGCGACCGTACCGAGCGCCACTAGGTCGAGGAAGCGCGCCAGGTTCGGCACCGCCAGACCGGCGGCATCGAACCAGCCGCGCTCGCGCAACGCGGCGCGCACCGCCAGCATTACGTAGAAGATCACGCCGACGCCGGCCAGATTCTTGCTCGCGAAGTCGTCGCCCGGCTGGTTGGGATTGACGATCGCGTCGGCGGCCGGCAGCGCCGCGCCGGCCAGATGATGGTCGGTGACGAGCACCTGGATGCCGCGCTCATGCGCCGCCTGCACGCCCTCGATGCTGGTGATGCCGTTGTCGACGGTGATGAGCAGATCGGGCTGTTGCCGGGCGGCCACCGCCACGATTTCGGGCGTGAGGCCGTAACCGTATTCGAAACGGTTGGGCACGACGTAGCGCACGTCCTGCGCGCCCAGGGCGCGCAGCGCGCGCACCGCCAGCGCGCAACTGGTTGCGCCGTCGGCGTCGAAATCGGCCACGATCAGGAGGTGTTTATTGCCTGTAATCGCGTCGGCCAACAGCGCCGCGGCACGCTCGATGTGCTTGAGGCCATGCGGCGGCAACAGCCGCTCCAGCGAATGGTCCAGCTCTTGCGGCGAGCGCACCTGGCGGGCGGCGTAGATGCGCGCCAACACCGGATGAATATCCGCGGCCAGGCCGTCGAGCTCGGGCAGCGCGCGGCGCAGCACCCGGCGCGCGTCAGTCTCCATGGACCGATGGCCGATAGTGTTCGAGCGGCCGGCGGCGGCGCCACCAGCGCCGCAGCGCGCGCTTGTTCAGGGTAAATTCGGCGCCGCGGTCGGTGTACAGCGTGAGCTGTTGCACGGCGTTCTGATTGAGCGCCTGCAACGCCGGCGCGACCCAGCGTTCGTCGAGTTCGCGCATGCGCTCCTCCCAGTCCTCGCCGTCGCCGCAGCCGGCGGCGCGGCGCGCCTGATCGAGCACCGCCAGTTGCGAGCCGGCGGGCGCATCTTGCAGCCACCGCGGAGGTGAGTCGGGCAGTTTTGCGCCCGGGATGCCGGCCAGGCGCGCCAACCCCAGGCCCAGGGGTTCGTCGCTCCACACCCGCGTCCAGTCGGTGCCGCCGAGCTGTGGCAGTCGTCCGGCGCCCCAGAACCACAGACTGTTGACCGGTAGTTCGCCGCGCGCCTCGCGCGCCTGGTTGACGTTCGAGGTGTGCAGCAGGATCTGGATCTCATTCAGGATCGTGTGCCAGGCCTTGGCATCCGGCCCGTACGGCAGGTACGAGTCAATGTCGCGGCCGACGATGTCCGGCAGCGCGTGGGTACGGATGTCCGGCGGGGTAAGCGGGCGCAGGTACCAGCGCTGCGGGTGCGCGGCCTTGAACAGCCAGCCGTCGGCGGTGAATATCTCCATCAGCTCCGCCACCAGCCCGCCGGCCTCTTGCTGGGTAAGATCGAGTTCGGCGGCGTCGGTCAGGATCAGGCCGCCGGAATTGGCATTCAGGTGCACCGGGTCGGCGCGCATCCACCAGTCGTTGTCGACCACGCCGGCGTCGACGATGCGCGTGACCGACGCCACCGGCCAGTCGCTGTCGGGCGGGCGCGCCACGCCGAACAAATCGAATAGCCGCGCCTCGAACCCGACGACGTCGCGCACGCGGCGATCGGCGCGCGCCAGCACGGTTTCCAGCGCCGCGAATCGCCGTTCGCCGCCGCCCGGCCGTTCCGCCGGTCCGAACAGGCCCGGCACCAACAACGCGAGCCGGCGGTCAGCGGCCGCGGTCATGGGTGGGGAAATTTTTCGATGTTCGGCATGCGGGTGGGATTATAACTGGAATATTGGAACGCCTGCGGCGATGTCATTTTCGATGCGCGTTTCGCCGCGCGCACGAGTGACTTTCGTTTCGGCGAAAGTCACCAAAGCCATTTTGCCCCGTCGTCGCACCCTATCCTAACGCGCACAGCGCGTTAGGATAGGGTGCCCTCCGCTCCTCGGCCGGCGAGGGGGTTT
>JACREH010000116.1 GCA_016218345.1 Gammaproteobacteria bacterium | reverse complement strand
TAAGTCAGAGGTTCCCGTCCGGCCAGGAGGGCCGGGCATTTTTCAAACACGCACTGTGTTTGAAAAATGAAGCAAAACGAAAACCACGTTTTTCGTTTTGCGTGTCTGAACAAGCCAGGGATGGACTTGTTCAGACCTTCCTTAAGCGTGGTCTTTCGTCCATTGTTCATGGAGCGACTGATATAACCGCCAACCGCTCCAGAGGCGCCCGCTCCAGAGCGTAAGCCGGCCACCCGGCAGCGTGCGCGCGAGTACCGCCAAGCCGAGCGCCAGGACAAGCGGATGCGCACGAAGGCTGCGTGCCAGCGTCACCACCCGGTCCACATAGGCCAACGGCATATGCCAGCGACCGACCAGTTGACCGACCTCGTCGCGCTGTGCCGCGGTACGCGCAAGCAGCTGTGACCGACGTCTGGCAATGGCTGTCAATCGCGCGTTCATGGCGGTCACGGGTTCAGTCGTTCGCGGTCTTTGGCAAGCTCCGCCACGGTCGTGGCGAACAACCGCGGCCGCCCCTTGAGTCGCTGGCGAAGCACGCCGGCGGCGACCATGCCCAGCGTCAGGTACAGCAGCGTGAAACCGCCTAACACATACAGCCGATGGGTTTCCCAGAAAAGCATCACGACGAACAGCGTCAACAGCACCAGCCCGAGACTGACGAAGAACAGCGCCAGAAAGCTGAAGATCACCAACTCGCGGATACGTTCGCGCTCTTCCTCAAACTCGGTGGCGACGATCTCCACCCGCGTTTGCAGTATCTCGAGCAGGGTCGCCAGCAACCGCTGTAACGACGCCAACAGGCCGGTGGCGCCGCTTTCGCTATCGCTCATGCGTCAGCGGCGACTGGTCAACATGCCGAGCAGAAAACCGACGGCGGCGGCGACACCGACCGCCTTCCACGGGTGCTCCTGCACCAACTCATCGGTTGCGCGCGCCGCGGCCTTGGATTTTTCGACCAACCCTTCCTCCAAGTCGGCCAACTGCTTCTTGGTCACCGCCAGGCCCTCTTCGACCCGGGCGCGGACATTTGCCACCTTCTCGCCGGTTTGACTGGCGGTGGCCCTGAGCAAGTCCTCGGTGTCGGCAACGACGTTCTTGAAATCCTTGATCAATCTTTCTTTGGCGACTTCGGTTTGGCTTGCGGCATTCATGATCTTGCTCCTTTGCATGGGACGACCATTGCGTTGTTTTCTAAGCTGAATTCTACCCGGCCTGCACCCGGTTTTGTTGATATAAGTCAAAATCCCCGGCGGTACCCCAGAAAAACGCGACGTCGGGGCGGCCTATCCGGCGACCGCCTTCCACAGCGGCGTCACCACCACGCGCAGGCGGGCGTAGGCGGCGCGCAACGCCGCCTCGGCCTGTGCGGCGCTCGGTGCGCGCGCAAAAATAAATCCGAGATAGCTGGCGCCTTCCGGCAGCGGCACCAATTCGTGGCCCTCGCGCACGTCGACGATCACCTCCTCGACATACCGTACCTGCTGTGCGGCCAACACCCCCTCGACCCGCCGCAGGATGCCGGCCTGCGGAATGGGGATCATCAGCACGCCGGCGCCGCCGGTCCCGGTTCGTAACTCAAGACGTCCGCCGAGGGCGTGCAAGAGCACCAATTCCTCCAATCCAAGACCGGCGCCGAAACGCAGCAATCGTCCGCACGAGCCGCCGATGGTGCGCGCGGCCACTTCCACTATCCAGACACCCTGAGGATTGATCCGGCACTCGGCGTGAATCGGCCCATGACGCAGTCCGTAGGCCGCACACGCCGCGGATACGACATCGCACAACGCCTGCAGCGTGTCCGCATTCAGGCGCGACGGCGTGATGTAATAGGTCTCCTCGAAATACGGACCGTCGAGCGGGTCTGGCTTGTCGAAGACTGCGAGAATATCCAGTCGGCCGCGCGTCAACAACCCTTCGACCGCGACCTCCGTGCCGGGAATGAATTCCTCGACCAGGATCGTTTCGCGCTCATGCGGTTCGGCCAACCCGGCGTTCGCCAGCAACACCTGAATGCGCGCCGCCGCGGCCAGCAGCTGGGCGCGGTTATCGGCGCGTATCACCCCGCGGCTGGCCGACAGCGCCAGCGGCTTGAGCACGCACGGGAAACGGATGTCCTCGGTCTGCGCCGCCAGCGGGCGGGTGACATCGAGAAGCCAGTGGCGCGGCACCGGCACGCCGACCCTGGCGAGCCGGGCGCGCGCCAGGTCCTTGCGGCGCGCCAGCCGCACGGCGGCCACGGGATTGTGGGGCAATCCCAAGGCGTCCGCCGCGAGCGCGGCGAGTTCGGTGCCGGCATCGTCGCTGCCGAGCACGGCCGCGAACGGCCGCTGTTGCGCCTCGCGCAGAATGGTTTGCAGGGAGACCGCGGGGTCGGCGAGATCGACATGCAGCCCCCGGGCGTAGGCGCCGACCAGGGAATGTCTCGCCTCGGACGCGATCAACAGTTCGATGCCGTTCCTGGCGGCGGCCGCCAGGAACGGCGCGGTCCGGTAACTGCCGTGCGGAGCGATTAACAGGATGCGGCGTCCCGCCGCATCCGGTGCGGATCGGACTATGCGGTCAGGCGCCGCAACCGCCACCACAACCACCGCAGCGTCCGCTGCCGCCGACCGCCTGGAATACCTTGTTAAACACGAAGCTGGGAGACGGGCCGTCGACGCGGAAATCGATCTCGCAGCCTTGCAGATAATTGAGCGCCACCGGATCGACAAAAACCCGGAAACCCGGGCCCTCGATGACACCGTCGTAATCGTCCGCGGCGCGGTCGGCGTAGGTCATGCCGTAGGTCATGCCACCGCATCCGCCGCCAGACACGAACACGCGGATACCGGCGACGTCGTCCTCGGCCTCCGCCAGCAGTTCGGCGATCTTGGCTTGGGCCGTCGGGGTGAGGCGCATCTCGGATTCATGGATGCGGGTGGAATATTCGACCGCTGGTATTGCCGACATGACATTTGTCCTCATACAAAGATCTAATTGGATACTGATGGTACCAACTTGCCGCGTTTCAAGAAACCGCCGACCGTGAATCACCCAATTTTTTTGCGCCAATGGCCTGCGATAACGGCCAGCGGCGGTATAATCGCCGGCGAAATTCATTTTATTGCGGGCGAACTACATGGCACGAATCGTTTATTGCGTGGTATTAAAACGCGAAGCCGAAGGCTTCGACCGCCCGCCGCACCCCGGGGCGTTGGGTCAACGGATTCTCGAGAACGTCTCGCAGGAAGGCTGGAAGCTGTGGCTGCAACGCCTGGCGCTGATCATCAACGAGAACAGTCTCAGCACCGCCGATCCGGCCAGCCTGGCGATCATCGAGCAGCACATGCTCGGTTTTCTGTTCGGCGAGGGCGAGCAGGGTCAGCTACCGGCCGGGTATCGCCCGGCCGGTAGCAAGAAATAACCGCCTAGGCGACCGTCAGCGTCACGAACGCTACCGCGTGATCCTGTTCGTCGGCCAGGCTCACGTACGCGGTCTTGATTCCGTGTTTGACGATGAATTCTGCGGCGTGATCGGTGAATTCCAGCTGCGGTTTGCCGGCGGCGTCGTGACTGACGCCGATGTGGCGCAGCATCAGCCCGTCGCTGAACCCTATGCCCATGGCCTTGGCGGCGGCCTCCTTGGCGGCGAACCGCTTGGCCAGAAAATGCGCCTTGCGGGTCTCTTTCCAATAGTCCTGAAGTTCGTCGGGCGTCAGGATGCGCTCGGCGAATTTGTCGCCGTATTCGTCGATATTCTTCTGCATGCGCGCCACACGCACGATGTCGGTGCCGATTCCGTAGATCATGGCGCCGTCCGGGCCGCGGTCATCAAACGCTTCATCTCACGCACCGCCTCGGCGATTCCGCTGAACACCGCGCGTGCGACGATGGCATGGCCGATGTTGAGTTCGTCGATCCCGGGGATGGCGGCGACCGCTTGAACGTTGTGATAATTGAGGCCGTGACCGGCGTTGACGCGCAGACCCAGTTCGCGCGCCGCCTGTACGGCCAGTTCGATACGCGCCAGTTCCGCCACCGGATCCGCGGCGTCGGCATACGGGCCGGTATGCAACTCGATCAGCGGCGCACCGGCCGCGGCCGCGGCCTCGACCTGCGCCGGCTCGGCGTCGATGAACAACGAGACCCGCACGCCGGCCGCGGCCAGACGGCGGCAGGCGGCGGTGATCGTCGCCTGATGCGCGACCACGTCCAGTCCGCCCTCGGTGGTGAGCTCCTCGCGCCGCTCCGGAACCAGGCAGCAATCCTCCGGCCGTATGCGCACCGCGAACTCGACCATGGCGTCGGTCACCGCCATCTCCAGATTCATGCGCGTCTGCAGCAGCTTTCTTAGGGTCTCGACGTCCTGCTCCTGGACGTGGCGGCGGTCCTCGCGCAGATGCAGGGTGATGGCATCGGCACCGGCCTGCTCGGCGGCCAGTGCCGCCTGTACCGGGTCAGGATAGCGCGTGCGGCGCGCCTGCCGCAGGGTGGCGACGTGGTCGATGTTGACGCCGAGCCTGATCATCGCCCTACCCCGCCTTGTCGAGCGGCGCCGGGATTTTCAGACGCTGGAACAATTCACGGCTGTATATCGGCCGTTCGCCCAGGTGTTGTGCCAGCATGCAGCGCATCAGCCGTTTGGCCTCGCGCAGTTCCTGGGCGTCGCTGAACCGCTCGTCCGCGAGCGCCAGCAGACTGCGGCCATGGATTCTCACGCCGTCGGCCGGGCCGGCGGCGGCCGGCACCGGGCCACGTTCCGGGAGATATTCATAGATCCGATCCGGCGCGATCGGGGTCGTTGCGCCGACCTCGTGATCCAGCACTAGCCCGTAACCCAACTCCTGCAACAAATGCTTTTCGAAGATGCGCAGCGCCACGTCCTGCTCGTCGCCGGTTTGCAACCGCCCGAGCGCGTCCCGATAGGCGTCGAATAGCCGCTCGTGCGGATCGTGGCGATGCAGCAGCCGCATCAGCAACTCGTTCAGGTAAAACCCGCAGTACAGCGCCTCGCCGCTCAGGATCGGCGCCGATCGATCGGGCTCGGCGGCGGTGAGCGTCGCCAGATCGCTCTTGCCGCTCCAGCTCAGCAACAGCGGCTGGAACGGGTTGAGCACCGCGCGCAGGCCGGTCTTGGGGCGGCGCGCGCCCTTGGCGATCAGGCCGATGCGCCCGTGGTTGCGGCTATAGGCCTCGACCAGCAGGCTGGTCTCGCGATAGTCGCTGGTGTGCAGTACAAATGCCGGTTGTTGAAAGACGCGCATGAAGCCGTGCTACATTCGTCCGATCAAAGTTTAGTGTTCGTCAGTATAACCCAGGCTGCGCAAGGCGCGCGCGTCGTCCGACCAGCCGGCGCGCACCTTGACCCACAGCGCCAGGTAAACCTTCGAGCCGAACAGTTTCTGCATCTCCAGGCGCGCGTGCCGTCCGACCTCCTTCAGCCGCTCCCCGCCCTTGCCGATGACGATCGCCTTCTGGCCGGGCTTCTCGACCCAGATGACGGCGTCGATGCGGATCAGTTTGGGTTCGCGCTTGAATTGTTCGATCTCGACCGCCGTGGCATAGGGCAGCTCCTCGCCGAAACCGCGAAAGATCTGCTCGCGCACCAATTCCGCGGCCTGAAACCGCTCGCCGCGGTCGCTGACTTGATCGGCGGGAAAATACGCCGGGTGCGCCGGCAGATGTCGCGCGATGCCGGCCTCCAGATCGGCGACATTCCGTCCGCTGCGCGCCGCGAGCGGCACGATCGCGGCAAAATTCCGTTTCGCGCGCAACGCATCGATCAGCGTCAGCAGCCGCTCGCGGTCTTTCAGTTTGTCGATCTTGTTGATCGCCAGAATGACGGGGCAAGTGAAATCCTTGAGGATTGCCAGCACCCGCTCGTCGTCGTCGGTCCAGCGCGGCGCGGCGATCACCAGCACGACGCAATCGACCCCGGCGAGGCTGGCGCGCGCGGCGCGGTTGAGGGCGCGGTTCATGAGCGTGGCACGACCGTCGTGAATGCCCGGGGTATCGACGTAGATCGTCTGGCCGGCGTCGGTGGTTTTGATGCCGAGAATGCGATGGCGCGTGGTTTGCGGGCGGCGCGAGGTGATACTGAGTTTTTGACCGACCAGGCGATTGAGCAGCGTGGACTTGCCGACGTTCGGCCGGCCGATCAGGGCCACGAAACCGCTGCGTTCGCCGGCGGACATGCGGGTTAGCCGGTCACCAGCCGCTCCAGGGCCTTGGCGGCGGCCGCCTGTTCGGCGGCGCGGCGGCTGGCGCCGCGCCCCTGAACCGGTACGTCCAGGCCGGGCACCTGGCATTCGACCAGAAAGCTCTGGTGGTGGGCCTCGCCGGTCACCTCGAGCACGTGGTACACCGGGGTGACGGCCAGGCGCTTTTGCAGAAACTCCTGCAACTGGGTCTTGGGGTCCTTGTCGATCGCGCCGGCGTCGACCGCAGCCAACAACGGCTGGTACAGGGTCAGAATGACGTGCCGTGCGGCGTCGTTCCCGCCGTCCTTGAGGATCGCGCCGAACACCGCCTCCAGGGCGTCCGCCAGGATCGAATCGCGATCGTGTCCGCCACTCTTGAATTCGCCTCCGCCCAACTCCAGGCACTCGCCCAGATGCACGGCACGCGCCAGGCGCGCCAGGGTTTCCTGTTTGACCAGACGGGCGCGCAGCCGGGTCAACTCGCCTTCGGTCAGACGGGGGAAACGTTCGTAGAGTTCGGCGGCGACGATGAAATTGAGCACGCTGTCGCCGAGAAATTCCAGGCGCTCGTTGTTGTCGGCGCCCTTGCTGCGGTGGGTAACGGCGCGTCTGAGCAGCGCCGGATCGTGGAACGCATAATTCAGCCGGCGGCCGAGATCGGTCAGCGCCGCGCTCAATTGCCCTTGATCTCCACGCTTTCGTCGAATTCGATCAGGGCGGTGATGTTATAGGCCATCGGCACCCGCACCTCGTAGGCGATGCGCACGGCCACCATGCCGCCGGGCTTCTTCTCGAAATACAGATCCTTTCGCAGGTCGACGCGTCTGACATCGTCGATGGTAAAGCGCCGATCCAGCGCCCTTCTCACCTCGTCCTTCGAGAACGATCCGGACGGCGGTTGTTTTTCGATGGCCTTAAGCGCGGTAAGGATCTTGCCGTGCTCCATGTACGGAGGCGCCAGCTTGAGCGTGAGCAGGGTAAAGAACCCGATCAGGGCCATGATCATGAGCACGCCCCAGAACGTCATTCCGCGTTGCGCAGCCAGCGTATGCATCGAACGACCTCCGTCAATAATCCAGGTTATTCAATAAAACTTCCGATCCGATTCCAGACGATGCCGCCGCCGTTGACGGCGTCCCAACTGAACCAGATCATAAATGCCTTGCCGACCACGTTTGTTTCCGGCACCGACCCCCAGAACCGGCTGTCGTTGCTGCGATCGCGGTTGTCGCCGACCACGAAATACTGGCCGGCGGGCACAGTGTACTCCAGGAACATGCGCGGTGAATTGTCGATCAGCAGAATCCGATGGTCGACGCCGTCCAGGCTTTCCTTCAATTGCCGGGCGCTGACGTGGCGCTCGCCGGATTCGCTGTAGGAATAGTCGCCGTTCTCGGCCTGATCCATCGCCTTTCCATTGATGTACAACTTCTTGTCATTATAGACGATGTGATCGCCGGGCAGGCCGGCCACGCGCTTGATGTAATTGACCGACGGGTCGCCGGGGTAACGGAACACCATGACATCGCCGCGTCGCGGGCTGCCGACCTCGACGATCTTTTTGTTCAACACCGGGATGCGGACGCCGTAGGCGTATTTGTTGACCAGGATGAAATCGCCGATCAGCAGGCTCGGCAGCATCGAGCCCGACGGAATCCGGAACGGCTCGACCAGGAACGAGCGCAGCAGAAACACCACCAGAATAACCGGGAAAAAAGCGCGCGCGTATTCCACCCATACCGGCTCGGCCGCGGCCTGTTGAACGGCCGCTGGGGACTCACCGGCCGCCTGGAGTTTCGCCGCCCGGCGCGCGCGCGCCGGCGCCCACCAGGCCCGGTCCAGCCCCCAGACGAATCCGGTCACGCCCAGCGCCAACAACATGATCAGTGCGAAATCCATGGTCTATTTCTCGCTCACCCGTAACACCGCCAAGAACGCCTCTTGTGGAATCTCCACCGTGCCGACCTGCTTCATGCGCTTTTTTCCCGCCTTTTGCTTTTCCAGGAGTTTGCGCTTGCGCGAGATGTCGCCGCCGTAACACTTCGCGGTCACGTTCTTGCGCAATGCCTTGACCGTTTCACGCGCGATGATATGCGAGCCGATCGCGGCCTGGATCGCGACATCGAACATCTGGCGCGGAATCAGTTCGCGCATCTTCTTGACCAGCTCGCGCGCCCGGTAGTTGCTCTGGTCATGATGCACGATGACCGACAATGCGTCCACCTTTTCGCCGTTGATGAGCACATCCAGCTTGACCACGTCGGACGGGCGGAACTCGAGGAATTCATAGTCGAGCGAGGCATAGCCGCGGCTCGCGGATTTGAGACGATCGAAAAAGTCGAGCACCACCTCGTTGAGCGGCAGTTCGTAGGTCAGCATCACCTGCCGGCCGACATAGAGCATGTTCTTCTGGATGCCGCGTTTCTCCACGCACAGACCCATCACCGCCCCGAGATAGTCCTGCGGCACCAGGATGCTCACCCGTATGATGGGTTCGCGAATCTCGGCGATGTGGTTCGATTCCGGCAACTTGGCCGGGTTTTCGATCTGCAACAACTCGTCCTTGGTGGTGAGCACTTCGTAGACGACGGTCGGCGCGGTGGTGATCAGGTTCAGCCCGTATTCGCGCTCGAGCCGCTCCTGGACGATCTCCATGTGCAGCATGCCGAGAAATCCGCAACGGAAACCGAAGCCGAGCGCCTGCGAGGTTTCCGGCTCGTAGTGCAGCGAGGCGTCGTTCAGGCCGAGCTTCTCCAGGGCGTCGCGGAACGCGTCGTAGTCGGACGACTCGACCGGGTACAGGCCGGCGAATACCCGCGGCTTGATCTCCTTGAAATCCGGCAACGGCGCATCCGCCGGGCGCGCGGCATGGGTGATGGTGTCGCCGACGCGCGCGCCGCGCACGTCCTTGATGCCGGCCATGACATAACCGACCTCGCCCGGCCCCAACTCGTCGCAACGCGTGCGCTTGGGGGTGAAGATGCCGATCTGTTCGGTCTCGTACTCGCGGCCGGTGGCCATGAGCCGGATCTTTTCATGCGCCCGCAGCCTGCCGTCGACGACCCGCACCAGCGACACGGTCCCGAGGTAATTGTCGAACCACGAATCGATGATCAAGGCGCGCAGCGGCGACTGCGCCGAGCCCGCGGGCGGAGGGATATGGGCGATGATCGCCTCCAGGATCTCGGTTATCCCCTGACCGGTCTTGGCGCTGGCGCGCACCGCGTGCGAGGCGTCGATGCCGATGATGTCCTCGATCTCGCGGATCACGCGTTCCGGGTCGGCGGCCGGCAAGTCGATCTTGTTCAACACCGGCAGGATGACCAGGTCGAGTTCCGCGGCGGTGTAGGAATTCGCCACCGTCTGGGCCTGCACGCCCTGGGCCGCGTCCACGACCAGCAGCGCGCCCTCGCAGGCGGTCAGCGAGCGCGACACCTCGTAGGAAAAATCGACATGCCCGGGGGTGTCGATCAGATTCAGCCGGTAGGTCTTGCCGTCGCTCGCGCGGTAATTGAGCGCCACGCTTTGGGCCTTGATGGTGATGCCGCGCTCGCGCTCGATGTCCATGGAATCGAGCACCTGCTCCTGCATCTCGCGTTCCTGGAGGCCGCCGCACACCTGAATAAAACGGTCGGCGAGCGTCGATTTGCCGTGGTCGATATGGGCGATGATCGAGAAATTGCGGATCAGCGACGGATCCCAGGCGGTCATGCCGGTCTCCGTGCGGTCGAGCACGCAATAGCAAAAGGGCGCCGACGGCGCCCTTTTGCGGAATCTGGACAATACACGGCACACATATGATGAACTACGCCACTTCCATCGATAGCCACGCCTCCATCATACCGGGTTTCGGTGCCGACTTAAATGCGCGAGCGATCGAGCGCCATCAATCCGCGATCTTTAACGCCAGAAACAGCGCGCCGCTGCCGCGTCGCACCAACACCGGTATCGAGCGGTCCTTGGGCGCGGCGGCGATCAATTGCCGGAAACCGGCGACATTCTTTACCGGCTTGCCGTCGACCTGCTGAATCACATCGCCCGGGCGGATGCCGGCGCGCTGCGCCGGACCCTCACCGACGCGCTCGACCAGCACGCCCTCTTCCACGCCGTGCTGCTTGCGCTGCTGGGGGCCGAGATCGCTGAGCGCCAGTCCGAGCTGGCCCTTCTTCTCGCCGCCGGCCGGCTCGCGCGTTCGCCCGGCGACGTTTTCCTCCGGCAGCTGTTCGATGGTGACGGTGAAACTCTTCGGCTGTCCGCCGCGCAGGAGCACGAGCTTGGCCGGGGTGCCGGGCGCGGTTTGACCCACGAGCGGCGGCAGATCGGCCGACGCGTCGATGCGCTGGCCGGCGAACTCGATTACCACGTCGCCGGCCTTGAGGCCGGTCTTGGCGGCCGGACCGTCCGCCAGTACGTCGGAAATCAGCGCGCCATGCGGCTTCTTCATGTCGAACGATTCGGCCAGCTCGCGGGTGACGTCCTGAATCAGCACGCCCAGCCAGCCGCGCTTGACGCGCCCGCCGTCCTGCAGCTGTTTGCCGATCTGCATGGCCATGTTGATCGGCACCGCGAACGACAGCCCCATGAACCCGCCGGTGCGGCTGTAGATCTGTGAGTTGATACCAACCACTTCGCCCTTGAGGTTGAACAGCGGGCCGCCGGAATTGCCGGGGTTGATGGCGACGTCGGTCTGGATGAACGGCACATAATTTTCGCGCGGCAGGCTGCGGCCCTTGGCCGAAACGATGCCGGCGGTGGCGGAACTTTCGAAGCCGAACGGCGAGCCGATCGCCAACACCCAATCGCCGACCTTGAGCCTGTCCGGATCGCCGATCGCCACCGTCGGCAGCGCCTTGGCGTCGATCTTCAGCACCGCCACGTCGCTGCGCCGGTCGGAGCCGATCAGCTTGGCGACGAACTCGCGCCGGTCGGTGAGTTTGACGATGATCTCCTTGGCGTTTTCGACCACGTGCGCGCAGGTCAGGATGTAGCCGTCGGCCGAGATGATAAAACCGGAACCGAGCGACTTGCTGTCGAAATATTGCGGTGCGCCTTCCTCGCCGAAATAGCGCCGCAGCAATTCGTCAAAGCCCTTGCCGCCGGGCGCATCGGGGGCATCGGGGGCGTCGAGGCCCGGAAATCCGCTGCGCTTTATGCTCTGGGTGGTGCTGATATTCACCACCGCCGGTCCGTTGGAGTCGACCAGTGCGGCGAAATCCGGCAAGCCGCCGGCCGGCACGGCCGCCTGACTCACGAGCGCGAACCACCACAGGCCTACCGCGACGGCGGTCTTATACGTCAAGTTCATCGAACATCCTCGCAAATGAATGGAATCACTAAATTATTTGTCGCCGGGAACCGCGCGTGACGGAACAACCGAGCCGCCGATCAGGCGAATGGTCGTCACCGGCACCTCGCCCACCACCGTCACCTGATGCGTGCCGACGCGGCTGCCGTAGGCATTCACCGCGCCTTTCGCGATAAGCCCGCTGACCCCCTTGGCGCGGCCGGAGCCGCCGGCGTCAAGCCGCTCGACGAACACCGATATCACCGCCAGGCCGTCGGAATAGACCATCTGCTCGACCGGGAGTTGGCGATTCGCCAGCGTGCGCAGCATGTGCGTGGAAAGACTGAAGCCCTTCGGCAACTGCGTCACCGTCCAGGCGGCCGCGCCCTGCGCGGGCGTGTCGGCCGGCGCCGGCTCGCGATACCAGACGTAACCGCTGCCCTTGTTCTGCGGTTCCAGGTCGGAGTCGGGAATCTTGCCGCCGATGGTTACTTGCGTGAACATGAATT
Source organism: Gammaproteobacteria bacterium (assembly GCA_016218345.1). GTDB lineage: Bacteria > Pseudomonadota > Gammaproteobacteria > Acidiferrobacterales > UBA6901 > JACREH01. The sequence continues at coordinate 41,099 of JACREH010000116.1, read as the reverse complement.
GTTCGAGAATCGATCCCTGATGGTCGATCAGGTAGGCCTTGAGCAACAGCCCGGTGTCGATATCGGCCCACAGGTGATAGCCGTAACGATAGGCGTCCTTGGGACGAATGGCCACCGATTGCACCTTGCGGTTGGCCACCCGCCCGGTTTTGCCGAGGCGAATGTCGTAATTCTCGTCGAGCTCGCCGGGCGAGCGCGGCGCCAGGTTGGGAAACCCCTTGGCGTCGGCCTTGCGATGTTCGACCAGCACGGCGTTTTCGTCCGGCAGATAACAGCGCACCTCGCTGTCGGTGCGGATCACTTCTCGTCCCACGCCGCTCAGCGCCACCAGCCGCTCGCGGCGCGAATTACCGTCGGCACGGTGGATGATGCGCATGCTCTGCAGTTGATCGGCGTGCTGGTAGACGAACACGCCGTCGTAATTGAGCGTACCGGCGGCGCGATTCATTTTTACCAGCCAGTCGTGCGCCGTGTCCGCGGCCAATACCGCGGGACTGAGCAGGATCAGGACGAGCGGGAGGGAAAGCTTGGACAACCGGCTTGAGGTCATTCGCAGGGGGAGAAACGCTTACTGATCGCCGTTCTGACTGACGACGCGCACATACGAAATCATGCCGCTCATGTTCGTCGCCCGGCTGAATTCATTGTGCTTGACCAGCAAGGCATTGAGCGAGTTGTCCGGCGATGTCTGGGCGACCTGGGTTTGCGGTGCGGGCGGCGGGTTGGCGGCGGGCGCGGTGGCGACCGGAGAAACGGAATTGGTGTCCGGCAGGAGCGTGGTCTTGAAACTGACGACCGCGACGACCGCGACCGAGGCGGCGATCGCCAGTCCGGCGGTCAACCGGGTGAAGTGCCGCATCGACGGACGGCCGAACGGCAGGACCGACGGCGCCGGGTCATGCTCGATGCGGCTGAGGATGCGCGCAGCCAGATCGGAATTCATCACCAGGCCGATATCCTTATGGAGCGCCGCGCGGATCAGATGGTAGCGCTCCCAGGCGACGCGCAACATGGGGTCGTTACCCACCTCCTGCAGCAGCCGATCGCGGTCGCGCGCGCTCAGTTCGTCGTCCAACAATGCCGATATCTTTTCGTTCATGGTCTGTCCACCCGATTATCCCGATAATCCTGCGCTAAACTGCCCGGTTTGTCCACGTTCAAGCACTCAACAGCGGCCGCAATTCGTTGTCGATCGCCTCGCGCGCCCGGAAGATGCGCGAGCGCACCGTGCCGATCGGGCAATCCATGGCGACCGCAATGTCGTCGTAACTCATTCCGTCGATCTCGCGCAGCGTGATGGCGGTGCGCAAATCCTGCGGTAGCGCCGCAATTGCCCGCTCCACGGTGCGCGCGATCTCGTCGGTCAGCATGCTGCGTTCCGGCGTCAACAGATCGCTGACGTTGCCATGCTCACTGGCCATGGCCTCGGCCTCTTCCGGCTCGACGTCCGCGCTCAGCGGTCGCCGTCCTTGCGCGACCAGATAATTCTTGGCGGTGTTGATGGCGATGCGGTACAGCCAGGTATAAAACGCGCTATCGCCCCGAAATCCGCGCAGCGCGCGATAGGCCTTGATGAACGCCTCCTGGGTGACGTCCTCGACCTCGGCACGGTCGCGCACGTAGCGCGACACCAGCTTGGCGATCTTGTGCTGATACTTGCGCACCAGCAGATCGAAGGCGGCCTTGTCGCCGCGCTGGACCCGCACTACCAATTCTTGATCGACACTGCGCTCGACCATTTGGGAAACTTCCCTCGCTCCTGTCGGTTACGCAGTGCGTCATCTGCGTAGACCGTACCTGGAAAAATAAGTTCGCCTTGCCGCGCCAATCGTGGGTATAGTTGGCCGAACGGCCGGTGAACACCCTCCCGCGCGAGGACCCCTCGAGACCGCCGGAAAAGCTCGTTACATGACGCGAATAGCCTTGAATAATAGCGTAAAATCGCCGCCCTTGCCCGACTATGCCGCCCCCGACCCCCGATCGGCATTTTGATGTCCTGGTCATCGGCAGCGGCGCCGCCGGCCTGAGCCTGGCATTACGCCTGGCCGACCGGGCGCGCGTGGCGGTGCTGGCCAAAGCGGAGTTGTCGCAGGGTGCGAGCCTCTACGCCCAGGGCGGCGTGGCGGCGGTGCTCGACGCCGCCGACTCGTTCGAGGCGCACGTGCGCGACACCCTCGAGGCCGGCGCCGGTCTGTGCCACCCCGACACCGTCGACTACGTGGTCCGGCACGGGCCGGCGGCGATACGCTGGTTGATCGATCAGGGCGTGGCGTTCACTCACGAAGACAACCACGAGCCCGCCTATCATCTGACGCGCGAGGGTGGCCACAGCCGGCGACGCGTGATCCACGCCGCCGATGCCACCGGCCAGGCGATCGAAACCACGCTCGAAGACCGCGCCCGCCGGCACCCGGGGATCGCGCTGTTCGAACACCACATCGCCATCGATCTCATCACCCGTCACAAGCTCGGCCAGCGCGAACCGAACCGCTGTCTCGGAGCGTATGCGCTGGACAAGACCGCCGGCCGGGTGCGGATGTTCGCGGCCAAGCACATCGTGCTCGCCACCGGCGGGGCCTCCAAGGTCTATCTCTACACCAGCAATCCCGACACCTCGACCGGCGACGGCATCGCCATGGCCTGGCGGGCCGGCTGCCGCGCGGCCAACATGGAGTTCGTGCAGTTCCATCCGACCTGCCTGTATCATCCCCAGGCCAAGTCGTTCCTGATCACCGAAGCGGTGCGCGGCGAGGGCGGGCGGCTGTTGTTGCCGGACGGCACGCCGTTCATGAAGGCGCATGACGCGCGCGCCGAACTGGCGCCGCGCGACGTGGTGGCGCGCGCTATCGACTATGAAATGAAGCGCCGCGGCATCGATTGCGTGTATCTCGATATCAGCCACAAACCGGCCGAGTTCATCGTGGCGCACTTCCCCACCATATATAAGCGCTGCCTGAGCTTCGGTTATGACATCACCCGTCAGCCGATCCCGGTGGTGCCGGCCGCCCACTATACCTGCGGCGGGGTGATGACCGACCACAACGGCCGCACCGATATCGACGGCCTGTACGCGCTCGGCGAATGCGCCTTCACCGGCCTGCACGGCGCCAATCGCCTGGCCAGCAACTCGTTGCTGGAATGCCTGGTATTCGCCGAGGCCTGCGCCTTGGCGATCGGCGCGCAACTCGCCGCCGTGCCCGGCCCGGACGCGGCCCTCCCGGCTTGGGACGAAAGCCGGGTGTCGGACGCCGATGAAATGGTGGTGGTATCGCACAACTGGGGTGAGCTGCGCCGCTTCATGTGGGACTATGTCGGCATCGTACGCACCACCAAGCGCCTGGAACGCGCCCGCCATCGGGTGGAATTATTGCAGGACGAAATCCGGGAGTATTACAGCAATTTCCGGGTCACCAACGACCTGGTCGAGCTGCGCAACCTGGCGCTGGTGGCCGAACTCATTATCCGCTCGGCGCTGGCGCGCAAGGAAAGCCGCGGCCTGCATTTCTCGCGCGACTACCCGGCGCCGGATACCCGCCACCCGCCCCACGACACCGTCCTGGTTCCGGAAAATTACCCGCCCGCAATTTAAGGCGCCGTTGTCGGGGTTTGAAAGTACAGGCGCGCGCGCAGTTCGCGAAACTCCTCCGTCGCCACGGCGTCCGCCGCCACCAGCACGCTGACCGGCCGGCGCCGGCCCTCGGGGACGAGTCGCACGATCACCAGCCACGGCGACACGAAGCTCTCGACATACCGGCACGGCAGCCAATCGCCCGCAACCCGCCGCACGGCATAGTCGCCGCCGCTGTCGATCTCGAGCGCGATCGCCGCCCCGCGGGCGCGTCGCCAGGCATGCCGCCGCAGTACATGGGCCGCGCTCGCCGCGATGCCGCCGGCCAGCAGCACCTGCCACCAGACCGGAACCGGTAGCAGCACCGTCAGCACCGCCGCTCCCAGGTGCACGGCGGTCAGCGCCCCGCCGAGCAGCTTGGAAACTTTTATGTTTATTATTAACGGACTATCGAATCTTTTTGATAAGTTCCCTGAATTCATGATCCGGACATTCCTCCTGCCCCAGCAGCCAGGCCTGCAACTGCGTATCGGGCGCTTCCAAAAGCCGCTGAAACGCGGCCTGCTCGGGCCGGGTGAGCGTCGTGTACCCCCGGTCCAGAAAGGCCCGCAGCGCCAGATCGAGTTCCAACAGCCCCCGCCGGCACCTCCAGCGCACACGTGGCAACTCCCCGTGAGCAGTCACAGGATGCGCTTGACGAGCAATTGACGGATCCGGCCGATGGCGGCGGTTGGGTTGAGCCCCTTCGGGCAGACATCGACACAGTTCATGATGGTGTGGCAGCGAAACAGTTTGTAGGGATCCTCCAGACCGTCCAGGCGCTCGCCGCTCGCCTGGTCGCGGCTGTCGGCCAGGAACCGCCAGGCCTGCAGCAGCGCCGCCGGCCCCAGAAACTTATCGGGATTCCACCAGAACGACGGGCAAGCCGTTGTACAACAAGCGCAAAGTATGCACTCGTACAGGCCGTCCAGCGCGGCGCGATCCGCGGGCGCCTGCAAGCGTTCGATCTCCGGTACCGGATCGTGATTGATCAGCCAGGGTTTAACCGCCCGGTATTGGGTGAAAAACTGGCTCTGGTCCACAATCAAATCGCGGATCACCGGCAGACCCGGCAACGGCCGAAGTGCGATCGGCTGTGTCAGCCCCTTGATCGGAGTGATGCAGGCCAGGCGATTGCGGCCGTTGATATTCATGGCGTCCGAGCCGCACACCCCCTCGCGGCAGGCGCGCCGGAAGCTCAGGCTGTCGTCGCGGCGCTTGAGCAGCAGCAGCGCATCCAGCACCATAACCGTGCCGCTGTCGGCGTCCAGTTCGACCGCCTGCATATGCGGCGGGTCGCCGGATTCCGGATCGAAACGATAAATCGAAAATGCGATCGGCATGGGGGTCCGCGTCAGTAGACCCGCGCCTGGGGCGGAAAGCTGTCGACGCTGAGCGGTTTCATGCGCACCGGCTTGTAGTCGAGCCGTCGGCCTTCCCGGAAAAAAAGGCTGTGTTTTAGCCACTTGATATCGTCGCGCGCCGGGTAATCGACGCGCGAATGGGCGCCGCGGCTCTCGCGGCGGGCGGCAGCCGAGACCACCGTGGCCAGCGCGATCTCCATGAGGTTCTCCAGTTCCAGGGCCTCGATCCGCGCGGTGTTGAACACCCGGCTGTGATCCGTGAGGCGTGCGTCCGCCAACCGTTCACGCAGGGCCACGACCTTGGCGACCCCCTGATCGAGCACCTCCTGGGTGCGAAACACCCCGCAATACTCCTCCATCGCGCGTCGCAATTCCTCGCCCAGACCGTCGACCGATTCGCCCTCGCCGGTCCGGTCCCAGCGCCTGAGCCGCGCCAGTGCCGGCTCGGCGGCAGCCGGCGGAAACGGCCGGGCATGCGGGTTGTCGGCCAGGTACTCGAGGATATGATCGGCCGCGGCCCGGCCGAACACCACGATATCGAGTATCGAGTTGCCGCCCAGGCGGTTGGCGCCGTGGATCGAGGCGCATGCGCACTCGCCGACCGCGTACAGGCCGGGTACCGGCTCCTCCGGCCCATGGTGCTCCGGCACCACCACCTGGCCGAAACGGTTGGTGGGGATGCCGCCCATAATATAGTGCGCGGTCGGATAGACCGGGATCGGCCGGTCGATCGGATCGACATGCGCGAAGCGCATGGCGTTTTCGCGGATGCCGGGCAGACGGCTTTTGATGAGTTCGGCGCCCAGATGGTCGAGCCTGAGCAGCACGTGATCCCGGTTCGGCCCGCAACCGCGGCCTTCGCGCACCTCGACGGCGATCGCGCGGCTGACGACATCGCGGCTCGCCAGGTCGCGCGCCTGCGGGGCATAGCGTTCCATGAAACGCTCGCCGCCATTGTTGACCAGATAACCGCCCTCGCCGCGCGCGCCCTCGGTGATGAGAATCCCGAGCCCGGCGATGCCGGTCGGGTGAAACTGGATGAACTCCATGTCCTGCAGCGGAATGCCGGCGCGCAACGCCATCCCCAGGCCGTCGCCGGTGTTGATCAGGGCGTTGGTGGTGGTGCGGTACATGCGCCCGGCGCCGCCGGTCGCCAGGAGCGTGGTCTTGGCCTCGATCACCAGCGGTTCGCCGGTCTCGATCTCCAGCACCAGCGCCCCGAACACATTGCCGGCGGCGTCGCGCAGCAGATCGATCGCGAAGAACTCGTCGAAAAAATGGGTTTTGGCGCGCAGATTCTGTTGATACAGGGCGTGCAGGATGGCATGGCCGGTGCGGTCGGCGGCGGCGCAGGTGCGGGCCGCCTGGGCGCCGCCGAAATTCTGGCTCTGGCCGCCGAACATGCGTTGATAGATGCGGCCGTTCTCGAGGCGCGTGAACGGCACGCCGTAGTGTTCGAGCTCGATCACCAGTCCCGGGGCGACACGGCACATGTACTCGATGGCGTCCTGGTCGCCCAGATAATCGCCGCCCTTGACGGTGTCGTACATGTGCCAATGCCAATCGTCCGGCAGCACGTTGCCGAGCGCGGCGTTGATGCCGCCCTGGGCGGCGACCGTGTGCGAGCGCGTCGGAAACACCTTGGACACCACTGCCACATGCACGTCGGCCTGAGCGAGTTGCAGCGCGGCGCGCAGCCCGCCGCCGCCGGCGCCGATGACCAGACAATCGAACCGCCGCCGCGGCAGCGCATCGATCGCATTCATGGACGCAGATCCCAGAATACGATCTGCACCGACCACAGTGCCAGCGCCAGCAAACCCAAACCGACGGCGACGCTCGCCGAAAACCGCCAGCCGCCCGGATGGAGGTAATCCATCAAGACGCTGCGCACTCCCAGCCAGCCGTGCACGATCGCCGTCAGCAGGAAGACCGCCAGCGCCAGCCGCATGGCACCGCCGCTCAGCCAGGCCCGCCACGCCGGGTAATCCGTGATCGGATCGAGCAGCAGGCGCAGGGTCGCAAACAGCGAAAACCCGGCCAGGTACAGGGCGGTGATGCGTTGCGCCAGCCAGCCGTTCAGTCCGGCGCGGGCGCTGCCGAGATCGCGCGCGCTCATAACAGCCGCCACGCCGCCAGCAGCGTCACCGCCGCGCTCGCCAGAAACACCGCGGCGGCGCTGCGCCGGGCGCCGGCGAGCGCCACACCGATATCGAGATCGAGCAGCAAATGCCGCAGACCGGAAAAGAAATGCTGGGTCATGAGCCAGATCGCCACGACCGCCGCCAGGCGTCCCGCCGGACTGGCGAGGAGCGCGCGCGCCTGTGCATAGCCGCTCTCGCCCTCGAACGAACGCTGCAATAACGCCAGCGCCGCCGGCACGAGCAGCAGCGCCAGCACGCCGGTGACGCGGTGCAGGACCGATACCAGGCCGGTGATCGGCAAATGGATGGCAAGTAGATTGAGATAAACCGGCCGGTGTTTATTGTTCTGCATCGCGACACGCCTTGAGCCTGTTTCGTCCGGAACGATACAAGCCTATGCCAAAAGCCCAGCCCCGTCACGACCACGCCAAATCCGGGGATTTCGCCGGGATTTCCCCGGCGCGCCGGTGTAAAATCGATACTTGCCACCCCGGCGGGCCCGGGGTTTACAATACCCCCAACCACCGCGGACCGAGACATGAATCAGAACTATCTCGATTTCGAGCAATCGATCGCCGACCTGGAGGCGAAGATCGAGGCCCTGCGCAATAGCGGCAAGGACGGCGAGGTCAATATCGACGATGAGATCAAGCGCCTGCGCGCCAAGAGCCGCAAACTCACCGAATCGATCTTCACCGCCCTCACCCCCTGGCAAATCGCCCAGCTCGCCCGCCACCCGCAACGCCCCTACACCCTCGACTACCTACAGCGCATCTTCACCGATTTTGAAGAACTGCACGGCGATCGCGCGTTCGCCGACGACCCGGCGATCGTCAGCGGGCTGGCGCGTCTCGACGGCCAGCCGGTGGTGGTGATCGGCCATCAAAAGGGGCGCGATACCCGCGAAAAGGTGCGGCGCAATTTCGGCATGCCGCGCCCGGAGGGCTACCGCAAGGCGCTGCGGCTCATGCACACCGCCGAACGCTTTCATCTGCCGGTGCTGACCTTCATCGACACGCCCGGCGCCTACCCCGGGGTGGGCGCCGAGGAACGCGGCCAAAGCGAAGCGATCGCGCGCAATCTGTACGTCATGGCCGCGCTCAAGACACCGATCCTGAGTACCGTGATCGGCGAGGGCGGCTCGGGCGGCGCACTCGCGATCGGCGTCTGCGACCGCATGCTGATGTTGCAATACGCCACCTACGCGGTGATCTCGCCGGAAGGATGCGCCTCGATTCTGTGGAAAAGCGCCGACATGGCCCCGACCGCGGCCGAGGCCATGGGCATCACCGCCGAACGCCTACTCAAGCTCGGCCTGGTCGACGCGGTGATCCCCGAACCCATGGGCGGCGCGCACCGCGACATCGACGCCATGGCCGCGACCCTCAAGGCCAGCCTGCTCGCGCATCTCGCCACGCTCAATTCCCTGTCTGTCGATCAACTGGTCGCGGCACGCTACGCCCGCCTCATGCACTACGGCCAATTTGAGGAAATCTGACCCCGGTTTCTCGGTAGCGGCGCTTGAGGCCAGTCTGTTCGAGCGCCTGGCGTTGTCCCCCACCGCCTCGTTCACGGTCGCCTTCAGCGGCGGACTCGATTCCCACGTGTTACTGCACGCCCTGGCCGGGCTGCGCGGCCGACGCCGGCCGGCCTTCGCGTTGCGCGCCATGCACATCGACCACGGCCTCCATCCCGATTCGGCCGAGTGGGCGCACCACTGCCGGCAGATTTGCGCGCAACTCGCTGTCGCGTTCGAGTCCGTGCGGGTCCGGGTCGATTCCGCCGCCGGCGACGGCCTGGAGGCCGCGGCGCGCCGAGCCCGGTATGACGCGCTCAAACGCGCTCTGGCGCCGGACCAGGTGCTGCTCACCGCGCACCATCAAGACGATCAGGCCGAAACCGTGTTGTTGCAACTGCTGCGCGGCGCCGGCATGCACGGCCTGGCGGCGATCGCCCCGATCAAGACCTTCGGCCCCGGCCGGCTGGCCCGGCCGTTGCTCGATTTCACGCGCGCCGACTTGCGCGCCTACGCCGAGCATCACCGCCTCGACTGGATCGACGACGAAAGCAATCTAAACCTCAAGCACCGGCGCAATGTCATTCGCCACGAGGTCCTGCCGGTGGTGCGGCGTCACTGGCCGCAGGCCGGTGAATTGCTGGCGCGCAGCGCCCGCCACGCGGCCGCGGCGGCGGCGCTGTTGGACGCGCTCGCCGCCGACGACCTGGGCCGCTGCCCGGGTCCGGCGGGCGAGCGCGCCACGCTCTCGATCGGCGCGCTGCGCGCTCTGCCGCACGCCCGTCTGGCCAATCTGCTGCGCTATTGGCTGCGTCATCAAGGCCTGCCGGCGCCGACCACCCAGCAACTCGAGGACCTGACCGCGCTGGTCGACCACGAGCCCGCCAGCCGGCGGGCGCGGCTCGCCTGGCCGGGCGTGGAGGTCTGGCGTTACCGCGACGGCCTGCAGGCGGCCGCGCCCCTGGCCGCGCCGGTATCGACGCTCGACCTGCCGTGGGACCTGAGCGGCCCGCTGGAGCTTCCGCAACTCGGCTGGCGGCTGCTGGCGGTGCCGGCCGACGGTCAAGGCCTGGCACGCGCGCGCCTGCCGGCCGCGCCGCTGCGCGTGCGCCTGCGTCACGGCGGCGAGGTCTGTCGCCTGCCTGGGCGCCGCCACCGGCACAAACTCAAGAAATTGCTCCAGGCCAGCCATGTCGCCCCGTGGCGGCGCGGGCGCCTGCCGCTGCTCTACGCCGACGGCGCGCTCGCCGCAGTCGCCGATCTGTGGGTGTGCGAACCGTATGCGGCGCGCGCCGACGAGCCGGGCGTGCGGCTTGTTCTACAACCGCTGTAAGCCGTTTACGCCCGGCGCCAATCCGCCGAGCACGCCACGAACTGTTCACGCAAACCGCAAACGCAATTCTCTGCGTGTTTGCCCTGTGCGTCGGGTTTTTTGCGCCCGGATACCGAAAAAATCGGGCATTCTCATTGTGTTAACAGGCGGCATCTGGTAATTTGTATTCCCGTTTAGGTCTGTCCCTGACCTCCCTGCAAAAAAACGGATCCATGGCCAAGTTTATCTTCGTGACCGGCGGTGTCGTGTCTTCCCTCGGCAAAGGGATCGCCTCCGCCTCCCTCGCCACCCTGCTGGAAGCGCGCGGTCTCAAGGTCACCCTGCTGAAACTCGATCCGTATATCAACGTCGACCCGGGCACCATGAGCCCGTATCAACACGGCGAGGTGTTCGTCACCCACGACGGCGCCGAGACCGATCTGGACCTCGGTCATTACGAGCGCTTCGTGCGTACCACCATGACCAAGCGCAATAATTTCACCACCGGGCGCATCTACGAAACCGTCATTCGCAAAGAGCGGCACGGCGACTATCTGGGCGCCACGGTGCAGGTGATCCCGCACATCACCGACGAGATCCGGCGCTGCATACAGGAGGGCGCGAGCGGCGCCGATGTCGCGCTCATCGAGATCGGCGGCACGGTCGGCGACATCGAATCCCAGCCGTTCCTCGAGGCCATCCGCCAGATGGGCGTGGAACAGGGTCCGAGCAACGTCGTGTACATGCACCTGACGCTGGTGCCGTACATCGCCACCGCCGGCGAAATCAAGACCAAGCCCACCCAGCACTCGGTCAAGGAATTGCGCTCGATCGGCATCCAGCCGGACGTGCTGCTGTGCCGCGCCGACCGCATGCTGCCGGACGACGAACGCCGCAAGATCGCGCTGTTCACCAACGTGCCGGTGCGGGCCGTGATCTCGGCGGTGGACGTGGACAATATCTACAAGATCCCGCGGCTGCTGCACGAGCAGGGGCTGGACGAGATCGTGGTCGAAAAGCTGCACCTCAACGTGCGCAAGGCCAATCTCGCCGAGTGGGACAAGGTCATTTACTCGATGGAACACCCGACCGGCGAGGTCGAGATCGCGCTGGTCGGAAAATACGTGCATCTCACCGAATCCTACAAATCGCTGTCCGAAGCGCTCAAGCACGCCGGCATCCACACCGCCACCAAGGTCAACATCCGCTATGTCGATTCCGAGCGTCTCGAGGCCGAGGGCACGGCGGCGCTGCAGAACGTCGACGCCATCCTGGTGCCGGGCGGGTTCGGCGAACGCGGCATCGAAGGCAAGATCAAGGCCGTCGGCTATGCGCGTCAGAGCAAACTCCCCTATCTCGGCATCTGTCTGGGCATGCAGGTGGCGGTGATCGAGTTCGCCCGCAATGTCGCCGGTCTGAAGGGCGCGCACAGCACCGAATTCAACAAGCAGACACCGCACCCGGTGATCGCGCTCATTACCGAGTGGAAAACCACCGAGGGCCAGGTCGTGACCCGTACCGAGAAAAGCGATCTGGGCGGCACCATGCGCCTGGGCGCACAGGATTGTCGCCTGACAGCCGGCACGCGCACCCAGCAAGCCTATGGCCGCGACCTGATCCAGGAGCGCCACCGCCACCGCTACGAATTCAACAACGGCTACCGCGAGACCCTGGAAAAACACGGCCTGGTGATCGCCGGCACCTCGCTCGACGGCACCCTGGTGGAGGTCACCGAGCTCGCCGACCATCCGTGGTTCGTCGGCGTGCAATTCCATCCCGAATTCACGTCCACCCCGCGCGACGGCCACCCGTTGTTCACCCACTTCATCCAGGCCGCGCGCGCCCAGCGCGAGGCCGCCCACACCAAGCAGGTTGCCGCGCGATGAAATTATGCGGTTTCGAGGTCGGTCTCGACCGGCCGCTGTTCCTGATTGCCGGCCCGTGCGTCATTGAATCCAAGGATCTCGCCCAGGAGACCGCCGGGCGCTTGAAGGAAATCACCGACGGTCTCGGCATTCCGTTCATCTATAAATCGTCCTTCGACAAGGCCAACCGCAGTTCGGGCAAATCGTTCCGCGGACCGGGCCTGCAGGCCGGCCTGAGCATACTCGAAAGCGTGCGCAAACAGATCGGCGTGCCGGTACTGACCGACGTGCACGACATTCCGGAGATCGACGAGGTCGCCGCGGTCGTGGACGTGCTCCAGACGCCGGCGTTTCTGTGCCGCCAGACCGACTTCATCGAGGCCGTGGCAGCGTGCGGCAAGCCGGTCAACATCAAAAAGGGCCAATTCCTGTCGCCCTGGGAGATGCAGAACGTGGTCGAAAAGGCCAACGCCGCCGGCGGCACCGGCCGCATCATGGTGTGCGAACGCGGCTTCTCGTTCGGTTACAACAACCTGGTGTCGGACATGCGTTCGCTGGCCGTGATGCGCGCCACCGGCTGCCCGGTGGTGTTCGACGCCACCCATTCGGTGCAGCTGCCGGGTGGGCAAGGCACGAAGAGCGGCGGCCAGCGCGAGCACATCCCGGTGCTGGCGCGCGCCGCGGTCGCGGCCGGGATCGCCGGGCTGTTCATGGAGACCCACCCGCGCCCGCACGAAGCCATGAGCGACGGCCCGAACGCCTGGCCGCTGGCGCATATGAAGACCCTGCTCGCCACGCTCAAAGAGCTGGACGACTGCGTCAAGCGCAACGGCTTGGCTGAAATGACGCTTGCCATCACCTGAGAAGCGAGCAAGAAGAGAGAGTTTGTATTAATTTTCAACGCAGAGACGCAGAGAAGGCAGAGAAGGCAAAGAAGCTTTTTGCGAATAACCCCTGAACTCCACGTTCTCCGCGCCGCTGCCCGCTCCGCGTGAATACCCAGAAACTTAACTAGAAAGAAAGACGATGACGACAATTGCAGATATTCGTGCGCGCGAAATCCTGGATTCGCGCGGCAACCCCACCGTCGAGGCGGAGGTGACGCTGAAATCCGGCGCGCGCGGGCGCGCCTCGGTACCGTCCGGCGCCTCGACCGGCGAGCGCGAGGCGGTCGAGTTGCGCGACTGCGACCCGAAGCGCTACGGCGGCAAGGGTGTGCGGCGCGCCTGCGGGCACGTGGCCGGGGAGATTCGCGCCGCCCTGCTCGGCCGCGATGCCCGCGACCAGGAAGCCATCGACCGGCGCATGATCGAACTCGACGGCACACCGACCAAGGAGCGCCTTGGCGCCAACGCCATCCTGGCGGTATCGCTGGCCGGCGCGCGCGCCGCGGCGGCGGCGGCCGGGCTGCCGCTCTATCGTTATCTCAACAACCAAGACCGCTATGACATGCCGGTACCGATGATGAACATCGTCAACGGCGGCGCGCACGCCGACAACAGCGTCGATTTGCAGGAATTCATGATCCTGCCGGTCTCGGCCGGGAGCTTCGCGGAGGCCTTGCGCTGCGGGACCGAGGTGTTCCACGCCCTCAGAAAAGTCCTCCAGAACAAGGGCTTGGCGACCACGGTGGGCGACGAAGGCGGCTTCGCCCCCGACCTCGGCTCCAACGAGGCCGCGATTCAGGTGATCCTGGAAGGCATCGACGCGGCCGGATACCGGCCGGGGCGCGATGTGTGCATCGGCATCGACGCCGCCAGTTCGGAGTTTTTCAAGGATGGCCGTTACCGGCTCGCCTCGGAACAGAAAGTGTTGAGCGCCGGCGAGTTGGTCGACAAACTGGCCGACTGGGTCGATCGCTACCCGATCGTCACCATCGAGGACGGTTGCGGCGAAAACGACTGGGACGGCTGGGCGCAACTCACCCGCAAACTCGGGCAGCGGGTGCAACTGGTGGGCGACGATCTGTTCGTCACCAACAGCGCCATCCTGGCGCGCGGCATCGAGCAGGGCATCGCCAACGCCATCCTCATCAAGGTCAACCAGATCGGCACGCTCACCGAGACCCTGGACGCCATCCGTCTGGCCAAACAGGCCGGCTATGCGGCGGTGATCTCGCACCGCTCGGGCGAGACCGAGGACACGTTCATCGCCGACCTGGCGGTCGCCACCGGCTGCGGCCAGATCAAGACCGGCTCGCTGTCGCGCTCGGAACGCGTGGCCAAATACAATCAGCTGTTGCGCATCGAGGAAGAGCTGGGTGCAGCCGCGTCCTACCCCGGGCGGCGGGCGTTCCCGAGGCTCGCGGCAACCGCGTCATAGCCCCGGCCCGCTCGCCGTCCAGTCCATGATTGCGCGCGTGCAGATCATCCGTTACACCTTGCTCGGGCTGCTGCTGGCGCTGCAATATCCGCTGTGGGTCGGCAACGGGGGGGTCCTCGCGCTCTGGCAGCTGCAACGCGAGGTCGCCGCGCACCAGACCGAAATCGCCCAGCTGCGCGCGCGCAACCGCGCGCTCGAGGCCGAGGTGCTGGACCTGAAACAGGGCCTGGAGGCGATCGAAGAACGCGCCCGCAACGAGCTCGGGATGGTCAAGAAGGGCGAGACCTTCTACCAGATCATCGAACCGACACGGAAGTAGGGGCGGGTTTCAAACCCGCCCCTACAGTTTCAAACCCGCCGCTGCATGCGTGTTGTCAGCCGTACTCCACCCAATAGATAAGCATCACAAATAAAAACAGCGCGAAGAACGCGACATCGACCAGGATCACCATCCAGGTAATGCGCCGCGTCATCGGCCGCATCGGCGTCCACACCCGGCGCATGTACCAGCGCCATGGCGCGAACCAGCCCCAGCGCCGAAGGTGCCGCAGGTAGTCGAACACCCCCTGCCCCCAGGCCGTCAGGCTCTTGTCGACCTCGTGCAGACGCTGTTCGCGTTCGGCCGGCGGCAGACGGCTGTAATCGTCGGTGATCGTGAGTTTGCTGCCGCGCTCGGTGGCGGCGAGTTCGAAGCGCGTGGCGGCCTTGATGCCCCGGGCGTACTCGACGATGAACGCCAGATCGGACTCGCGCCGGCGGGTGAGATCGAGCGCAACGTCCTGCTCGTTGCTGTTGTTATGGAACTCGATGTGATACCGGTCGGGGCCGGTGTTGCGCCAGACCGTGAAATCCAGATAGGGGTTGATGCGGTACAGGCGTTCCAGATCGTCGCAGAACCGGCGCAGCGCGTCGAGGGCGAGCGGCGTGGCGATCTCCACCCAGACCTTGTCCTCGGCGGTCGTGGCCGGATCCCGGTTCATTTCGGAAACGGCGCGATCAGGATCGGCCGGCGCACGCGGCGCGCGAGCTTGTCCAGTTCGATTCCGGACCGGTAGCCGGTCTTGCCGCGCGGACGCGGCGAACCCAGCACCACGATGTCCACCGGCCCCTTGGCGGCGCGCGCCGCCAGGCACTCGGTCGGCTTGCCCTGCACCATGGTGAAATCGTAGCGAATTCTGCGTTTGGCGGCTTGCTTGCGCAGGCGCCGAATATGCGTTCGAACCTCGTTTTCCAGCTGGGTTTCCACATAGTCGCCGTAGATCTCGCGGGTGGCGGCGTTGTTCAGCCAGTCGTCGCCCATCATGCCCTTCCAAAAATCCGGGACCACGATCAGATGATGCAGGCTGGCCCCGGGGGCGCACAGCGAGAACGCCAGCTTCTCGGCGGCGCGCGCGCCTTGCGTGCCGTGGCTCGCCAGCAGTACGTGTTTTGCTCTCAGCATGGGTTTCACTTCGTCAAAAAAAACCCCGGTGATGGCACGAGGCACACCACCGGGGCGGTTGGAGTTACGACTATTTTATGTAGACATAGACCAGGAACGCGATGACCAGCGATATGACAAGCGCGGACAGGTCCTCGACGCGATCGTTCTTGAAGATGGTGAGCGCGGTCCCGCGATCAAATTTCTCTTTAGACATGAAGAATTCCTCCGCTTAGATGGTTTCGTGCACGAACATCATGACCACAATGAGGGAGCCAACCGCCTTGACCGTGCCGACCACCGAGCCGATAACGAGCGGCTGGCCACCGGCCTGCTTGATCGAGGACATGGTGATCTGCATGCCCAGGCCCACCAGACCGAAGGTGAAGAACCAGGCGATGAGATCGCGGAACATCCCGATCTTGGCCGCGGTATGATAAACCGCACCGTGCGCCTTCTTCAGGATGGCGTTGGCTTCCTTGGAGAGGATCTTGGCGTTGGCCACACCGCGCAGGGCGTTGTCGTCGTCGATCGACATGAGCTTCTTGTTTTCGACCAGACCGCTCAGGGCTTTCTTCTGGTCCTCGCGCTGGATCTTGTCGGCTTCCTTCCACAGGAGTGCGACCTCTTCATCCTTCAGCAGCTTGCTGGTGACCTTGCCTTCCTTGTCGGTCTTGACCAGCTTGGCTTCGCTGTTGTCGAAGAACTTGCCCTGGTAATGCTGGGCCGGGGCGAACACGCCGGTCGAGGACAGGGCGAACATCAGGATGAAGCCGATCACGAACAGCGGGAACTTGCCGACGATCACCTGACCGAGGTTGACCTTGATGCCGGTCTGCTCGCGCTTCACGTACCACACCGCCAGCCACAGCACGATGATCGGCAGGAACAGCACGCGGGTGATGTTGAAGATCTCGGCGACCTTGAGGGTCTCGATGCCGTCCGGCTGGAAGGCCAACGCCGCGCCCGCCACCTGCGCGGAATTCAGGATGCCGGTACCGGCCCAGGCGCCGAACTGGATGTAGCCCATGCCGAGCGCCTTGCCGACAATCGGGAAGATGAACATCATCAGCACGCCCCAGAGCAGAATCGTGCCAATGGTGTAGGCGATTTCCGTGGACTTGGCCTGCACGACCGGGGCCGCGGCCACCGAGGCCGACACGCCGCAGACGCCGAGGCCGGCGGACAGCACGCCGCCCATGGAATTCGGGATTTTGCGGCGCGAGCCCATCCACAGCACCATGCCGACCGAACCCAGCACGAAGAAGCCGATCAACACCACCGACAGGCGTCCGAGTTGCGCCAGCTCCGCCAAGCTGTACAGGGTACCCAGCAGAATGACGCCGGTCTTCAGGCCGAGGCGCGACAGGCGCACGCCGTTTTCCGCCCAGGACGGGATCTTGAACACGTTCACCACGATAATACCGGCGATGATGCCCATCACCACGTAGTTCAGGTTCATGATGCTGGCGAAGTTGAAGCCGAGCGCGGGTTGGGCGGCCTTGCCCCAGGCGCTCATCTGCGGATCGAGGCCCCACTTGACCACGAACGCGACCAGCATGATAAAGGTCAGGCCGCCGATGGTGGAAAGATAATAGTCGGCATGGCCTTCCTTGAATTTGACGGCCAGCTGCAACAGGCCGACGACGATCGCGATACCGCCGAACACGTAGCCCAGCGTGACCATTTCGCCGGTGAGCTTTCCGGTACCCAGGTATTTGATTAACGGTTCCAGGACGCCGGACTTTACCAGGTAGGCGTACGCCACCATGATAATGCCCATAATCAGCGTCCAGGGAGTTTTTTTGGTGTAAATCATCTGGCTCCTCCGAAGGTTGGTTGACGGCAAACATTTAGTTATTGATGCAGCGACTCCCCCTCTCGGTAGAACCACTGCTCTTCTTACGCCCGGCCGTCCAGGCCTATATTATTATTTCCTAATATACACTCTCTCGAACCCGGGTCATTCAAGCACAGGTAGGCGACCGTTGACAAGCATCGCGGCCAGCGGCGCGCCGTTCAGAAATCGCCGGTAGAATACGGCGGTTTTTGCAATGTCAAGCGCGGTCCCTGCAAACCGCCCAGACGCAGCGGTGCCTCGACCTGTTCCAGAGTGAGCACCGCGGTCAGATCGTAGCCACCGGCCGGCGCGGGCTGGGCGTCCACGACCCAACCGATACCCTGCTCCGAACCGGTGGCGTGAATCGGAGCGCCGACCGCCGGTCGCGCACCGGTCGCGACATGGCCGAGAAACAGACGTTGCTTGACGCGCCCGAGGTGATGCACGCGCGCCACGATCTCCTGGCCCGGATAACAGCCCTTTTGAAAACTCACGCCGCCCAGCAAATCGAGATTGACCATCTGCGGGATAAATTCGTCGATCGCACCCGGCTGCAACGTGGGAATCCCGGCGGCGATATCCAGCCATGACCAGGCCGAGGCGCCGACTGCGACCGCTTGGCCGGCGAACGTCGTCCACAGCCGCTGCCCGGCCTCCAGTCCGGCGATGATTTCAAAACGCGGGTGCCGGCCGGGCAGGCGCAGCAACGTCATGCCGTCCTGTTCGGCCGCTTCGTCGGTACGCGCGGGTGGCGTCATTCCCGTGGCGCGCAGCAAGTGCAACGCGTTCGGCCCGGACAGCCCGAGGCGAATCAGTTCCCGATCGGCGCTGGCCAGCGCAACCTTCGCGCGCAGCACGAACATCTTCAGACGCGTGAGCGTGGCCGGTTGGATGGTTGACGGCAGTTGCAGGTAATAGGCGCCAGCGCGCAGAAACACGCGGAACAGCGCCAGCATGCGGCCGTTCGGAAGGCAGTAGGCGCTCAGCTGGCCATGGTCGGCGTCGACTTGGCGGATGTCGTTGCTCAGCTGGCCCTGCAGGAAGGCGGCGGCGTCCGGGCCGTCGACCCGGATCAGACCGAGATGGGAAAGATCGGCGAGAATATCGCCCTCGGCCGCCAGCCGGCTCTGGACATGCTGATCGGCTTCGGCGAAATGGCGCACGCCATCGTCGTCGGTGGCCGCGCCCTGCTCAATGAGAAATTCCTTCCAGCGATTGTTCCAGTCGATCATGGCTATATTAACTTTCGACGCAGAGGCGCGAAGGCGCAAAGGGATATCGATTTAATCCTTTATCATGCTTTTCTTTGCGTCTTGGCGGCTTTACGTCGGGTGTTTACCATGCTGATGTCACGCAAACGGATGGCGCAGAACGATGGTCTCGCTGCGGTCGGCGCCGGTCGACACGATGTCGATGCGCGTGCCGGTCAGCTCCTCCAGACGCGTGAGGTAGGCGCGCGCGTTAGCCGGGAGTTTCGCCAGATCCTTGACCCCGAGCGTCGATTGCTTCCAGCCCGGCATATCCTGGTACACAGGCTGGCATTGTGCCAATGCCTCGGCGCCGCTCGGCGGGGTGAGCCGTTCCTCGCCCCGGTAGCGGTAGGCGGTGCAGATACGCACCGTGTCCAGACCGTCGAGCACGTCGAGCTTGGTGATGCACAGTCCCGAGAAGCTGTTGATCTGGTGGGCGCGGCGCACCGCCACCGCGTCGAACCAGCCGCAGCGGCGCTTGCGGCCGGTGGTGGCGCCGAATTCGTGGCCGCGCGTACCCATGTGCTCGCCGGCGGCGTCGAACAATTCGGTCGGGAACGGGCCGGCGCCGACACGCGTGGTATAGGCCTTGGTGATGCCGAGGACGTAATCGAGCCGGCGCGGGCCGATGCCGCTGCCGCAGCTCGCCGCCCCGGCGCTGGTGTTGGACGAGGTCACGAACGGATAGGTGCCGTGATCGATGTCGAGCAAGGTACCCTGGGCGCCCTCGAACAGCAGGGATTTCCCCTGGCGCGCATAGCCGTCGAGCAGTTCCGGGATATCCGCCACCAGCGGCCGCAGGCGTTCGGCCAGGGCCAGGCTCTCGTCGAGCGTCTGCTGGTAATCGACGCCGGCGCATTTGAAATAGTGTTGCAGCGCGAAGTTGTGATAGTCCATCACGCCTTGCAGTTTCTCGCCGAACCCCTTGGCGTCGAACAGGTCGGCCACGCGCAGGCCGCGGCGCGCGACCTTGTCCTCGTAGGCCGGGCCGATGCCGCGCCCGGTAGTGCCGATCGCGGCCTTGCCGCGCGCCTTCTCGCGCGCCGCGTCGAGCGCCGCGTGGTGCGGCAGGATCAACGGACAGGATTCGCTCACCCGCAGGCGCTCGCCGACCGGGATGCCCTGCTGCTGCAACTGGTCGATCTCCTCGAACAACGCCGTCGGCGACAGCACCACGCCGTTGCCGATCAGACACAGCACGTTGCTGCGCAGGATACCGGACGGAATCAGGTGCAGGACGGTCTTATGGCCGTCGATCACCAGCGTGTGACCGGCGTTATGGCCGCCTTGAAAACGCACCACCGCATGCGCCTTGTCGGTGAGCAGATCCACGATCTTGCCCTTGCCTTCGTCGCCCCACTGCGAGCCGACCACGACTACGTTCTTGCCCATAGCACCTTTTTAAACTTTAGGAAAACTAATTTAAATTAGCCACAGATGAACACAGATAAATAATTCAATCTTTATCTGCGTTCATCTGTGGCTGAGGTATTTTTTGCGCCTTTGCGTAAAAAATTATTAGCTCAACGACCAGCGAGTTTGTTGACAGCCCACGCCCCGCCCTGCTTGACCAGCTCGCGGTCGCAACCCAGTTCGGCGGCGGCCGCGGTCGCGCCCGGCAGGGCCGACACGACCCGTTCGCCGGCGGCGCGCAGGCGCGCGATCGCCTGCTGTAACTCCGGCTCGTCGCCGGCCGGCGCCAGGATCGCGCCGGGCGGGACGTCGACCGCCGGGGCGATTTTCAACAGCTGGCGCAGGTCGGCGCTGAAGCCGGTGGCGGCGCGCGCCCGCCCGAAGGCCTTGCCGATGCCGTCGTAGCGGCCGCCCTGGGCGACCGCCTGCCCCCGGCCGGGGACCAGCGCCGAAAACAGCACGCCGGTGTAGTAACGATAGCCACGCAGCTCGGCCAGATCGAAATAGACCGGCAGTTTCGGATAGGCGCGTTGCACCGCCTCGGCCACGGTTTGCAGATTGGCCAGCGCCTGGACGACTTCAGAGGGCGCGGACTTCAATAACGCGCGCGCCCGCGGAAGCACGTCGCCGGCGCCGTTCAAATCGAGCAGCGCCGCGAGCGCCTGTTTTTTCGTGGTGGCCAAGTCGCCGCCGGCCAGCAGCGCCTCGACCTCGGGGCGCGCCTTGCGTTGCAGCGCATCGAACAACGCCGCCTCCAGTTCCGGCGCCAAGCCGGCGTCCTTGGCCAGTCCGCGGAATACCCCGACTTGGCCGAGATCGAGATGCAGATCGGTCAGGCCGACGGTCGCCAGGGTCTCGAGCATGAGTCGCAGCACTTCGATGTCGCTCGCCGGGCCGGGGTGGCCGTACAGTTCTGCGCCGAGTTGCAGCAGCTCGCGCGAGCCGGCGAATTCGTCGGGGCGGGTGCGCAGCACGCTGCCGACATAACACAGGCGCACCGGCGCCTGGCGTTTCAAGTAATGCGCGTCGATGCGCGCCGCCTGCGGCGTCATGTCGGCGCGGATACCCATGAGCCGGCCGGTCAGCTGATCGGTGAGTTTGAAGGTCTGCAGATCGAGATCGCGGCCGCTGCCGGTCAGCAGCGATTCGAGGTACTCGACCAGCGGCGGCATCACCAGCTCGTAGCCCCACAAATCGAACAGGTCGAGCAGGCGCCGGCGCATGGCTTCGAGCCGGCGCGCCTCGGGCGGCAGGATCTCGTCAACGCCTTCCGGCAACAACCAGCGGTCTTTCTCGAACATGATCTCGGTTCACAGGGCCGCGGCGCGGCCGGTTAATGGCTTCGTTAAAACAGTTGCACCGGCTCAATTGCGCACGACGTACAACAATACCAGTCCCAGCAACATGCTGGTGATGCCGGCGAACCGCAGTTGCGCGTCGGTCAGGTCGCATACCGCCAGCAACACGCGGCGCAACCCGGCGGGATTGAGAAACGGCAGGATCCCCTCGAGCACCAGCAGCAGCGCGAGCGCTCCCCAAAAATCGTGCCAGCCCATGGGTATCCTGCCGGAGTAACTAGCGCCGCGGATTCTTGAAGTAGCGGAAGAAATCGGCGCTCGGATCGACGATCAGGATATCGTCTTTATCCTTGAAGCTCTCCTTGTAGGCGTTGAGACTGCGATACAGGGAATAAAACTCCGGATTGGCGCCGAACGCCCGGCCGTAGGTGGCGGTGGCGCGCGCGTCCCCCTCGCCGCGCAGGCGCTCGGCGTCGCGGTAGGCCTCGGCCAGCAGGACTTCGCGCTGGCGTTCGGCCTTGGCGCGAATCTTCTCGGCCTCCTCGGCGCCCTGGGCGCGCAGCTCCTTGGCGATACGCGCGCGCTCGGCCTCCATGCGCCGGTACACCGACTGGCTCACCTCGGCCGGCAGGTCGACGCGCTGAATGCGCACGTCCACCACCTCGATGCCATACTCGCCCGCTTCCTTGTCGGTGTTCGCGCTCAGGATTTCCATGATCTTGCGGCGATCGCCGGACACCACGTCGCGCAGGTTGCGCTTGCCGAACTCGTCGCGCAGGCCGCTGTTGATGAGCTGCGCCAGACGGTCCTTGGCCTTTTGCTCGTCGCCGCCCACCGAGACGTAATACTTGAGCAGGTCGACGATCCGCCACTTCACGTAGGAATCGACGATCACGCTCTTCTTTTCCTTGGTCAGGAACGGCTGTGGATCGGCGTCCATGGTCAGGATGCGCGCGTCGTATACCTTCACCGTTTCCAGGAACGGCGTCTTAACGTGGATGCCCGGGGTGTCGTCGTAGCGGATCACCTGACCGAAGCGCACCACTACGGCCTTTTCGCGCTCGTCGATGGTGTAAACCGTGCCGCTCACGATCAACAGCGCGATCAGCACCAACCCGGCGATGGCCAGAAATTTTGTTTGATTCATTACGGCGTCCCCCGCGTGCGCTGGCTGTCGCGGGTGCGGTCGCGTGCGGCCGGCGCCGGGCTGTCCGGTTCCGGCAACGGCTGCAAGGTGTTGACCGGACCGGCGGTCCGGGTCGCGCCCTGTGCCACCAGCTTGTCCAACGGCAGATACAGAATGTTGTTGCCGGCCTTTTGATCGACCAGGATCTTGGTGGTATTCGAGAACACCCGCTCCATCGTCTCGATATACAGGCGATCGCGAGTCACGCCCGGCGCCTTGGCGTACTCGGCGACGATCTGGCTGAAGCGCTTGGCGTCGCCCTCGGCGCGGGCGATGACGCTGGCCTTGTAACCCTCGGCCTCCTGCAACATGCGCGCGGCGTTACCGCGAGCGCGCGGGATCATGTCGTTGGCGAACGCCTCGGCCTCGTTCTTCAGGCGCTGCTCGTCCTCGCGCGCCTTCACGGCGTCGTCGAACGCCGCCTTGACCTCTTCCGGCGGCAGGGCCTTTTGCATCTGCACGGTCACGATCTGTATGCCGGATTTATAGCGATCCATGATCTCCTGCAACAGCACGCGGGTATTTTGCCCGACCTGGTCGCGGCCCTCGGTGATGATGAAGTCCAGATCGCTCTTGCCGACCACCTCGCGCACCGCCGATTCGGTGGCGGACATCAGCGTGGTCTGGATGTCGCGCACATTGAACAGGTAATCGGCCGCGTCCTTGATCTTGTATTGGACCGCGAACTCGATGTCGAGGATGTTCTCGTCCTGGGTGAGCATCAAGGCCTCTTTCGGAACCTTGCTGGTGCCGCCGGTCTTGTCGCTCTTGCGGTAGCCGATCTCGATGGTCGAGACCTGCGAGACGTTCACCTTCTCGACCGTCTCGAGCGGAAACGGCCAGCGCCAGTGCAGACCGGCGTCGGTGATCTCGGTCTTGGCGCCGAATTGCAACACCACGCCGCGCTGGCCTTCGTTCACGATATAGAAGCCGCTCGCCAGCCATAGGATCACGGCGACCATGGCGATCAAGCCGGCGCCGAAGCCGCTCACCTTGTTGGCGCCGCCCTCACCGCCGCCACCACGCCCCTTGCCGCCGAACAGACCGCGCGCGCGCTCTTGGAGGTTCTTGAGAATCTGGTCCAAGTCGGGAGGACCTTGGGGTTTTTTACGCTGCCCCCACGGCTCTTTGCCGCCGGGACCCGGTTCATTCCATGCCACGCTGTGTAATCCTCTTGATTGGTAAGGAAACGCTCAACCCGATCCCACGAGGGCGAGGTATTTTATAGTAGCCGGGCGGTCTTAGGAACCGGTCGGGGCGAGCACGGCGGCCGCCGGTTCCGGCACGATAAGATTGGAACTAAAGCCCTCTTGGTGGACCAGCCAATCGAGATCCACCGGGTCGAGCTCGATGTCGAGCAGCCACTCGCCGGTTTCCAGGCTGCGTTCGCGCAACACCTGGAGACGCTGGTAGATGCGCGCGCGCAGCCGCCCGGCCTGCGGCGGCAGGCGCAGTTGCCGGTACAGCCGGTGGCGGCGGTAGTGCTCGGACAGCGCCTGTTGCAACAGTTCCAGACCCGCACCGGTCCTGGCCGACAACCATACCTTGACGATCGCGCCGCTGGCGTCGCGCTCGAGACGCGCCGGCTCGCCGCTGAGATCGATCTTGTTGAAGATCAATATCTGCGGCACGTGTTGCGCCTCGATTTCGGCCAACACCAGATTCACCTGTTCGATCTGCTCGCGGCGGACGTCGCTGGCGGCGTCGACCACGTGCAACAGCAAATCGGCCAGCGCCACTTCCTCGAGCGTCGACTTGAACGCCTCCACCAGGCTGTGCGGCAGATGACGGATGAAACCCACGGTGTCGGCCAGCACGATGTCGATGTTGCCCGGCAGGTGCACGCGCCGCGCGGTCGGGTCGAGGGTCGCGAACAGTTGATCGGCGGCGTACGCCGTGGCGCCGCTCAGGCGGTTGAACAGCGTCGACTTGCCGGCGTTGGTGTAGCCGACCAGGGACACGGTCGGGATCGGAATCTTGTTGCGCGCCTTGCGCCGGCTGTGGCGCTGAACGCGGAGCTTTTCCAGGCGGCGGTTGAGGTGCTTCACGCGCTCGCGCAGCAGGCGCCGGTCGGTCTCGAGCTGGGTTTCGCCCGGACCGCGCAGGCCGATACCGCCCTTTTGCCGCTCCAAGTGGGTCCAGCCGCGCACCAGGCGCGTGGCCAGGTGCTCGAGCTGCGCCAGTTCGACTTGCAGCTTGCCTTCGTGGCTGCGGGCGCGCTGCGCGAAGATATCGAGAATCACGCCGGTGCGGTCGAGCACCCGGCAGTTGACGATCTTCTCGAGGTTGCGTTCCTGCACCGGCGAGAGCGTGTGGTTCACCAGCACCACCTCGGCTTGGTGCGCGAGCACCGCCGCGCGCAGTTCCTCGGCCTTGCCCTTGCCGATATAGGTGGCGGCATCCGGGCGCTCGCGCCGGCCGGTGACGACCGCGCACACCGCGACGCCGGCCGACTCAGCCAGGAATCGGAATTCGTCGAGGTCGTCCTGATCGGCGTGCACGCCGAAACGCACGTGCACGAGCAGCGCGCGCTCGGGGGCGCGCGCCGACCGTGGCGGGCCGGCCGCCGGGTTAGTCGTTTCCGGGTTGCTTGTCGGAGTCGTCGCCGTGCTCAAACGAGAATTTCACCGGTCGGCTGGGTACGACCGTGCTGATGGCATGTTTGTAGATCATCTGGCTGACGGAATTCTTGAGCAGCACCACGAACTGATCGAACGATTCGATTTGTCCCTGCAGCTTGATGCCGTTAACCAGGAAGATCGACACCGGGACATGTTCCTTTCGCAGTGTGTTCAAGTAAGGGTCTTGTAGCGCTTGCCCTCTTTGCTGACTCATGACAGTGCTCCTGTTCTTATCGTGTTCCGCCGTTGGCGGCGTTTATAAACCCCGGTCGCCCGGGGGCTTGCAAGTCCAGACAGGCTTGCATTCTACCCAGCCCGCTTCCAGGGGCTTCGGACCGCCGCCGACCGCGCGGCCAATCACAGTATAACCATAGCATGCCCTCGAAAACGCCGTTTTCAACCACCCCCGCTAACCGGCCAATCGGTCGCGCAGCGTCTCGACCGCCTGATCGACCCGGTCGGCGGCATCGCTGTCCAGCCAGGTAACTTCCGGATAGCGGCGCAACCAGGTGAACTGGCGCTTGGCCAGTTGGCGGGTGGCGGCCTGTGCCTGAGCGATCATTTCAGAATAGTTGAGCTCGCCAGTCAAGTATCGCCAGATCTGCCGGTAGCCGACGGTGCGAATAGACGGTAATTGCAGGTTCAAATCGCCGCGCCGGCGCAAGTCTTCGACCTCGGCGACCAAGCCGCGTTCCAGCATCTGCTCGAAGCGCCGGTCGATCTGCTCATGCAGGCGCGCACGCCCGGCCGGAGCGAGCGCGAGCTTGATGGCGTGGTACGGGAAATCCGCGCGGTGCGCGCGGTTCAAGGCGCTCGGGGTCAGGCCGCTGAGCTCGATGATCTCCAGGGCGCGCTGGATGCGTTGCGCGTCGTTCGGATCGATGCGCGTCGCGCTCGCGGGATCGTGCGCCGCGAGCCGGGCGTGCAGCGCCGGCCAGCCCTGCGTCAGCGCCTGTTGCGTCAGTCGCGCGCGCACCGCCGGGTCGGCCGAGGGCAAGGGTGCGAGGCCGTATTCGAGCGCGCGGAAATAAAACATCGTGCCGCCGACCAGCAACGGGATGCGCCCGGCGCGGACGATCGCGGCAATCTCGCGGCGCGCGTCGTCGCAAAAGTGCGCGGCCGAATAGACCTCGGTAGGATCGCGGATATCGATCAACCGGTGCGGCGCACGCGCCTGCTCTTCCGGAGTCGGCTTGGCGGTTCCGATGTCTAAGCCGCGATAGACCTGCGAGGAATCGACGCTCACGATCTCGACCGGCAGACGCGCGTGCAGCGCGAGCGCCAGACCGGACTTGCCGGCGGCGGTCGGACCCATCAGAAAAACCACCGGCGGCGGCGAACGGTTCATGTCGGAATTATGGGGATGACGGGCGCGGTTCTCAATCGTTCGTTGTCGGGAACTTGCTCGCTCGGACACGCTCGGGGCGCCCAGGCCGCGAGGCAATAGTGCTACACTCCGTAACATGACGCATCCGTCAATCTCCTCGTGGCGTCTCGTTATCGGCGCGCTGCTCGCGCTCGGCCTCGGGCTGGCGCCGTGGGCGCACGCCGCCGACGGCGCGCGCCTCTACACCCAGCACTGTGCCGCCTGTCACGGCGCCGAGGGCAAGGGCGGGGTCGGCGTGCCGCTGGCGCTGCCGGATTTTCTCGCCCAGGCCGACGACGACTATCTGCGCAAGACCATTCGCCTCGGGCGTCCCGGTCGGGTGATGCCGGCCTTCGCGCAACTTTCCGACGCCGAGGTCGACGCCGTGGTCGGCTATCTGCGGGCGCTGGCCCCGGCCGGCGCCAAACCGGTCGCGGTCAAGGCCAAACCCGGAAACGCCGCACGCGGCGCCGAGCTGTATGAAAAGCGCTGCGCGAGTTGTCATGGCGCGCACGGCGAAGGCGGGCACGGCACCGGCGTGACCTTCTCGCGGCCGCGCGATCTGCCGGTGCTGGCGCCGGCGCTCAACAATCCCGGCTTCCTCAAGTCCGCGAGCGACGATTTCATCAAAACCGTATTGATGCGTGGCCGTCAGGGCACACCGATGAGCTCGTTCCTGAAACAAGGGCTCCAGGAACGCGACATCGACGATATCGTGGCATACGTGCGTGGTTTTGCGGTCCAGCCCGCGCCAGCCGGCGCCAAACTGCTGGAAAGCGAATCGGCGGTGATCGTGCGCGAATCGCCGTACGACGTCGAGCAGACCGTGGACAAACTCAAGACCGCGTTCAGCGGCGCCAACCTGCGCGTCATCCGCGCCGTGCCGTACGACGAGGGCGTCGTCGAAAAGGGCCGCGAGAACCGCAAGCGTTACATCGTCGACGCCTGCGACTTCAATTTTCTCAACAAGGCGCTGGCCGTGGACCCGCGCGTCGGGTTGTTCCTGCCGTGTCGCGTGACCGTGGCCGAGCACCAGGGCAAGGTGCTGGTGCTCACCATCAACCCCAAGCGCCTGAGCGCGATCTTCAACAACGCCGAGCTGAACGAGCTGTGCGAGCAGATGCAGAAACTCTACACCGACATCATCGAGGAGACGGTGCTCTAGCATGAAACGTCTGCTGCTGGTCGTGCTGCTGCTGTCCGCCGTCGCGGCGAACGCCGACGAGCTGCTGATGGCGCGCATCGAGCGGCCGTTCCCCGAGGCCATGAACGCCCTGCAGCAGTCCATCCAGGACCACGGCTACAAGGTGGCGCGCGTGCAGCGCGTCGACATCGGCCTCACCTCGAGCGGCTACAAGACCGCCGAGTACCGCGTGGTGTTCTTCGGCAAACCCGAGGAACTGCTCGCCCTGCCCGACCGCCACCCCGAACTGCTGGCCTACCTGCCGCTCAAGATCACGATCTTCGCCGAGGGCGAGACCAGCTTGGTGGTCACCAACAACCCGGCTGTGTTCGCGACGTTCTTCAAGGACCCGGAATTATCGAACTATTTCCGGCGCTGGGAAAAGGACGTACGTGCGATCCTCGATCAGGCCGTGCGTTGAGACAGTGCAAGGGCTTCAATCCCCGCCCGCCTCCGGGCGCATGTGCGGGAACAGAATGACGTCGCGGATGCTGGGCGCGTCGGTGAACAGCATCACCAGCCGGTCGATGCCGATGCCCTCGCCGGCGGTCGGCGGCATGCCGTGTTCGAGGGCACGAATGTAATCGGCGTCGAAGTGCATGGCCTCCTCGTCGCCGGCCTCCTTGTCCTGCACCTGTTGGCGAAAGCGCTCGGCCTGGTCCTCGGCATCGTTCAACTCCGAGAAGCCGTTGGCGATCTCGCGCCCACCGACGAAGAACTCGAAGCGGTCGGTGACGAACGGGTCATGGTCGTTGCGCCGTGCCAGCGGCGACACCTCGGTCGGATAGGCGGTGATGAAGGTCGGGTCCTTGAGGCGCGACTCGACGGTCTTCTCGAAGAGTTCGATCTGAATCTTGCCCAGGCCGTAGCTGTCCTTCACGGGAATCTTCAGCCGTGCGGCGCAGGCGCGCGCCGCGTCCAGCGTCTCGATGTCGGCGGCCTTCAAGTCCGGATTGAAACGTAGAATGGATTCCTTCACGGTCAGGCGCGCGAACGGCTTGCCAAAATCATAGGTCTCGCCTTGATAGGAAATCAGGGTTGCGCCCACTACCGTCTGCGCCAGCGCCCGCAGCATTTCCTCGGTGAGGTTCATGAGGTCGCGGTAATCGGCGTAGGCCTCGTAGAATTCGAGCATGGTGAACTCGGGGTTGTGGCGGGTCGACAGACCTTCGTTGCGAAAGTTGCGGTTGATCTCGAACACCTTCTCGAAGCCGCCGACCACCAGGCGCTTGAGATACAGTTCCGGCGCGATGCGCAGGAACATCTGCATGTCGAGGGTGTGATGATGGGTAACGAACGGCCGCGCGGTGGCGCCGCCCGGGATCGCCTGCATCATCGGCGTCTCCACCTCCAGGAATCCGCGCGTGACCAGGAATTGGCGAATGAAATTCACCACGTCCGAGCGCATGCGGAAGGTTTTGCGCGTGACCTCGCTCATTATCAGGTCGAGATAACGCTGCCGGTACTTGGTCTCTTGATCGGCCAGGCCGTGATACTTCTCCGGCAGCGGGCGCAGCGCCTTGGTGAGCAGGCGCAGCGCGTCGACCTTCACCGACAGCTCGCCGGTCTTGGTCTTGAACAGCACGCCCTCGGCACCGACGATATCGCCGATGTCCCAGGCCTTGAATTCCTCGTAGGCGTGTTCGCCGACGCCCTCCCGCTGGACATACAACTGAATCTGCCCGGACATGTCCTGGATGTGGGTGAAGCTGGCCTTGCCCATGACCCGCCGGGTCATGATGCGCCCGCCGACCTTGACGCGCCGCGGTTCGGCGTCAAGCGCGGCCGCTTCCTTGGCGCCGTACTCGGCGTGCAACTCGCCGGCCATGACGTTGCGCCGGAAATCGTTCGGAAACGCCTGGCCGCGCTCGCGCAGCGCCGCCAGCTTCTCGCGGCGCAGCGCGATGATGGTGTTTTCGTCCTGCTGTTCGGGTTTGTCGTTGTCGGTCATATAATTTTATCTATTTCGGCCACAGATGAACGCAGATGGATATGGATGGAAAGGCGGACCTGTGCGCATATTGAATCTCTTGAGATTATCTGCGTTCATCTGTGGCTAAAAATATTACAATCCACTCTTCAAACTCGCTTCCATGAATTTATCGAGATCGCCATCCAGCACCGCCTGGGTGTTGGCGGTCTCGATGCCGGTGCGCAGGTCCTTGATGCGCGACTGGTCGAGCACGTACGAGCGGATCTGGCTGCCCCAGGTGATGTCCGACTTCGAGGCCTCGAGCTTCTGCTGGGTCTCGCGCTTCTTGCGCATCTCGGCCTCGTACAGGCGCGCCTTCAACATGTTCATCGCCGCCGAGCGGTTCTTGTGCTGCGAGCGGTCGTTCTGACATTGCACCACGATGCCGGTCGGGACGTGGGTGATGCGGATCGCCGACTCGGTGCGATTGACGTGCTGGCCGCCGGCGCCGCTCGCCCGATAGGTGTCGACGCGCAGATCGGCCGGGTTGATCTCGATGTCGACGTCCTCGTCGACCTCCGGGTAGACGAACACCGACGCGAACGAGGTATGGCGGCGGTTGCCGGAATCGAACGGCGACTTGCGCACCAGCCGGTGCACGCCGGTCTCGGTGCGCAGCCAGCCGTAGGCGTACGGCCCCTCGAACTTGACGGTGGCGCTCTTGATGCCGGCCACCTCGGCCGGCGACTCCTCGACTACTTCGGTCTTGTAGCCGTGCGCCTCGCCCCAGCGCAGGTACATGCGCAGCAGCATCGCCGCCCAATCCTGCGCCTCGGTGCCGCCCGAGCCGGATTGAATATCGAGGAAGGCGTTATTGGCGTCCATCTCGCCCGCGAACATGCGCCGGAATTCGAGCGCGGCCAATTCGGTCTCGAGTGCCTCGATGTCCTTCGTGATCGGTGGAATCAGGTCGGCGTCGCTCTCGGCACGCGCCAGTTCCAATAAATCGCCGGCCTCGCCGAGGTGCGTATCCAGTCGCATGAGGACTTCGACCTGCGCCTCGAGGCGGGCGCGCTCGCGGCCTAATTCCTGGGCGCGCGCCGGATTGTTCCAGACATCCGGCTGTTCCAGTTCACGCCGCACCTCGGCGAGCCGTTCCTGCTTGGCGTCGAAGTCAAAGATACCCCCGTAACGTCGCCGAACGCGCCGTCAGGTCTTTGAGCTTGGTGAACAGCGGGTTGAGTTCTTCCATCGCGGCCGAGCCTTGCAAAACCCGAAGGATAACAGGTGTGCGGACCGCGCGACAATCGAGACGGGCGGAAAAACTGCTCCTGCGTTTTCGCCGATGGGATCGAGACGAGGGCCGCGGGCCAGGGATGGCGCGTTTGCGGATTCCGCACTTCTGCCCTCCA
Source organism: Gammaproteobacteria bacterium (assembly GCA_016218345.1). GTDB lineage: Bacteria > Pseudomonadota > Gammaproteobacteria > Acidiferrobacterales > UBA6901 > JACREH01. The sequence continues at coordinate 10,068 of JACREH010000116.1, read as the reverse complement.
TGGACGGAGTAATGCCGCGTAAGGGCAGGAGCCCGAAGCGGCCGCCATCCATGGCGGGCGCCGGTCACGGAGAGGGGCGCTGCGGCTGGACATGACAGGCGCTGCAGCGCTTGGCCGGACCGGTCTTAGCGCCGGCCTTCAGGTCCTTTAGATGGCAACCGATACAGGACGCGTGGAACGCCTCCCGGCCGGTGCGCGCGGCCGTCGAAGTCGCAGTGTGGCAGGCGCGGCAGCCCTGCTCCACGCCGGTGTGATGGCAGTCCGTGCAGCCGATCTGCGCATGGGGCGCGTGCGCGAAGGTCACCGCCCCCGCGCGAGAGGGAATGTCCACGACCGCCGGTACGCCGGCACCGGCCGCGGCCGCGCACCAGGCCGCCGCCAGCAACGCCAGCGCGCGCCGCTTCACGGAAAAGGCGGCGCTCACGGGTTCTGCAGCAGCGCGAAGACCGCCGACACCGCCACCAGTATCAGACCGGTGACTATCGCCAAGGCGCGCGCCAGCCAGATTCGCATGGTTCAGATCATACCAAATCGAACAGTTCGGTATGGACCCGGCCGATCGGCACGCCGATCTCCGCGAGGATCTTCTCGGTCACATCGGTCATGGCCGTCGGCCCGCAGATAAAAAACATCTGCTCGCGGTAACCGGCCGGCAGGTGGCGTTGCACGATGGTTTTCGTCAGGCAGCCGCTCTCGCCCGACCATGCGGGCGGCGGTTCGAACAGGATATACACGATCCGCAGATCTAGCCGGGCGCGTAGCGCCTCCAGGTATTCATAGGCGGTCAGGCGCTCCAGATTTTTATAGGCATAGAACAGCACCAACGGGCGGTGATCGTTACGGTCGGCGAGCGTGCGCAACGTGCCCAGAATCGGCGCGACGCCGATGCCGCCGGCGATGAACACGTAACCCGGCGCCGGATGAAGATCGACCGAGAACGCGCCGAACGGTCCGTCGACATACGCCCGCTGGCCGGGCAACACGTCCTTGATGCGCGCGGTAAAATCCCCCAGGCACTTGATAGTCAACCCGAGCCGCGCCGGCCGCTCGGCGCTGGTGGCAATCGAAAACGGGTGCTCCTGCATGGCGAACGGCGAGCGCCCGAGCGACAGCCAGACGAATTGCCCGGGCTGAAAACGCAGTCCGTCGTGGCCGGAGGGTTCCAGGGTCAGGGTCCAGGCATCGCCGCGCTCGGCCTGCACGCCGACCACACGATACGGACGGCGCAGCAACCGGACCGGCCGGACGAGCCGCACATGCAACAGCAACACCAGCCAGGAAACCGCCAAGACCGTCCAGAGCGCGCGCTTCCCCGGCGTGCCGACGTAGTAGTCCACGCCGATCACATGCGCGATCGCCAGCCCCACAGCCAACACCGCCAGCAGCGCGTGCAGACGGCGCCAGGCGTCGTAATGCAGGCGCAGGCGCTTGCGCCACAGTGAACTGACGACCAATGTGCCGAGCGCGATCAGCGCGCCGACGCCGGCGAGCATGTACCAGGGTGCGCCGGGCTTGAGATACTCGACCAGCAACGGTTCGACGCCGATCAGCAGCAGCGGGTGGGCCAGCACCAGCCCGAACGCGAGCACCGCCACCCAGCGATGGAAATAGTAAACGATGTCGATGCCGAAGGCCGGCGCCATCCACCGGAAGCGCGCGGTGAGCACGAACATCGAGCCCAGCAGCGAAAGCGCCCCGAACCCGAGGGCCACCGAAAAATCCCAGGCGAAACCCGAGCCCGGCGGCCGCTCGCCGAGCAGCAACACCGCCAACGGCAGCAGCACCAGCGCCAGGTATAACCCGACCCAGAGGCTGCCGCGGAGTAGCGTGGTTGCCCGTCCCGTCGCCGGCGTCATCCAGACAGTGTCCTTGATTAGTTGTTATTTATCTTGAACGGTCGGCGCGTCCGGCGTCGACCGTTTGGCGTGCAGATAACGCAGCCGGGTCGGCGCGTCCGGCGCGTCGCGCTCGATCCAGGCGAGATGCAGATCGCCGGCGGCGTCGAGCGCGACACTCGGCTGGGTCTGTTCGCCGAGACCGCTGGCGCCCGGCACCGCCAGGTTTTCACTCCAGCCGTTCTGCACCGGCCAGGCCAGCCAGACATCGGCGGTGTCGTCGCGGTCATCGTCCCACACCGCCGCGCGCAGGCCGGAGGCATGGCCGGCGATGGCCGCGTGCCATTGTCCATAGATGTCTCCGAACTGATCCTGGATCTTCTGATTTTTGCCGAAACTGCGCCCGCCGTCGTGGCTGACCGCACCATAAACGTCGTAGCCGCCCTCGAAGTCGCGCTTGTCCAGCCACACCGCGGTGACGGCGTTCTTGCCGTGCGCGGCCAGCGCCGCGCGCGCCACGCCCGTGCCCTTGCCGTACCCACCGCCGGAACGGCTCGGGCCGCGCTCGTTCAGGCGTTTCGGGGCGCTGAAGCGCCGGCCGTCGGCGCTGTGACTGTAATACAGCACGCTGTGGCCGTGGCGGCGGTCTTCCCACACCACCATCACCCCCGCTTCGGTCAGCGTCACACCAGGATAGAACTGATCGGCCGCAGGCGGTTGCGCATCCACCGGCTGAGCGGCGTGCACGCGCGCCACCTGCTCCGCGGAAATCTCGAAACGCGCCAGCATCGCGCGGTTGAGGCGTCCGACCCGTTGTACCCAGACGGCATAGCCTTGGCCCCGGACATTGAGCGCCATATTGATCTGGCTGCCGTCGTCGGCCAGCAGTTGCGCGCGGCCCAGGGTCCCGGCCTGAACAGGCCGCATCCATACCTGGCCGTCCTGCTCCCAGCCGATCGCAAAGCGGCCGTTAGCGAGCGCGGCGATGACCGGTTCGTAGGCGTTCTTGCCGTCGCTCACGCGCTGCTCGCGTGCGAACGACGAATCCGCTTTCGATTTGAAAGTGAAATAGACCTGCGAGCTGCCGGAGCGATTGTCTGCCCAGGCGATTGCCACGGTCTCGCCCGAGGCCGCGATATTCTTGCGTCCGGAGGAATCCAGATGATGATAAATGCCCGCGCCGTGGACCGCGGTTACCGGCAGCGGCGGGGAAAATTCCCAGGGTTGGGCCGATGCCGCGGTACTGAGCCACAGTACCGTCCAAGCGGTAATGCGTTTCACGGCGGCGCCGCGAGGAAATCGCGCAGGCCCTGGCGACGGTAATGGCCGTCCTGGACGTAGCGATCGTACTCTTTGAAATCACCGATGCTTTGCAGGCCGCTGATCTTGAAGATGAACGTCCCGTCCGGCTCGAAAAACGCGAACATGGGCGTGGCGATAATGCGCTGGCGCGCGGCGAATTCCATTTCGGTGACGCGTTCGCCGTTCGGCAACGTCAGCCGGCGGCCGCTTTCGGTATCCACATACACCAGCACGTAGTGGGCGCTGTAACGTTTTTTTATCTCGTCCGCGCTGAATACCTCGCGGTTCATCTTCTCGCACCAGCCGCAACCGTGACGCCCGAAGTAGACGAACAGCTTCTTTTCGTGCTGGCGAGCCTGGCGCAGGCCGTCATCGAAAGATAAAAAATCGTAACCCGCCGGCGCATCGGCGTACGCAGCGGGCACGATGCTCAACAACACAGCCACTAGTAATGAAAGGACGCGCATCGTCATAAGATTGAATCTCCGTTCGCATCCATGGACCATGAAATAATTCTAGTCGATAACGCTCCTGCCGGTTACTCGCCGGTCGCGACCGGCCGGGTGCGGTGGGTGATCCACCCACTCCACGAGTCCACATACAGACGCCCCTCGCCGAGACCGGCGACCTCCATGGCCAGCAGATTGTGGCAGGCGGTCACGCCCGAACCGCACATATGAATCATGTCGGCGGTGCCTTTCCCCCGGGCGAGTTCCTGAAATTCGGCGCGCAACTGCGCGGCCGGCAGAAACTTGCCGTCCGGCCCGAAATTTCGGTCGAGCGGCCGGTTCAGCGCGCCGGGGATATGCCCGGCAACCGGATCGAACGGCTCTTGTTCACCGCGAAACCGCACCGCGCTGCGCGCGTCGATCAGCCGGCAGACGTCCGCGCCGAGGCGCTCTTCGATGAAGCGCGTATCGACCCAGCGCGCATCGTCCGGGTGCGGCTCGAAGCGCATGGCGTGCACGCGTGGAAGTTCATCGGTCATCGGCAGGCCGGCACGCAACCACGCCGTCAGTCCGCCGTTCAGCACCGCCACCGGCTCATGCCCCAGCCAGCGCAGCAACCACCACAGGCGCGCGGCGATCGCGCCCTTCACGTCGTCGTAAACCACCACCTGGGTGGCATTATCGATGCCCCAGCGCCCGAGCGTCTCGGAGAGCGCGCCCGGATCGGGCAAGGGATGGCGGCCGGTGGTGGCACGCCTGCGGCCGGACAGATCGTTGTCCAAATGCGCATAACGCGCGCCGGGAATGTGCCGGGCTCCATAGGCATAGCCCCCGCTGTCGGGCTCGTGCAAATCGAAACGGCAATCGACCGTCACCCAACTGGGGTCGTCCAGGTGTGCTGCTAATTGTTCGGGTTCGACTAACGTGCGGTATGCCATTGCCTGCCTGATTCGCGGATTACAATTCAATCTATGTATTGGATAGATACCTCGAAAGAGCGATTTGTCATTTCGAGCGAAGCGAGAAATCTAGAATTACTCAATGTTCAGGTCCCTCCATTCAGGATTGACGCTCACAACCAGGTTGTTCTTTTTCCCCCGGCGCCATTTTTTGATCTGCTTCTCCCTCGTAATCGCGGCCTGCACGTCATTCGTTTCCTCGAAATAGACAAGCTTGTTTACGTTGTATTTTTTCGGTAAACCCCTTCACTAGTTTGTTTTTATGCTCATAAACCCGTCGCGCAAGGTCATTTGTGATTCCGACGTACATTACCCGGTTGTTCTGATTCGTCAGCAGATACACGTAGTAACACTTTTCTGAAAACATCGGATTTCTCCCTTCGGTCGAAATGACAGGATTTTTCGTACCGTCGCATGCACGGAGCGCCGCGCGTCCAGCGCTCCCGCGGCATACACTCCGTCCTTGGAGATAATTGGTGGAGAGGGAGGCCACTCCCGTACATCCTGTACTTCACGGCACTTGTGCATCCTGCACGGCGGGATTCTCACCCTCCAGGTTCTCATGTCTATGAATATGCCATTTCCCGCTACGCAGAAATTGGCGGAGGGGGTGGGATTCGAACCCACGAGGAGCGTAAGCCCCTGCCGGTTTTCAAGACCGGTGCCTTCAACCGCTCGGCCACCCCTCCGTACGTGTCAAGCATACCTGAGCCCCCGAAAGTTGAACATTGACGCGCCGGACGCATCTCAGTAGAGTGCCCCGGGTATCCATATCCTCTGGAGGAAAAACCACGATGAGCATTGAATCCATTCCGCAAACCGCCCAGACCCGTACCGCAGGGGTTGCCACCAACAGCGTCCTGCGCAACACCTACCTGCTGCTGTCCATGACGCTGCTGTTCAGCGCCGCCCTGGCGATGGTGGCGATGGCGACCAATGCATCGATGCTGAACGTGTGGGTGGTGCTGATCGGTTATTTCGGTCTGCTATTCGTGACCCACAAGCTGCGCAACAGCGCCTGGGGCATCGCCGCGGTGTTCGCGCTCACCGGCTTCATGGGCTACACGCTCGGACCGATCCTGAATATCTACGTGACCCACGTCGCCAACGGCAGCCAGTTGATCGCCTATGCGCTGGGCGCGACCGGCGCGATCTTCCTGGGGTTGTCGGCCTACGTGCTCACCACCCGCAAGGACTTCAGCTTCATGGGCGGGTTCCTGATGATCGGCATCCTGCTGGCGTTCATCGCCGGCATCGCCAACATCTTCCTCGCCATCCCGGCGCTGGCGCTCACGGTGTCGTCGCTGTTCGTGCTGTTGATGGCCGGGATGATCCTGTACGAAACCAGCGCCATCGTGCACGGCGGCGAGACCAATTACATCCTCGCGACCGTGACGCTGTACGTGACGATCTACAATCTGTTCACCAGCCTGCTGCACTTGTTCGGAGTGCTCGGCGACGAGTAACCGCCCTGCCCTGTTGAAACAAAAAGAGGCCCGGTGACGGGCCTTTTTTATTTCGCGTCACCGCAGGCGATAGCGCTTCATCGAATCACTGCCAGCCCGCCCATGTACGGCTGCAACGCCGCCGGCACGCGAATCCCGCCGTCCTTGTCTTGATAATTCTCCATGATCGCCACCAACGTCCGGCCGACGGCCAGGCCGGAACCGTTCAGGGTGTGGACCAGCTCCGGCTTGCCGGTGGCCGGATTGCGCCAGCGGGCTTGCATGCGCCGCGCCTGGAAGTCCTCGAAATTGCTACACGAGGAAATCTCGCGGTACTTCTGCTGGCCCGGCAACCACACTTCCAGGTCGTAGGTTAGTGACGCGGAGAACCCCAGGTCGCCGGCGCACAGCGCCACCACCCGGTACGGCAGTTCCAGTTTTTGCAGCACCGCCTCGGCGTGGCCGGAGAGTTCTTCGTGGGCTTTGTAGGAGTCGGCCGGCGGCACGATCTGCACCAATTCGACCTTCTCGAACTGGTGCTGGCGGATCATGCCGCGCGTGTCCTTGCCGTACGAGCCGGCCTCGCTGCGGAAGCACGGCGTGTGACAGACAAACTTGCGCGGCATATTACCGGCCTCGACGATCGAGTCGCGCACGATGTTGGTCACCGGCACTTCGGCGGTCGGGATGAGATAGAGATCTCCAAGTATCTGTATTTCTAGAGTACCAATATCGCGTAATAATTGGCCAGAACCAGCAGAGACTCTAAACAAATCATTTCCGAACTTAGGTAATTGCCCAGTGCCATACAGACTGTCGGCGTTAACGATATATGGTACATAGGTCTCAGTGTAACCGTGCTCACGGGTATGCAGATCGAGCATGAACTGAATCAACGCCCGGTGCAGCCGCGCCAGCGGTCCGTTCATCACCACGAACCGCGCGCCGGCGATCTTGGCAGCGGCGTCGAAATCGAGCATCCTCAGCGCCGTGCCCAGATCGACGTGGTCCTTGGGCGTGAAATCGAAGCGCGGCGGTTCGCCCCAGCGGTGAATTTCTTTGTTGTCGCGCTCGTCGCGCCCGTCCGGCACGCTCGCGTGCGGCAGGTTCGGGATGCCCATCAACAGCGTATTCAGTTCGGTCAGAATTGCTTCCAACTCGGTCTCGGCCTGCTTCAGGCGCGCGCCGGTGCTGGCCACCGCCTCCATGAGTGGCGCCGTGTCCTCGCCCTTGGCCTTGGCCTGACCGATGGCCTTGGAGGCGTCGTTGCGCTCCTGTTGAAATTGCTGGGTGATGACCTGCACGTGCTTGCGCTTCTCTTCCAGGTTGGAAAAGGTCGCGACATCCAGCGCGAAACCGCGGCGCGCCAGCCGCTTGGCGGTGTTCTCAAGGTCGCTGCGGAGCAATTTAGGGTCGATCATGGTTGTAAGCCGATAATATTATTGTTTTGCCGCAGATGAACGCAGATAAAAGCAGATTCCTGATTTCTCCGCGTTGATCTGCGTTCATCTGCGGCTAAAAAATCTTAAGTCTCATTCACCTGCGCCGGCCAGGAGAGCACATGCCCGGGCGGCAACAGGTCCTTGAGGTGGCCGAGGATGCGACGCACCTTGTCGGGGGTGTCGAAGAATTCGATCACCACCGGCAGGTCGAGCGACAGATCGAGCAGCGTCGATGAATGCACCTTGCCGGAGCGGCCGAAGCCGCTGATGCCACGGAACACCGTCACGCCGCGCACCTTCTCCTCGTCGTGCAGCTTGGCGAGCAGCGTTTTCAGCGTGCCTTCCGCTTCGGTAAGATAAATACGCACAACGACTACTTCGCTCTGCTTCATAATTAGATTTGCCTCCCGATGATCACCCCGAGCCAGGTGCCGCCGACGCAGAGCGCCAGACTGGCGGCCATGTTGGCGACGGCCTTGAGGTGCTCGCCCTGATCGAAAAGGTTGAAGGTTTCGATGGAGAACGACGAAAACGTCGTGAAGCCGCCGAGCACGCCGATGAGCACGCCGGCGCGCAGCACGCTGTTGTCGCTCAGGCGCTCGGTGAACAACACGAACAGCGCGCCCATGACCAGACAACCCAGGACGTTGACCGCGAGCGTGCCGTAGGGAAATCCGCGCCCGGCGAACGTGTGCACCCAGGTCGACATCCAGAAACGCAACAGGCTTCCGATGGCGCCGCCGATGCCGATGGCCAGAACCTGACCCATGGTGACTATTCTTTCTTCTTGACCAGTTTGTCGAGCGCGCGCAGTTGCGCGAGCTTCTCGGCGATTTTACCCTCCAAACCGCGGTCCGTGGGGTAATAATATTGCGGCCGCCCGAGTTCTTCCGGGAAATAGTTCTCGCCGGCGGCAAACCCGCCGGCCTCGTCGTGCGCGTAGCGGTAATCCTTGCCGTACCCGATCTCCTTCATGAGCGCGGTCGGGGCGTTGCGCAGATGCAGCGGCACTTCGAGCGAGCCCCGGGTTTTCGCGTCGCGCATGGCGGCAACGAACGCGGTATACACGGCGTTGCTCTTGGGTGCGCACGCCATGTACACCACCGCCTGGGCGACGGCCAGCTCCCCTTCCGGGCTGCCGAGACGTTCCTGCACGTCCCAGGCGTTGAGCGCGAGTTGCAGGGCGCGCGGGTCGGCGTTGCCGATGTCCTCGCTGGCCATGCGCGCCACCCGCCGGGCGATATAGAGCGCATCGCAACCGCCGTCCAGCATGCGCGCCAGCCAGTAGAGCGCGGCATCCGGCGCGGAGCCGCGCACCGCCTTGTGCAGCGCCGAGATCTGGTCGTAGAACACCTCGCCGCCCTTGTCGAAACGGCGCACGCCGCCGGTGATGAGTTCCTGCACGATCGCCTCGGTCACGACCGGCTTGCCGTTTTGTATTTCGGCCAGATCGGCGGCGAGTTCGAACAGATTGAGCGCGCGCCGGGCATCGCCGTCGGCGGCCTGAGCCAGTAGCTCGCGCAACGGCTCGGGAACGTCCAGGCCGAGCGCGCCCAGCCCAAGATCGCGGTCGGCGAGCGCACGATCGATCACGCCGCGGATATCGGCGGCGGTGAGCGCCTTCAGCACGTACACACGGGCGCGCGACAGCAACGCCTTGTTCAATTCGAACGACGGGTTCTCGGTGGTGGCGCCGATGAAGGTGAGCGTGCCGTCCTCGACGTACGGCAGGAAGCCGTCCTGCTGGGCCTTGTTGAAGCGGTGCACCTCGTCGACGAACAACACCGTTGGCTTGCCCTCGGCCTGCGCCTGGCGCGCCGCCTCGACCGCGCTGCGGATTTCCTTGACGCCGCTGAACACCGCCGAGATAGCGATGAACTCGGCGCCGCTCGCGGTCGCGACGATGCGCGCCAGCGTGGTCTTGCCGCTGCCGGGCGGTCCCCAGAAGATCATGGAATGCGGCACGCCGCTTTCCAGGGCGCGCTTGAGCGCCTTGTCCGGTCCGAGCAAATGTCCCTGCCCGACCACATGTTCGAGTCGCGTCGGGCGCATGCGATCGGCGAGCGGCACGCTGACCGCGCCCTTTTCCGGCAACAGGCTGTTCTTAACCGCCTTGCTCATTCACCGATCACATCCACGCCGGCTGGCGGCGTGAACCGGAACTTGGCGGCATCGATCTTGGCATTCTCGCGCGCCTCGCTCAGGGTGATGCGCGTGGTCTGGCCGAGGCCGTCGATCAACTCCAGGGTGTGCAGCGAACGACCGGCGAAGCCCAGGCGGACGGACTCGAAGCCGCTGTCTTTTTTCCGGGGCAACATCTGGATCCAATCGAGCGCACCGTCCTTGCCCAACTCCTTAATAGTGAAATGCTGTTGCCAGGCACCCTGCCCGGCCAGCAACTGCGCCGGGGTATCGCCGACCGCGCCGGTCAGGTCGCGCACGCTCGCCTGCTTCAGGTCGGGATCGTATATCCACAGCTTTTTACCGGTGCCGACGATCTGCTGATTGGACGGCTTGCCGTAGTCCCAGCGGAACTTGCCGGGGCGCTCGATCCAGAGCGTGCCGGACGACTCCTGCACCGGGCGCCGGTTTTCATCGAGCACGACCTGCTGGAAGCGCGCGCTGTAGGTGCGCAC
>JACREH010000020.1 GCA_016218345.1 Gammaproteobacteria bacterium | reverse complement strand
TGCGCTCCAGGGCGACGTCGCGCATCAGATCGACCGGAAATCCGTAGGTGTCGTAGAGCTTGAAGATCGTGGTGCCGGGGATGGTGTCGCCGCGCAGCGCGCCGATGTCGTCCTCCAGAATCTTGAGGCCCTGTTCGAGGGTCTCGTTGAAGCGTTCCTCTTCCTGCTTGAGCGCCCGTTCCACGGCGGCCCGCGCCGTTACCAGCTCCGGGTAGGCCTGGCCCATCTCCTTGACCAGCGGTCCGACCAGGCGATAGAAAAACGTCTCGCGCCCGCCGAGTTTGTGGCCATGGCGGACAGCGCGGCGAATGATCCGGCGCAGCACATAGCCGCGGCCCTCGTTCGATGGCAGCACGCCGTCGGTGATCAGGAACGCCGCCGCCCGGATATGGTCGGCGACCACGTTCAGCGAATGGCTGGCGCGCTCGTCGGCGCCGAGGATCTCGGCGGCCGCGCGGATCAAGTGGCGAAACAGATCGATCTGGTAATTGCTGTGCACGCCCTGCATGACCGCGGCAATGCGCTCCAGACCCATGCCGGTGTCCACCGAGGGCTTGGGTAGCGGCGTGAGTACCCCCTTGGCGTCGCGATTGAACTGCATGAACACCAGGTTCCAGATCTCGACGTAGCGGTCGCCGTCCTCGTCCGGACTGCCGGGCGGGCCGCCGGGGATATGCGCGCCGTGATCGTAGAAAATCTCGGAACAGGGGCCGCACGGGCCGGTATCGCCCATCTGCCAGAAGTTGGACGCCTCGCCCAGTCGTGCGAAACGCGTCGGGTCAACCTTCAGTTCCTTCAACCAGATATCGGCGGCTTCGGTGTCATCCTTATATACCGTCACCCACAGCCGCTCGGGCGGCAATTTCAGGTCCTTGGTGAGGAAGTCCCAGGCGTAGCGGATAGCCTCGCGCTTGAAGTAATCGCCGAAGCTGAAATTCCCCAGCATCTCGAAGAACGTGTGATGGCGCGCGGTGTAGCCGACGTTTTCCAGATCGTTGTGCTTGCCGCCGGCGCGCACGCAGCGTTGCGAGCTCGCGGCGCGCAGGTACGGGCGCTTGTCGACCCCCAGGAACACGTCCTTGAATTGGACCATGCCGGCGTTGGTGAACAACAAGGTCGGATCGTCGGCCGGTACCAACGGCCCCGAGGCCACGACGGTGTGGCCGTGGTGCTCGAAAAACATCAGGAAGCGCGCGCGGATGTCGGTGGTTTTCATTGGCAAGAAACTAATATGAATGTTTGACGCAAAGACGCTAAGACGCAAAGGGTATCAGGGAGGTTAGCATTAACCTTTTTATTTCCTTTGCGTCTTTGCGCCTTTGCGTCAAAAGATCATACTTACTCATCGCGCCCGAAGGCGCTCCGGATCTGATCGTGGGTGAAGCCGCGGTAGTGCAGGAACCGCGCCTGGCGCGCCCGTTCGGCGAAATTCTTGGGCTGTTTGACCCCGAATTTTTTCTGGCGCACGCGCCGTATTTCCGTTAGCCACTCGCGGTCTGACATATCCAGCCGATCGGCGATCAACTCTCCGGCCACGCCCTTTTCCTGGAGTTCCTTTTTGATCCGCAGCGGCCCGAAGCCGCGGGTGCGGCGCGCCCGCACCAGCATCTCCGTAAACCGCTCGTCCGAGGCCAGGCCTTCGCGCTGCAACTCGCCGGTCACCCGGCGCGCGAGCGTTTCGGCACAACCCTTCTGGATGAGCTTGGCGGCCAGCTCGGCGACGCTGTGTTCACGCCGCGCCAGCCAATCGAGCGCCGCTTGCCGCGCCCGGGAAGGATCGAACGTGGGGGTTGACTCCGCGATCAGGCTCCGGCCTCTTGCGATAACGCCTCATCGTCTTCCACCGCCTCGACGCCGGTCGGACGCACCATCGCCTGCTGGCGGATGCGCGACTCGATGTCGGCGGCGATATTCGGATTTTCCCGCAGAAACAGTCGGGCGTTGTCCTTCCCCTGGCCGATGCGTTCTTTGTTATAACTGTACCAGGCGCCGCTCTTTTCGACGATGCCGTACTGGGCGCCGAGGTCGATCAATTCGCCCTCCTTCGAGATGCCCTGATCGTAGAGGATATCGAATTCGCACTGCCGGAACGGCGGGGCGAGCTTGTTCTTGACCACCTTGACGCGGGTCTGCGCGCCGATCACCTCGTCGCCCTTCTTGATCGCGCCGATGCGGCGGATGTCGAGGCGCATGGAGGCGTAGAACTTGAGGGCGTTGCCGCCGGTGGTGGTCTCGGGGTTGCCGAACATGACGCCGATCTTCATGCGGATCTGGTTGATGAAGATCACCAGCGTGTTCGAACGCTTGATGTTGGCGGTGAGCTTGCGCAGCGCCTGCGACATCAGGCGCGCCTGCAGACCCATGTGCGAATCGCCCATCTCGCCCTCGATCTCGGCCTTGGGAGTAAGCGCCGCCACCGAGTCGATCACCACGATATCGACGGCGCTGGAGCGCACCAGCATGTCGGCGATCTCGAGCGCCTGTTCGCCGGAATCCGGTTGCGACACCAGCAGATCGTCGATGTTGACGCCGAGCTTCTTGGCGTAGGCCGGATCGAGCGCGTGTTCGGCGTCGATGAACGCGGCGGTACCGCCGAGCTTCTGGGCCTCGGCGATGACATGCAGGGTGAGCGTGGTCTTGCCCGAGGATTCCGGGCCGTAGATCTCGACCACCCGGCCGCGCGGCAGGCCGCCGATGCCGAGCGCCAAGTCGAGTCCCAGCGAACCGCTCGGGACCGCCTCGATATTGGCCGGCGCGCCGCCGTCGCCGAGGCGCATGACCGAGCCCTTGCCGAATTGTTTTTCGATCTGTCCCAGCGCCGCGCTGAGCGCCTTGCCTTTGTTGATGTCCATTGTGCTCTCCTGTGGTGTGTCGCCGCCGGTCGTTGTATCTCAAAACGCATACCGCCATTCAGCATGCCATTATTTCATAACCCGGGCGGTTCGGCCTAGCCGCCGGATCCCGACTAACCGAGCGCTTTTCCGCGGCTGTAACGGGGCTGGGCGCGCCCGGAAAGGCGATGTTCACGCCAGGGTATTGGCGAGATAGCGCAACAAGCCCTCGAGCGCGGCCGCCACCGACTGACGCCGGATCCGTTCGCGATCGCCCGTGAACGCCTGCCGCCGCACCTCGGACCGGCGCTGCCGGCCGGCCCAGGCGATGAATACCGTGCCGACCGGCTTGTCGGCGCTGCCGCCGCCGGGACCGGCGATGCCGGTGATCGCGACCGCGATTTCGGCATGACTGCGGTCGAGCGCGCCCTCGGCCATGGCCTGGGCGACGGCCGCGCTCACCGCGCCGTGGCGGGCGAGTGTATCGGCCGGTACGCCGAGCATTTCGTGCTTGGAAAGATTGCTATAGCTGACGAAGCCGCGCTCGAACCAGGTCGAACTGCCGGGTATCGTGGTCAGGATCTGGGCCAGACCGCCGCCGGTGCAGGACTCGGCCGTGGCCAGCGAGCCGCCGGCCTGTTTGAGGCGGCCGGCCAGTTCGGCGGCCAGCGCGGTCAGTTCATCGTCCATAGGTAATGCAGCGCTTGCAGTGAGAGCGCCGCGAACAGCGCGGCGATCAGATCATCCAGCATGATGCCGAGCCCGCCCGCCACGCGGCGGTTCAACCAGTTAATCGGAAACGGCTTCCCGATGTCAAACAGCCGGAACAAACCGAAACCAACGGCGACCCACGCCCACCCGGCCGGCGCCAGAAACAGGGTCGCCAGCATGCCGACGATCTCGTCCCAGACGATGCCGGGGTGGTCGTGCGCCCCCAGGTCGCGCTCGGTCTTGGCGCATACCCCGATGCCGACGATAAACAGCACCGTCACCGTCAGCGCATAGCCGACGGCCGGCAGCGTCAGAACAAACGGATAGAGCGGCAGTGCCACCAGACTCCCGACGGTACCCGGCGCCTTCGGCACCAGGCCGGCGCCGAATCCGAATGCGACAAAGTGCGCGGGCTTGCGCAGCAGCGAGATGAACGTCGGGGCGGTACTCGCGCTCATGCCGGCTAGGGAAAGCAAGCTTGCACAAAAATAGCCATTCTAGGACCGCTGGTCCGCGCGAAAGTGATCGTAACCGGCCGCCGGTGGCCGGTAGTCGCGGCCGTGCTCATCGACGATCCGCAGGCCCGGCTCGGCCTCGATGTCGCCGACATAACTGCATGCCACCCCCAGTTCGCCGGACACCCGGCGAAACGCCGGCTCGCGCGCCGCCGGGATCGTGAAGCACAGTTCGTAGTCGTCGCCATGGGCGAGCGCCGGCGCCCAACCCAGCGCGGCGAAGGCTTCGGCATAGCCGGGCGATACCGGCAGCCGCGGCAGCGCGATGCGCGCGCCGACGCCGCTCGCCTCGAGGATATGGCCGAGATCGGCGCTCACGCCGTCCGAGATGTCGATGCAGGCCGAGGCCAGGCCGCGCAAACGCTCGCCCACCGCCACGCGCGGCTGGGGACGGTCGAGGCGCTCGAGCGCCAGTGCCCGGTAGGCCGCCGGCAGGGCGATCTGGCCTTGGACGCACAACAGGCCGAGCGCGGCGTCGCCGAGTGTGCCGGTGACGTAGATCCGGTCGCCCGGGCGCGCGCCGGCGCGGGTCAGCGCCTGACCGCTCGGCACCAGGCCGCAGATTTGAATGCCGATGGTGAGCGGGCCGCACGCGGTGTCGCCGCCGACGAGTTGCACATTGTAGGTGCCGGCAAGCGCGAACAGGCCCCGGCAGAAACCGTCCAGCCACGCCGGCTCGGCCTGCGGCAGGCTGAGATTGAGCGTGAACCAGGCCGGCGTCGCACCCATGGCGGCGAGGTCGCTCAGATTGACGGCCAGCGCCTTGTGGCCGATGGCCGCGGGGGCGGTGTTCTCCGGAAAGTGCACGCCGGCGATCAGCAGGTCGGTCGAAACCACCAATTGCCGGCCGGCCGGAACC
>JACREH010000019.1 GCA_016218345.1 Gammaproteobacteria bacterium | reverse complement strand
TAAGGTGTCGGAGGCTACCCGGCGATGTGCGGTATTATAGGTATCCTGGCGAAGACCCCGGTCAATCAAACCATCTACGACGGTTTGACGGTGTTGCAGCATCGCGGCCAGGACGCCGCCGGCATTCTCACCAGCGACGGCCGCCACGTGTATCTGCGCAAGGACAACGGCTTGGTGCGCGACGTGTTCCGGCAGCAGCACATGCTCGCGCTCAAGGGTCACATGGGCATCGGCCACGTGCGCTATCCGACCGCCGGCTGCGATTCGCCGGCCGAGGCTCAGCCGTTCTTCGTCAATTCGCCGTTCGGTCTGGCACTCGCCCACAACGGCAACCTCACCAACGCCGCCGAACTCAAGGACGAACTGTTCCGCGAAGACCTGCGCCACATCAACACCGAGTCCGATTCCGAAATTCTGCTGAACGTATTCGCCCACGAACTGGAGGCGGTCGGGCGGTTGCAACTCGCGCCCGAACATATCTTCCGGGCGGTGTCGGCGGTGCACCGGCGCGCGCGCGGGGCCTACGCCGTCACGGTCCTGATCGTCGGCTTCGGCATCCTGGCGTTCCGCGACCCGTACGGCATCCGGCCGCTGGTCTACGGCAGCCGCCAGACCGACCAGGGCCCCGAGCACATGTTCGCCTCCGAGTCGGTGGCGCTCGACGTGGTCGGTTATGACATGGTGCGCGACGTCGAGCCCGGCGAGGCGGTGTTCATCGATCTCAACGGCCAGGTGCACGCCCGCCAATGCGCCGACGATCCCGAACATGTGCCGTGCATCTTCGAGTACGTGTACATGGCGCGCCCCGACTCGATCATCGACGGCATCGCCGTCCACAAGACGCGCCTGCGCATGGGCGAGAAGCTGGCGCGCAAGATTCAACGCGTCTGGCCGGATCACGACATCGACGTGGTGATCCCGATCCCGGACACCAGCCGCACCGCCGCCCAGCAGATGGCCGAGGTGCTCGATCTCAAGTATCGCGAGGGCTTCATCAAGAACCGCTACATCGGCCGGACCTTCATCATGCCGGGGCAGGCGCAGCGCAAGAAGTCGGTGCGTCAGAAGCTCAACGCCATCGACCTCGAATTCCGCGGCAAGAACGTGCTGCTGGTGGACGACTCGATCGTGCGCGGCACCACTTCCAAACAGATCATCCAGATGGCGCGCGAGGCCGGCGCCAAGAAGGTGTATTTCGCCTCGGCCGCGCCGCCGGTGCGCTACCCGAACGTCTACGGCATCGACATGCCGTCGGTGAACGAGCTGATCGGCAACGGCCGCAGCGAAGCCCAGATCGCCCAGGCGATCGGCGCCGACAAGCTGATCTACCAGGACCTGGCGGACCTGATCGAGGCGGCGCACGAGGGCAATCCGAAGATAAACCGCTTCGACGCCTCGTGCTTCGACGGCGTGTACGTGACCGGCGACGTGAGCCGCGCCTATCTCGATCGCATCGAGCGGGTGCGCAACGACACCGCCAAGCAGGAAAAATCCAGTAATAATCTGAATGCCACCGAGGCCGAGGTGTATATCTATTGAGCGCGTTGACAGCCGCGCCGGTGTTGGGATGAGGGGCGTGGCCGGCTGCCCTCACCCCTTGCCCTCTCCCGCTAGCGCGGGAGAGGGGGAGTTGGTAGAATGCCGGTTCGATTTGGCGCCGATTTGAGCTTCAGCTTGCGGGCGCACAATAAATGCAGCTAAAGCGAGAGTATTCCGCTCTGGCCGCATTCGCGGCCGTTTTCGTTTCTAGCGTTCGCCTCCCGCAAGCCCGCGTCTTTCTTGAATCAAGGAGATAGGGCATGACCGACGATTTCGAGCAGTGGGGGTTCGACACCCGGGCGGTGCGCGTGGGCAGCCATCGCACCAACGAGGGCGAGCACAGCGAACCGATCTTTCCGACCTCGAGCTATGTGTTCGCAAGCGCCGCCGAGGCGGCCGCGCGTTTCGCCGGCACCCAGCCCGGCAACATCTATTCGCGCTTCACCAATCCCACGGTGCGCGCCTTCGAGGAGCGCCTGGCGGCGCTCGAGGGCGGCGAGACTTGCGTGGCCACCGCCTCCGGCATGGCGGCGATCCTCGCCACCTGCGCGGGGCTGCTCAAGGCCGGCGATCACATCGTATCGTCGCGCGCGATCTTCGGCACCACGGTCATCCTATTCCAGAATTATTTGGCCAAGTTCGGGATCGAGACCACGTTCGTGGCGCAGACCGATTACGCTGCCTGGGAGCGGGCGATCACACCCAAGACCCGGTTGCTGTTCCTGGAAACGCCGTCCAACCCACTCACCGAGATCGCCGACATCGCGCGCCTCGCCAAGCTGGCGCGCGCCAAGGGCTGTTTGCTGGTGGTGGACAACTGTTTCTGCACGCCGGCGCTGCAGCAACCGCTCGCGCTCGGCGCCGACATCGTCATCCATTCGGCCACCAAGTATCTCGACGGCCAGGGGCGCTGTGTCGGCGGTGCGGTGGTCGGCGACAAGGAGCGCGTCGGCAAGGAGGTGTACGGTTTTCTGCGCACCGCCGGGCCGTGCCTGAGCCCGTTCAACGCCTGGGTGTTCCTCAAGGGTCTGGAGACGCTCACGCTGCGCATGCAGGCGCACAGCCGCAACGCCCTGGCACTCGCCCAGTGGCTGGAGCAACAGCCGGGCGTCAAGCGCGTGTTCTATCCCGGGCTGCCGTCGCATCCGCAACACCCGCTCGCCCGCAAACAGCAGCAGGATTTCGGCGGGTTGTTATCCTTCGAGGTCGAGGGCGGGACGAAGGCGGCATGGCGGCTGATCGACGCAACGACATTCATCTCGATCACCGCCAACCTGGGCGACACCAAGACCACTATCACCCACCCGGCGACCACCACCCACGGCCGGCTCACGCCCGAGCAGCGCGCCGAGGCCGGCATCGGCGATGGCCTGGTCCGGGTGTCGGTGGGGCTCGAGGACGTCGAAGATCTGAAGAAAGATTTGGCGCGCGGCCTGTAGACCAGGGCGGACTGATACTTTTGTTGTGAACGACCCTCGTCGTCAGTTGCTGGATGTCTTCGGTTGCGCGCTCGCCGCGGTCAACGGCCGGGAGCGCGTGCTTCGGCGGCTCGCGGCGAGCCCACTCGCCGGGCCGGTCGCGCTGATCGCGGTCGGCAAGGCGGCCTGCGCCATGACGGAGGGCGCGCACGCGGCGCTCGGCGAGCGCATCGCGGCGGCGTTCGTGGTCACCAAACACGGGCATGCCGAGCCGCTGCCGTGGCCGGTGCGCGAGGCCGGTCATCCGCTGCCGGACGAGGCGAGCCTCAAGGCCGGCGCGGAACTCACCGACTTCATCGCCGGCATTCCCGGCGAACACGAGGTGCTGCTGTTGCTGTCCGGCGGCGCGTCGAGCCTGGTCGAGCGCCTGCCGCCGGGCGTTACGCTCGCCGACCTGCAAGCGGTCACTCGCTGGTTGTTGGCCTCGGGCCTGGATATCGAGCGCTGCAATCGGGTGCGCACGCGCTTGTCGATGCTGAAGGGCGGCCGGCTGGCGGCGGCGCTCGCGCCGCGCCGGGTGACGTGCCTGGCGCTGTCCGATGTCCCGGGCGACGCGCCATCCACGATCGGCTCCGGGCCGGTCAGCCCCGAACCGGACGAGACCGAGGATCGCGACCACGAGCTCCCCGACTTTATTAAAAAACTGCTGCGCCACGAATCGGCCGCGCCGCCGGCCGACGCGCCGTGTTTCATGAACATTTCCTACGAAATCCTCGCGACCCTGGAGGACGCCAAGTGCGCGTCCGCCGAACGCGCCGAGGCCCTGGGTTACCGCGTACGCGTGCACGACGCGTTCGTTTCCGGTGACGCTGCCGCAGCTGGTAGAAAGCTTGTCGAACAACTGCTGGCGAGCGCGCCCGGAACGCTGCACATCTGGGGCGGCGAGACCACGCTGCGCCTGCCGGACGAACCGGGACGCGGCGGGCGCAATCAATCGCTGGCGTTGGCCGCGGCGCTCGCCCTGCAGGGCGAGACCGGTGTGGCGCTGCTGGCCGCCGGCACCGACGGCACGGACGGTCCCACGCCGGACGCCGGCGCGCTGGTGGACGGCGAGACCACTGCGCGCGGCGCGCTCGCCGGCCTGGACGCCGAACTTTCCCTGGCGCGCGCCGATGCCGGCGGTTTTCTGGAGAGTAGCGGCGATCTGGTGCACACCGGTCCGACCGGGACCAATGTGATGGACATCATGTTGGGGTTGAGGTATTAACAGCCTGGTTATTTTCTTAAAAACTCAACGCACAATTCCGCCGGGAGTGGAATTGGACGCACTCCAGTGCGCCCACAGGGGGCGCGCCAGGGAAGGTGCGCATCAAAGGCGCTAAGACGCAAAGGTTAGATGATAGTAAAACCGAGTGGTCTCCTTGGGTTATTCAGCTTGCTGACGGTGTTGCTAACGGCCTGCGCCGGGGTGCCGCGCGCGACGCTGCTGGAGTTCAGCGAGCAGGAAAACGGTGGCGAAGCCTATGTCACGCGCATGCTGGTGACCGATGAATATTTGCGCATCGACGACGGCCAGGGAGGCGACGGGTTTATCCTGCTGGATCGCCGCGCGCGGACGATTTATAGCGTCAGTCACGCCGATAAAACCGTACTGGTGATTGCGCCCCGAGCGATCGAGTTACCGCCGCCGGCGGTGTTCGAACATGTGGTTGAGCGCGATATCGAGTCGTATCCGCCGGTCGCCGGCAGGCCGGTGCGGCGTTATACGCTATTGACCAACAAGCAACGCTGCCTGGAGGTGTTCGCCGCTGACGGCCTGTTGCCCGGAGCGGTGGCGGCGCTGCGTGAATACCAGAAGATCCTGGCGGGCGAACAGGCGTTTACCGCGGCGCGCCGGCCGAAGGAACTGCAGAACGATTGCGCGCTCGCCGACGACGTGTTTGTGCCGGCGCGTTACCTGGGCTTCGGGTTTCCGGTGAAGCAGACCACTTACAGCGGCAAGGCGCGCGATTTGATCGATTTCCGAACCGGCGTGGCCGCCGAGCACGGCCTGTTCGAGGTGCCGGCGGGATACCGCCGCTACACGCTGCACGAGCGGTCAGCAGGGTGAGGCAAAACTTGTTTTTGCATCGGTCTTAGGGAGTCTCTGACTTATTCAGAGATTCCTGCGGCACACGGATGTGCCGCCATTTTCATTGGCGATAGCCAGTGAAAAAGAAGGAAAGCGCCCTTGTCTATGACAGGGCACGTTTTTCGCTTTCCGTGCTCTGAGAATTCCAGGATGGAATTATTCAGAGCTTCTTTGAGATTGACGCGAAACTCTCCAACGTCCAAAGTCCGTCCTGGCAGCGCAGAACGCTGCCTTGCTCATACCAATCCCCGAGCACGGTGCGGCGCACCGTTCCGCCGTCCAGCGGGAATTCATGTTGCGCCGGGCGGTGGGTATGACCGTGAATCAGATGCCGGACGCCGTGCTGTCTGATTACATTTTCGACCGCGGCCTGGTTTACATCCATGATTTCCGGCGGCTTGTCGGTCATGGCTGCCTGACTCAGTTCCCGGACGTTGCGCGCGATTTGTTCGCGTTCCTCCAGGCTTTTTCCCAATAATTGCCGCTGCCATTCCGGGTCGCGCACCATCCGGCGAAATTTCTGATAGTCGACGTCGTCGGTGCACAGGCTGTCGCCGTGCATGAGCAGCACGTCCTCACCGTACAGCGCGATGCGGGCCGGGTCGGCGAGCAGGCGGCAGCCGGTCAGGGATTCGAATGTCCGGCCCAGCAGGAAATCGCGATTGCCGTGCAGGACGAACACCGGCACGCCGCTCGCGGTCAGCGCGCGCAGGCCCTGCACGACCGGCCGGTTCTCGGGTTGCTCGGCGGCGTCGTCGCCGATCCAGTATTCGAACAGGTCGCCGAGGATGTAGAGCGCCTCGGCGCGCGCCGCCCGGTGGCGCAGAAAATCCAGGAACAGGGCGATGATCTTCGGCCGGTGCGCGCTCAGGTGCAGGTCGGCGATGAACAGGGTGGCCACGGCGCGCCGGCGCGTGCGGTTATCGGCTAATCGGCTAGCCGGATGTTTTCGATGACGACGTCGGTGATCGGCACGTCTTTGTAGCCGCCGCGCGAAGAGGTCGGGACGCCCTTGATGCGATCGACCACGGTCATGCCGTCGACCACCTTGCCGAACGCGCAATACCCCCAGCCGGCCGGCGTCATGGCGGTGTGGTTGAGAAAGTCGTTGTCGACCACGTTGATGAAGAACTGGGCGGTGGCGGAATGCGGATCGGAGGTGCGCGCCATGGCGATGGTGCCGCGCTCGTTGCGCAGTCCGTTGCGCGCCTCGTTTTCGACCGGCGCGTGCGTGGTTTTCTGGGTCATGCCCGGCAGAAAACCGCCGCCCTGGATCATGAAGTTGTCGATCACGCGGTGGAACAGCGTGCCGTCGTAAAAGCTCTCGTTCACATAGGAGAGGAAATTTTCCACGGTCTTGGGTGCGCGCTCGCTGTCGAGATCGATCAGGACGGCGCCGTAGCTGGTTTGGATGCGGATCATCATTGCACGGGTGCCTCGGTGGGGTCGGTTTCCGGCGCAAATATATCAGGTTTGCCCGGCCGTTGAGAAACGCGCTCAGAACAACGGCCGGCGGCGAGTTTTGTTCGGACCGGCCTTGGGCTACCATTCGCCCTCACATGCCGCCCGCGCCTTTCAAGACCCGCTTTGCGCCGAGCCCGACCGGCCTGCTGCACCTCGGGAATATCCGCACCGCGCTGTTCAACCTGCTGCTCGCCCGGCGGCAGGCCGGGGTATTCCTGCTGCGCATCGAGGATACCGACCTGGACCGCAGCCACGCCGATCACACTGCCGCGCTCATGCTGGACCTGCATTGGCTGGGTCTGGCCTGGCAGGAAGGCGAGGGCCAGGGCGGCGAACACGCCCCCTATCTGCAGTCGCAGCGCGGCCCGCTCTATCAGCACTATTTTTCGCTGCTCGAGCAGCAGCGCCTCGCCTATCCGTGCTTTTGCAGCGATCGGCAGTTGGGCATCGAGCGCAAGACCCAGCTCGCCGCCGGCCGGCCGCCACGCTATTCCGGGCGCTGCCGCGCGTTGACCACGGCGCAGGTCGAGGAGCGCATCCGCGCCGGCGAATTGCCGAGCCTGCGGTTTCGCGTGCCGGCGGCGCTGACCGTCGAGTTCGAAGACCGGGTGCGCGGCCCGCAGCGTTTCGCGAGCGACGACATCGGCGATTTCGTGATCCGTCGCTCGACCGGCGCGCCGGCGTTTTTTTTCAGCAACGCGATCGACGACGCATTGATGGGCGTGACCTTTGCGTTGCGCGGCGAGGACCATCTGACCAACACCCCGCGTCAGATCCTGCTGCTCGAGGCGCTCGCCCTGCCGGTGCCGGACTACGGTCACATCGCGCTGGTGGTCGGGCCGGACGGCGCGCCGCTCGCCAAGCGCCACGGCAGCCGCACGGTGCGCGAGTTGCGCGACCAGGGGTTTTTTCCGGCGGCGATCACCAATTATCTGGCGCGCCTCGGCCACACCTACAGCGACAACCGTTTCATGAGCCTGGACGAGCTGGCCGCCGGCTTCGAGGTTGCGCGCCTGGGACGGGCGCCGGCGCATTTCGACGAGACCCAGTTGCTGCACTGGCAGCACGAGGCCGTGCACCGGGCGAGCGACGAGGAACTATGGGCGTGGATGGGCACGGACGTACACGCCCTGGTACCGGCGGACGCGCGCCGTGCGTTCGTCGAGGCGGTGCGCGCCAACGTCTGGTTCCCGGTCGATGCCCGCAAGTGGGCGCGCATCGTTTACAGTAACGAGTTGGCGCCGACCGCGGCCGCGCGCGAGGCCATTCGCCAGGCCCCGGCCGGTTTGTTCGGCGAGGCGCTGCGCCTGATCGAGCGGCATCCCGACGATTTCAAGTCCTTGAGCGAGGCACTCAAGCAGGCGACCGGCATCAAGGGCAGGAATCTGTTCCAGCCGTTGCGCGCCGCGCTCACCGGCGAACTGGACGGGCCGGAGATGGTGAAGTTGCTGCCGTTGATCGGCCTGGAACGCGCCCGCCATCGGTTTCAGATCATCGGCAACCAGATAACAGTGAAAAGCGAAAAATGAACGGCTTACAATCCAGCATGGCCACGACACTCGCGATCTACAACAGCCTGACTCGAAAGAAGGAGCCCTTCACGCCGATCGAGCCCGGCAAGGTGGGCATGTACGTGTGCGGCATGACGGTCTACGACTATTGCCACATCGGCCATGCACGGGTGATGGTGGTGTTCGACACGGTGGTGCGCTGGCTGCGCGCCCGCGGTTATCAGGTGAACTATATCCGTAACATCACCGACATCGACGACAAGATCATCAAGCGCGCCAACGAAAATCACGAAACCATCGACGCCCTGACCGGACGCTTTATAGAGGCCATGCACGCCGACCTGGCCGCGCTCGGGGTGCTGCCGCCGGACGCCGAGCCGCGCGCCACCCTGCACATGCGCGAGATCGTCGCCATGATCGCGCGACTGATCGACAAGGGTTATGCCTACCAAGCCGGAAACAACGACGTGTATTACCGGGTGCGGGGCTTTAGCGACTACGGGCGGCTGTCCGGGCGCACGCTGGACGATCTATTGGTCGGCGCGCGCGTCGAGGCCGACGAGGCCAAGAGCGACCCGCTCGACTTCGTGTTGTGGAAGGTGGCCAAACCGGGCGAGCCGAGCTGGGATTCGCCGTGGGGGCCGGGGCGGCCGGGCTGGCACATCGAATGCTCGGCCATGTCCACGCATTGCCTGGGCAACCATTTCGATATCCACGGTGGCGGCATGGACCTGCAGTTTCCGCACCACGAAAACGAAATCGCCCAGAGCGAGGCCGCCAGCGGCGAACACTTCGTCAACGTCTGGATGCACAACGGCTTCGTGCG
>JACREH010000115.1 GCA_016218345.1 Gammaproteobacteria bacterium | reverse complement strand
TAAGTCAGAGGTTCCCGTCCGGCCAGGAGGGCCGGGCATTTTTCAAACACGCACTGTGTTTGAAAAATGAAGCAAAACGAAAACCACGTTTTTCGTTTTGCGTGTCTGAACAAGCCAGGGATGGACTTGTTCAGACCTTCCCTAGGCGCCGGCTTTTTTGAGCTTGAGGCGCACGGCCTTGATGCCGAGCTTGGCGAGGCGGCCGTCGGCGTTGTCCAGTTCCTGGACGCTGCCATACGGGCCGAGGCGCACCCGATGGAATTCGCCCTTGCCTTCGATCGCGACCTTTTCGATGCGCGCCTCGAGGCCGGACAGCGCGAGCTTGGCGCGCAACTGATCGGCGTCGGCGGGGTTGCTGAACGAGCCGGCCTGGAGGAGGTAATTGACGCCGGTCTCGCTCTCCGGTTTGGCGACCGGCTTGGCCGGCTTGGCGGCCTTTTCCGGCAACACCGTCTCGATCTCCGGCAGGATCGTGTAGAAATCGAGCTTGGGCTTGGGCGCCGACGCCGCCGGTGCCGCCGGCTTGGCCGGTGGTTTTTCGGCGGGTTCCGGTTTGCTGGCCAGCAGCGTGCGCAGGCCGCTCAACGGCCGGTCGCTGCTCTGGAGATAACGATTCGCTCCCCAAGTGAGCCCGATACCCAGACCGAGCCCGATGACCAGCATCAGCCAGCCCGGCACGCCGCGGCGGCGGGCCGGACGGGCGGCGGCTTTGCGGAGGTTACGCGCCATGTCAGAACTCTACATGCTTTCCGGCGCCGACACACCCAGCAACGTCAGGCCGTTGGCCAGCACCTGGCGGGTGGCGTCGATCAGCGTCAGGCGCGCGTCGCGCAGCGCGGCGTCGTCCTTGAGCAGAAACTCGTGGGCGTTGTAATAGGTATGCAGATCGTTGGCCAGGTCGCGCAGATAGTAGGCCAGTTGATGGGGCGCGTAGTCGCCGGCCGCCAGTTCGACCGCCTCCGGGTATTGCGCCAGGCGCGCCAGCAGTTCGGTCTCGTGGGTTTCGGTGAGGCGGTTCAAATCCACGCGCCCCGGGTCGGTCGCGCGACTCAAACCGCGCTCCTGCAACTGCCGGAACACACTGTGGATGCGGGCATGGGCGTACTGGATGTAATACACCGGGTTGTCGGTCGACTGCGACTTTGCCAGGTCGAGATCGAAGTCCATGTGCGCCTCGCTCTTGCGCAGCACGTAAAAAAACCGGGCGGCGTCGTTGCCGACCTCGGCGCGCAGTTCGCGCAGCGTCACGAATTCGCCGCTGCGCGTCGACATCTGCTGCTTCTGGCCGCTGCGGAACAACACCGCGAACTGCACCAATAACACCGTGAGCGCGTCCGGGTCGCGATCCATGGCGGCGAGCGCCGCCTTGACGCGCGCCACGTAGCCGTGATGGTCAGAGCCCCAGATGTCGATGGCGCGGTCGAAGCCGCGCTCGAACTTGGCGAGATGATAGGCGATGTCGCTGGCGAAATAGGTGATGGCGCCGTTCTCGCGCACCACCACCCGGTCCTTCTCGTCGCCGAAGCGCGTGGCCGCGAACCAGCGGGCGCCGTCCTTCTCATATAAAAACCCGCGCGCCGCCAGCAGCGCCAGCGCCCGCTCGACCGCACCGGATTCGATCAGCCGGGACTCCGGATACCACTCGTCGTAGCGGACGCCGAATTCCTCCAGGTCCCGGCGGATGTTGACGAGCATGGCCGCGAGCCCCAGGCCGTGCACGCGCCGGTAATCGTCCGCGCCCAGCAACGCGCGCATGCGTGCGATCAGCGCGTCCAGGTGCGCCTCCTCGTCGTGCGCCGGGTCGTGGGCATGTGCCAGACCGACGAACAGATCCTCGACGCTGCGGTGCAGGCGCCGGCCGTGCTCGCGGTGCAGGGTCGCGCCGATGTCGTACACGTAATCGCCGCGGTAGCCGTTCGACGGAAACTCGAATTGTTCGCCGCACAGTTCCAGGTAGCGCAGCCACACGCTCAACGCCAGAATGTCCATCTGCCGGCCGGCGTCGTTGATGTAATACTCGCGGTGTACCCGATAGCCGGCGGCATCCAACAGCCGCGCCAGCGAATCGCCGTAGGCCGCGCCACGCCCGTGGCCGACGTGCAGCGGGCCGTTCGGATTGGCCGAGACGAACTCCATGTGAATTTGCCTGCCGCCGCCCAACTCGGAGTGGCCGTAACGGTCTTTGCTATTCTGAATCGTGTGCACCACGGCGTGATAGGCGGCCGGGGTCAGAAAAAAATTGATGAATCCCGGCCCGGCGATCTCGACCTTGCCGACCTGTTGCGAGGCCGGCAGCGCCGCGGCGATCTTTTCGGCGAGCGCGCGCGGCTTTACCTTGGCAATCCGCGCCAACCCCAAGGCGATGTTGCAGGCGAAGTCGCCATGCTCCTTGTTGCGCGCCCGTTCGATCGCGACCTGCGCGGTCGCCTCCGGCGCCAGCACGCCCTCGGACCGCAGGCGCGCGACTGCCTGGCTGACCAACTCGATGAGGTGTGCCTTCAAACGGATTCCTTAAAAATGGCGGGTGCCGACCGCTGCGCATTGTACAAGGCCGTCACGACGGTGCAAGGCGAGCCGGTCGGCGCGGGCGACGTTTACGCATCCAACAACGCCTCGACCACCGCGGTCCAGGCGCGCGCCAGGTTGGCGCGATTGTACCCGCCGCCGCCGAGCGCGACGATCCGGCCGTGACACAGTTCGTCGGCGAGCCGGGCGAGCGCGCCGGCGGCATGGGCATGCGCCGCCGGGCTGTAGCACAACTGGGTGATCGGATCGCCGGCCAGGCTGTCGGCGCCGGCCTGCAGCAGCACGATCTCGGGCCGGGCGGCGCGCACGAACTCCTCGACGCGCGGCCACTCCTTCAGGAAGGCCGCGTCGTCCGCGCCCGGCGGCATGGGGATGTTCAGTTTCGTGCCGCGCGCCGCACCGCGACCGGTCTCGTCGGCCGCGCCGCTGCCGGGATAGAGATAGCGACCGTCCTCGTGCAGGTCGGCGAAGATCAGATCGGGATCGTCCTCGAAGGCGTAGAACACGCCGTCGCCGTGATGGGCGTCGATGTCGACATAGGCGATGCGCCGGATGCCGTGCACGCGGCGCAGCGTTTCGATGGCCACGCCGATGTCGTTGAACACGCAAAAGCCGGCGGCCGAATCGCGCCGGGCGTGGTGCAGGCCGGCGATCGGCACGAAGCTGCGCGGTGCGCTTCCGTTCGCTGCCGCCGCCACGGCGTCGAGCGTGCTGCCGACAACGTAACACGCCGCCTCGTACACGCCAGGGAACGCCGGGGTATCGCCGTAGTCCAGGAACCCCGTGCCGTTCGCGGATTGGCGTTGGACGCGGGCGATATACTCACGGGTGTGAAACCGCGCCAACTCGGTTTCGGTCGCCGACACCGGTGCGGCGATCTGCACCCGCCGGTCGAGGCCTTGCCGTTGGGCTTCGGCCCAGAACGCCGCCAGCCGGTCGGCGCCGAACGGGTGGCCGTGACCGAAGCCGTAACGCGCCAGCGCCTCACCGTAATACAGGCGCACGGTCGCGGACATGTCCGCTCAGGGTGTGGCGTGCAGGTCGCGGTAGCTGGAATACACGCCCGCGACCAACACCGGCAGCAGCGCCGCGCCCAGCGCGAAATAGCCGAGATAACCGAGACCGCCGATCAGGCCGAACAACCCCTGCACGGCGAGGTAGCCGAGCAGGAACACCCCGCCGAACGCCATGAGCGGCCGGGCGTTCACCAGGCTCGCGAAAAAACTGCGCCGCAGGGCGGCGAGCGGCGTTTCGTTCTGGAACACGATCAACGGAATCGCATAGACCAGCGCCATGGCAAACGCGATCTCGATCGCCACCACCGCGATCAATCCGGCCAGCGACGGCAGCAGCGCGATGACACTCACCGCGCCGCCGAACAGCACGCTGACCGTGTGGGTGCCGACCTTGAGTACCTGCACCAGGATTTGGATGGTCACCACGCCGCCCAGGGCCAGCGCCCCGACGATCATCGCGGGCAACGCCCGGTCGAGGTCGTTGAAGCCGCTGAACAAACGCGCCGCGGCCTGTTTGAGAAGCTCCAAAACCTTGCCGGCGCGCACCGCCGGCGACTCGCCCGGCCCGAACAGCGGTGCGGCCGGCGGCGCCTGATCCGTTTCCGCCGCCGCCGCGAACGCGCCGGCCGCGAACAACGGTGTCAGCAACACCATCACCAGCCGGCCCACGAACGGCAACAGGTTGAATAAAAATCCGATCGCCAGATAGAACAGCGCGATCGCCAGCCACAGCGCCGGCGCCTTGCCGAACAGCCGCAGGCCGGCACGCAGCCATTCCCAGCCGCGTGCGACATCGAAGGTTTTTACCACTGTGTTTACCTGGGTCATGGGTCGGTTCCGGCCGGAGCACAAACGAGTTTAAAGGTAATGCTGTATTTCCTGTTCCTGTTCGGACGGGGCGAACCCGCGCTTCTCGTAATAGCGGAAGATCGTGTCGAGCACCGCGCGCGGCTCGTCGCACACCCGCATCAGTTCGAGGTCGGCGGCGTCGATCATGCCCTGCGGGATCAAGCAGTCCCTGAGCCAGGCCAGCCAACCGCTCCAGAACGACGTGCCAACCATAATAATAGGTATGCGCCGGCTCTTGCCGGTTTGCACCAGCGTCAGAAGTTCGACCAGCTCGTCGAGCGTGCCGAATCCGCCCGGCAGCACCACGTAGGCGGTGGCGTATTTCACGAACATTACCTTGCGCGAGAAGAAGTGCCTGAAGTTCAGGCTGATGTCTTGATAGGGATTGGCCACCTGCTCGTGCGGCAGACTGATGTTGAGCCCGACGCTCGGCGACTTGCCGTGAAACGCCCCCTTGTTGGCCGCCTCCATGATACCCGGGCCGCCACCGCTCACCACCGCGAAGCCGGCGTCCGACAATAGCCGGGCGATGTCCTGCGCCAGAAGGTAGTGCGGGTGGCCGGGCTGGGTGCGCGCCGAGCCGAACATGCTCACCGACGGCCGGATCTGATCGAGGCGCTCGAAACCCTCCACGAACTCGGCCATGATCTGGAAGATCTTCCACGACTCGCGTGACAGCAGATTGGACGGCGTGGCAAACGACTCGATGGGTTTCGGCAGGGTGCGGGTTTTGTCGTTCATGGACGTCTATCTAGCATAAAAAGGGGTGGCGCGGGTAGCGTCCGGACGGGAACCTCGGCCTTGATCGGCGGTTCCCTAATAAAACGCCGGCGCGTTTTCCGGGCGGGTCTTGAAGCGCTTGTGCACCCAGAAGTATTGCGCCGGCATCTCCCGCACCCCTTCCTCGATCGCCTGGTTCATGCGCGTGGCGTCGGCGAGTTCGTCGCCGCTCGGGAAGTCGGCGAGCGGCGGGTGAAAAATGATTTCATAGCCGCGTCCGTAGGGGAGCTGCCTGGTAAAGCACGGGATCACCGCCGCGTCGGCGAGCTTGGCGATGCGCGCCAGGGCGGTGACGGTAGCGGTGGGGATGCCGAAGAACGGGGCGAACACGCTGCCGCGCCGGCCGGGATCCTGGTCGGGCAGATAGTAAAACAACCGGCCGGCGCGCAGCAGCCGGATCATCGGCCGCAATTCGGCATTGCGTTCCACCATCACCACGCCGTAGCGCTCGCGCCCGCGGCGCATGTAGCGGTCGAACAAGGCGTTCTTGGCGCGCTTGTACATGCTCACCACCGCATAATCCTGGGAGATTCGCATGCCGCCCATCTCGAGACCGATGAAATGCGGGGCGAGCAGGATCACCGGGCGCTTGCCGGTCAGCGCCGCATCGAGCAAATCGCGATTGCGATAGCGTATCAACCGCCGCAGCCGCTCATCGGAGGCCCACCAGCCGATGCCGGGCGTGAGCGAGGCCGCGCCGAGCGCGCGAAAATGGCCGCGCGCCAGCCGGCGCTGGGCGGCGGCGTCGAGCGCCGGAAAACACGCGGCGATGTTGCGCCGTGCGATACGCCGGCGCGGACCGTGCAGGTAATAAAGTATTTGGCCGAGCGCGCTGCCCAACAACCAGCTGAGCGGCAACGGCAACAACGCCGCGATGCGCAGCACGCCCAGCCCCAGCCAACTCGGCCAGTAGCGTGGGTGCAACCAGCCGGATGTATGCGCCGCGCTAGCCATACAGCGAAGGCTCGCCGCTTGGCCGGTGCTTGAAGCGTTTGTAGGTCCACAGGTATTGCTCCGGCATCTCCCGCACCCCTTCCTCGATCGCCTGGTTCATGCGCGTGGCGTCGGCGAGTTCGTCGCCGCTCGGGAAGTCGGCGAGCGGCGGTTTGAAATAGACTTCATAACCGCGGCCGTAGGGCAGCTGCCGGGTGAAACACGGGATCACCACCGCGTCGGCGAGCCGGGCGATGCGCGCCAGAGCGGTGACGGTGGCGGCCGGAACGCCGAAGAACGGGGCGAACACATGCGCGGCCTCGCCCGGATTCTGATCGGGCAAATAATAAAACGGTTCGCCCGCGCGCAGCTGCCGGATCAGCGGCCGCAACGGCGCATCGCGCTCGACCAGCAGTCCGCCGTAACGCAGCCGGCGGCGGCGCATCAGCCAATCGATGAGCGCGTTGCTCGCCTGTTTGTACATCGAGATCATCGGCCGCTCCTGCGCCAGGCGCATCCCGCCGAGTTCCATCGCCAAAAAATGCGGCGCCAGCAAGATCACCGGCCGGCCGGCGGCCAGCGCCTGATCGTAACTTTCGCGCGCGCGTATCCGCACCAGCTTTTGCTGACGACGGGCCGAACCCCACCAGCTGAAACTCACGCCCATCACCGCCTGGCCGAGCGCGCGGTAATGGCGCCGCAGCAGGCGCGCGCGCGCCGCGGCCGGCAGCGCCGGAAAACACAGCGCCAGATTGCGGCGCGCAATGCGCCGGCCGCGCGCATGCAGCAGATACAGCACCGTGCCGAGCGCCTGGCCGAGCAGCCACACGACCCACATGGGCAGCAGGCTGAATGGCCACAACACGCCCAACATCAGCCAGGTCGGCCAGTAACGGGGAGACAAGAAATCGCGCGCCGACTTGCCTGGGGTCATGTCGCCATGGCGCCCGGAAATCGGCAATTGGTGGGGTTATGTGTCCGATAAAGCCGATGATTTGCTAAAAAATAGGCCGATATTTCCCACAGAACCCTGAATTTACCGAGGTAACACGAAAATTTAACATAATGCTTGGTCATTATTTCCGAAAATGCCGAAAGGTGGGAAATGACGGAACTCAAAAGGAATATTCCATTGGTGAAGTGGATAATTTATTCTGGAATATTGCCCAACAGCGGCCGCATCGCCGCCAGCAAGTTGGCGAACAGCCGTTTGTGGCCACTTTCCTCCCTCGCCAACAGCTGTTTCACGTGCAGACGCTGGGTGGGCACGCGAAAACACGCCGGGCAATTGTCCTGCACCACCGGCAAGCCGGCGCGCCGCGCGAACTCGGCGGTCTGGCGCTCGCGTACGTAGAGGAACGGCCGGATCACGCGCAGATCGCCGGCGTCGACGACGTAATGGGCCTGCATGGTGGCGAGATTGCCGTTGTGGAACGCGCGCATCAGAAACGACTCGGCCAGGTCGTCGAGGTGCTGGGCCAACACCAGCACATTGTAACCCTCGCGGCGCGCGGTCGCGTACAGAATGCCCCGGCGCATGCGCGCGCAATAGGCGCAAAACGAGTCGCCGCGCATGGTGTCGAGGGCGCGCGCCGCGATCGTCTGACGCTCATAAAAGAACGGCAGGCCGAGGCCGGCGACGTAGCGCTTGAGATAGACCGGGTCGTAGCCGTCGATGCACGGGTCGACGGTGGCCGCGGCCAGTGCGAACGGCACCGGCGCCTTGTGCCGCAACGCCAGCAGCACATGCAACAGGCTTAAGGAATCCTTGCCGCCGGACAGCCCGAGCAGCAATCGGTCGCCGGGACGGATCATGGCGTAATCGCCGATCGCCCGGCCGGCGGCGCGCGTAAGCGAGCGCGGCGGTTGGACCGGGGGCGCCGGCCGGTGGGTGGGCGCGGCCGGTGTGGCGTGCGGCTGAACGAGCGGGGATTCCATGGCCCCGAAATAATATGCCTTAAGTCGCGGCGAAACTACTGAAAAACCGCGGCCGGACGCCAAAAACGACCACTATCGCGCCGGCCGGGATGGAGAGCCGCTCCCGCGATCCGCCGGCCGATACTCCATAAATTACCCCAACCTTGCTAAACTTCGCGCCTATCCATACTTTACATTGCGGAATCGCCATGGCCAGCAGCTATCTGTTTACCTCCGAGTCGGTGTCGGAAGGCCACCCCGACAAGGTCTGTGACCAAATCTCCGACGCCGTTCTGGACGCCATCCTGGCCCAGGACAAGACCGCGCGCGTCGCCTGCGAGACGCTGGTCAAAAACAACCTGGTGATGCTGGCCGGCGAGATCACCACCAGCGCCGCGATCGACTTCGACAAGACCGCGCGCGACGTGATCCGGCACATCGGCTACACCGCCGAGATGGGCTTCGACAGCGAGACCTGCACGGTGCTGACCGCGATCGGCCGGCAATCGCCGGACATCGCCGCGGGGGTAGATACGGGCAAGGGGCAGGAACTCGAACAGGGCGCCGGCGACCAGGGCCTGATGTTCGGTTACGCCACCAATGAAACCGACGTGCTCATGCCGATGCCGATCACCCTCGCCCACCGGCTGGTGAAGCGCCAGGCCGAGGTGCGCAAGAGCGGCCAACTCGCCTGGCTGCGCCCGGACGCCAAATCGCAGGTCACCGTGAAATACGTCGACCATAGGCCGGCCGGTATCGATGCCGTGGTGCTCTCGACCCAGCATGCCCCGGGCATCAAGCACAAGGATCTCGAGGAAGCGGTTATCGAGGAGATCGTCAAACCGGTGCTGCCCAAGGAATGGCTCGACAAGGACACCAAGTATCTCATCAACCCGACCGGCAGCTTCGAGATCGGCGGCCCGGTCGGCGACGCCGGCCTGACCGGACGAAAGATCATCGTCGATACCTACGGCGGCATGGCGCGCCACGGCGGCGGTGCGTTCTCCGGCAAGGATCCGTCCAAGGTCGATCGCTCGGCGGCCTACGCCGGGCGCTACGTCGCCAAGAACATCGTGGCCGCCGGTCTCGCCGACCGCTGCGAGATCCAGATCGCCTATGCCATCGGCGTCGCCAAACCGGTGTCGATCCATGTCGACACCTTCGGCACCGGGCACGTCGCCGACGCCAGGATCGTGGAGCTGGTGCGCGAGCTGTTCGACCTGCGCCCCAAGGGCATCATCCAGATGCTCGACCTGCTGCGGCCGGTGTATCTCGCGACCGCGGCCTACGGCCACTTCGGGCGCACCGAGGCCGGCTTCAGCTGGGAACGCACCGACAAGGCCGCGGCCCTGCACGCCGCCGGCGGCGGCAAGGCGCGCGCGGCGGTGCGCGCGTAACCTTTTCTACGGTCGCCGCATTCGCGGCGAGGCGTGGCTCTCCGAGGGGCGTTGCGACAGGCTCGACCTGCCAGGCTCGGAGAGACGTCGGTTAAACCAACGGCGCTCGATCAAACGAAGTGCGCGCGCAGCGCGCAACGGCTCGCCTCCCTCTCCCGCTTCAGCGGGAGAGGGAATGAGGGTGAGGGCTTCCTTTTCCCGTAGCCCTCACCCCTGCCCTCTCCCAACGGGAGAGGGGGAGCCGGTGGAAATCTTTTTAAGATTGATCGAGGAGCATTGGTTATGAACGCTGTCGCTACTCCGAAATTCACCGACTACAAGGTCGCCGACATCGCGCTCGCCGACTGGGGCCGCAAGGAAATCCAGATCGCCGAGACCGAGATGCCCGGGCTGATGGCGCTGCGCGAGGAGTTCGCCGCCGCCAAGCCTCTGCAGGGCGCGCGCATCGCCGGCTCGTTGCACATGACCATCCAGACCGCGGTGCTGATCGAGACCCTGAGGGCGCTCGGCGCCGACATCCGCTGGGCGTCGTGCAATATCTTCTCCACCCAGGACCACGCCGCCAGCGCCATCGCCGCCAGCGGCACGCCGGTGTTCGCCTACAAGGGCGAGACCCTGGAAGAGTACTGGGACTACACCCACAAGATTTTCGAATGGGCCGATGGCGGCACCCCCAACATGATCCTCGACGACGGCGGCGACGCCACGCTGTTGATCGTGCTCGGGGCGCGCGCCGAAAAGGATGCATCGCTCATCGGCAAGCCGACCTGCGAGGAGGAACGCGTGCTGTTCGCCGCGATCAAGAAACGCCTGGAGACCAAGCCCGGCTGGTACTCGGCTATCCTCAAGAACATCCGCGGCGTCACCGAGGAGACCACCACCGGCGTGCACCGTCTCTATCAAATGGAAAAGGAAGGCCGGCTGCCGTTCCCGGCGTTCAACGTCAACGACTCGGTCACCAAGTCGAAGTTCGACAATCTGTACGGCTGCCGCGAGTCGCTGATCGACGGCATCAAGCGCGCCACCGACGTGATGATCGCCGGCAAGATCTGCGTGGTGCTCGGCTACGGCGACGTCGGCAAGGGC
>JACREH010000018.1 GCA_016218345.1 Gammaproteobacteria bacterium | reverse complement strand
CCGCACTTCTTGTTTGAAGTTAATACTGGCGGCGCCGCGTCGGGCCAACTCCACTGTCACCTCCAAGGCATCGTTGAAGCGCGCCGGCTTGAGGTACTCGACCTGCGCGGCGCGCACGGCGAATATGACTCCCTCGGTCCGGCTAAGTTCATCCTGCTCGAAACCCAGGCCCCGCAGCCACTCGGTGCGGGCGCGCTCCATGAATTTCAAATAGTTGGCGTAATATACCACACCGCCGGCGTCGGTATCCTCGTAGTACACGCGGACGGAAATCGAAAAAATCGGTGTCATATGAACTCTTGCCGCAGAGACGCAGAGGACGCAGAGAACAGCAATTCTTCAGTCAGAAAAAACACTCCAGGCATCTTCACCATAAATCTGCGATATCGTCGTTTCAGGATTCATGCCCTCTTCTCTCTGCGTTCTCTGCGTCTCTGCGGCAAAAAATATTACTCGCCTTCGAACAAACCGCGCTGCGGTTCCTTGCCTTCCGGGGGCTTGAGGCCGAACAGCAGCCAGGCGGCGCGCGTGGCCACCCGGCCGCGCGGGGTGCGCGCCAGGAACCCCTGCTGGATCAGGAACGGCTCGACGATGTCCTCGATGGTGCCGCGCTCCTCGCCGATCGCGGCGGCGATCGAATCCACCCCCACCGGCCCGCCGTCGAATTTTTCGATCACCGCGCGCAGCAGCTTGCGGTCGAGCTGGTCGAAGCCGTTCTCGTCGACGTTCAACAGATCGAGCGCGCGCTCGGCGATCGCCGCGGTCAGCACGCCGTCGCCCTTGACCTCGGCGAAATCGCGCGCCCGCCGCAGCAGCCGGTTGGCGATGCGCGGCGTGGCGCGCGAGCGGCGGGCGATGGCGGTGATGCCGCCCGGCTCGGCGCGGATACCGAGGATACCGGCCGAGCGCGTAACGATCTTGGCGAGCTCCTCGACGCTGTAAAACTCCAGGCGCTGGACGATGCCGAAGCGGTCGCGCAACGGCGAGGTCAGCAGCCCGGCGCGGGTGGTGGCGCCGATCAGCGTGAACGGCGGCAGGTCGAGCTTGATGGAGCGCGCCGCCGGCCCTTCGCCGATCAGGATGTCAAGCTGATAATCCTCCATGGCCGGATAGAGGATTTCCTCGACCACCGGGCTCAAGCGATGGATCTCGTCGATAAACAGCACGTCGTTCGGTTGCAGATTGGTGAGCAGCGCGGCCAGGTCGCCGGGGCGCTCCACCACCGGTCCCGATGTCTGGCGCAGGCCGGCGCCCATCTCGTTGGCGATGATATGCGCGAGCGTGGTCTTGCCCAGGCCGGGCGGGCCGAACAGCAGCACGTGATCGAGCGGCTCGCCGCGCTGGCGGGCGGCGGCGATGAACACTTCCATCTGCTCGTGGACGTGGGTCTGGCCGATGTACTCGGCCATGCGCGCCGGCCGCAGGCTGCGCTCGATCCCGGCCTCCTCGCTCACCGGCTGCGCCTGGGTGGACACCAATCGGTCGGTTTCAATCATAAAAAAGACGTTGTCCAAATCCCCTCTCCCGCATCAGCGGGAGAGGCCTGGGAGAGGGTTCCTTCTCGTTGTCCAAATCTGTTCCCGCCGGGGCGCGCGGACTTCTCGCGCACCCGCTCGACGGCGCGAACGTCCACCGGACGCTCGCGATACCCCCGCCTCGCCTCCCGCTCCGGCGGGAGAGGGATAGGGCTTCCTTCTCGTTGTCCAAGCCAATCTTTCTCATGGTGCCATGCCCTTCAACGCCTGGCGAATGATTTCTTCACAGGCCAGACCGTCGCCGGCCACGCCGTGCACCGCGCGGTTCGCCTCCTGCGGCTTGTAACCGAGCGCGATCAGGGCGCTGATCGCTTCGCTCACCGGATCGGCCGGCGCCTCCGGCGA
The DNA here is from genome assembly GCA_016218345.1 of Gammaproteobacteria bacterium. Taxonomy (GTDB): domain Bacteria; phylum Pseudomonadota; class Gammaproteobacteria; order Acidiferrobacterales; family UBA6901; genus JACREH01. The sequence continues at coordinate 40,140 of JACREH010000018.1, read as the reverse complement.
CGGCGCGCCCGAACGGTCGGCCCTGGCCTGGTCGCCGAGCTTGTCGCGCAGTTCCACGACCAGGCGTTCGGCGGTCTTGCGGCCGATGCCGGGCACGCGCGTCAGGCGGGCGATATCCTCGTTGGCGACACAGCACAGGAATTCCTGATCGCTCAGGCCCGAGAGCACCGCCAGCGCCACGCGCGGGCCGACGCCGTTGACCTTGAGCAGCGCGCGGAACAGGCGCCGTTGCGACTCGCGCGAAAAACCGTACAAGAGCTGCGCGTCCTCGCGCACCACCAGATGGGTGTGCAGGATCGCGTTTTGGCCGACCGGCGGGAGTTCGTAAAACGTCGACATCGGCGCCTCGATCTCGTAGCCCACCCCGCCCACCTCCAGCACCAGGGTCGGCGGCGATTTGGAAATCACCACGCCGCGCAGCCGGCCGATCATCGCGCCGCCTTGAGGCGGCCCGCCTCGACTGCTGCGCCGAGCGCGCGCAGCCGGCGCGGCCGGCGCACGAGCGCGCCGGCGGCGCGCTCGGTGTGGGCGCGGTGTGCGTGGCAGAGCGCGCACGCCAGGGCATCGGCGGCATCGGCCTGGGGCGTGCCGGACAACTGCAACAGCACCTTCACCATGTGTTTGACCTGATCCTTCTGGGCGTGGCCGCGGCCGACCACGGCGCGCTTGATTTGCAGGGCGGTGTATTCGCTCACGTCCAGGCCGTGGTTGGACGCGGCCAGGATGGCGGCGGCGCGCGCCTGCCCGAGCTTGAGTGCGGAATCGGCGTTTTTCGCCATGAACACCTTTTCGACCGCGACCGCCTCGGGTTTGTAGGTGGCGATGACCTCGCTGACGCCCTGGTAGATGACCTGGAGGCGGGCGGCCAGGCTCTCGGCCGCGCCCTTGGTACGCACGCAGCCGCTGGCGATGTAGGTGATCTTGCCGGAACTTAATATGTTGACCACGCCGAAACCGGTGAATCGCGAACCGGGATCAATCCCTAAAATCCGCATCAGCGCACCGACTCCCCCTCGCCCGCGGGAGAGGGATGGGGAGACGACTGCATGGATGCAGGAGGTAGAGCAACGCATGGAGCAGTTGCCGAGGGCAACCTTGTGTTTTTACGCATCAGCGCACCAACCACCACCGGCCGGAAGCGCCGCCGGCCGTCACGACTGCACCAGCTCCGCGGGGAAGTCGGCGTTGGTGTAGACGTTCTGCACGTCGTCCAGATCCTCCAGCACTTCGAGCAGCTTCATCGCCTTGTCGGCGTCCTCGCCCGCGAGCCGCACGTCCACCTCGGCGCGCTGCGCGATCTCGGCGTGTTGCGGCGCCAGCCCGGCCTTGGTCATGGCGGCGTTGACCGCGTGGAAGGTCTCCGGCGCGGTCAGCACCTCGATGGCGCCGTCGTCATCGGTCACCACGTCGTCGGCGCCGGCCTCGAGCGCGGCCTCCATGATCTTGTCCTCGCTGCCGCCCGGCGCATAACTCAACACCCCGAGTTTCTTGAAGAGATAGGCCACCGACCCGTCGGTGCCGAGGTTGCCGCCGTGCTTGGCGAACGCATGCCGCACCTCGCCGACCGTGCGGGTGCGGTTGTCGGTGGTGCATTCCACCAGCACCGCCACGCCGCCCGGCGCGTAGCCCTCGTAGCGGATTTCCTCGTATTGCGCGCCCTCGAGTTCGCCGGTGCCGCGCTTGATGGCGCGCTCGATGTTGTCCTTGGGCATGTTCTGCGCCAGCGCCTTGTCGATGGCGGTGCGCAGCCGCGGATTGTGCGCCGGGTCGCCGCCGCCGATGCGCGCCGCGACCGTGACCTCGCGGATCAGGCGGGTGAAAATCTTGCCGCGCTTGGCGTCCTGCGCGCCCTTGTGTCTGCGGATATTGGCCCATTTGCTGTGACCGGCCATGGAATCACCTTCACGTTACAGAATTATTTCCGGCTCCACGGCCGGGTTGGATGCGACGAAGTTTAACATCGGTGGGGGGGTGGGCCCAACCGGGGACAGCGGAGCTAATGACTGAACCGCCCGGTCTTGAGGAAATGGCAAATCTGGCGGGCGACCGCGTCGGAAAACAGCATGCCGGCATGCGACACCGGCAGGGCGACGCGATCGGTCGCGCCCGGGAATCGGGTTTCGGCGAGCGCCACCGTGCCGTCGTGCGGAACCGGCAGGCGCGCCACCCAACGGCCGAGCCCCAGACCGCCGGTGCCGGCCAGGCTGCCGAAATCGCGCGCCGGCGGCGTCCAGGCGTGCGGGGCACCTTCGACGATGTTGCCGACGCTGCGCCCCAACAGGGTCCGTCCCCAGCGGGAACGCGCCAAGCCGCTGGCCGCCTGGCTGCCGAGGTGCGGCGTGGCCAGGGTCACGATCCGGCCCGGCCGCTGGCGGGGGTAATGCTCGAACAACGCCCGGATCAAGACGCCGCCCAGGCTGTAACCGACGAAATGCACGGTGTCGGCCGGAAGGGCCGCGAGCTGGGCCTGCAAGGCATGGGCGTTCTCGGCCAGGTTGGCGCGCACGCTGCGGTAATGAATCACGCGCACCGCGAACCCGCAGGCCGTCAGGCGGCGCTTGAGCAAATGCAGGCTCCATGGCGGCAGCCACAGGCCGCTCAACAGCACCACCGTCTCCCGGTTCGCGGGCATGCGCTTCATCGACAATCCGTGCGCATCACTAACCGAGCAGAATCACCGACCACACCGCCGCGGCGTTGATCAGGCTCAGCAGCACCGCGGCGCTGGCGATGTCCTTGGCGCGTTTGGCGAGCGGGTGGCGCTTGAACGACACCCGGTCGACCGCCGCCTCGACGCCGGAATTGAGCAGCTCGACGATCGCCGCCAACAGCACGCTGCCGATCAGTAGCGCCCTTTCCGCCGGCGTTACCGGCAACCACAGCGCGATTGGGATGAGTACCGCCGCCGCCAGCAGCACCTGGCGGAAGGCCTGCTCGTCACGGAACGCGGCGGCCAAACCGGCCAGCGAATATCCGAGGGCGTTGGTCAGCCGCCGGAGGCCGGTCACGCCTTTGTGGGGATTCTTCACGCGGATGAAACGGCGCGCGGCGCGCGTCCGGCGAGCGCCTCGATGGCTTGGCGGTTGGTCCAGGAAAATACCCGGGTGGCGGCCGCGGCCAACGGCACCCAGGCATAGTCGGTGTGCTCGGCCGGGGTAAGCGTCACCGCCACCTCCTCCGGGAGTTCGAGCGAAAAAACATGTTCGGTGTTCTCGCAGGTGCCGGGCGCGTACTTGTGGCGCCATTCGGGAAAAATCACATAGCGATTGCTTGTGCGCCAATCGCGCAACGCCTGCGGGCTCACCGTTATGCCGGTCTCCTCGCGCAGCTCGCGCACCGCCGTGGCAAGCGGTTGCTCATCGCCCCAGTGCATGCTGCCGGTGACCGATTGCCAGTAGTCCGGGCCGTCGGCGCGCTTCAGCAACAACACCTTGCCGGTGCGCGCGTACACCACCACCAACACCGACTCGGGGCGTTTATATAATTTCTCAGCCACGGATGAACCCGGTTGTAATCAGGGTTGCCGTTGCCTTCCTTTCGCGTCCATCTGCGTTCATCCGCAGCTAATCCGTTGCCTTCTCCGGTTCCAATGGCTTGCGCAGCTTGATGTTCAACTCGCGCAGCTGCGCATCGTCCACCACGCTCGGCGCATCGGTCAGCGGGCAGGCGGCCCGCTGAGTCTTGGGGAAGGCGATCACGTCGCGTATCGACTCGGCGCCGGTCATGAGCGCCACGATCCGATCCAGCCCGAAGGCGATGCCGCCGTGCGGCGGCGCCCCGAACTTGAGGGCATCGAGCAGGAAGCCGAACTTGGCGCGCGCCTCGTCGGGGGCGATGCCGAGCACGCCGAACACCTGTTCCTGGACATCTTCACGATGGATTCTTATGGAGCCACCGCCGATCTCCGAGCCGTTCAGCACCATGTCGTAGGCGCGCGACAGCGCGTTGGCCGGGTCGATAGCCACCGTGGCATCCATGTGCTTGGGCGCGGTGAATGGATGATGCAACGCCTGCCAGCGCTTGGCCTCGGAATCGAAGCCGAACATCGGGAAATCCACCACCCACAGCGGTCGCCAGCCGGCCGCGACCAGGCCGCAGTCGTGGCCGAGCTTCAAGCGCAGCGCGCCGAGCGCGTCGTTCACCACCTTGGCGCTGTCGGCGCCGAAGAAGATCAGATCGCCGCTCTCAGCGCCGGTGCGCCGCATGATTTCGGCGATCGCTTCGTCCGGCAGGAACTTGAGGATCGGCGATTGCAGACCGTCGCGGCCCTTGGCGGCGTCGTTGACCTTGATGTAGGCCAGACCCTTGGCGCCGAACTGCGCCACGAACGCGGTGTAATCGTCGATCTCCTTGCGCGACAACTCGCTGCCCTTCGGCAACCGCAAGGCCGCCACCCGCCCGTTCGGGTTGTTGGCCGGTCCGGAGAACACCTTGAAGTCCACGGCCTTCATGAGATCGCCGACCTCGGTGAGTTCCAGCGGGATGCGCAGATCGGGGCGGTCGATGCCGAAGCGGTCGACCGCCTCGGCGTAGGTCATGCGCGGAAACGGGTCGGGCAGCGCGACGTTCAGCACCGTCTGGAAGGTCTGGCGGATCATCTCTTCCATGAGCGTCATCACGCCCTCTTCGTCCAGGAACGAGGTCTCGATGTCGAGTTGGGTGAATTCCGGTTGGCGGTCGGCGCGCAGGTCCTCGTCGCGGAAACAACGGGTCACCTGAAAATAGCGTTCGAAGCCGGCGACCATGAGCAACTGCTTGAACAACTGCGGCGATTGCGGCAACGCAAAAAAATGTCCGGGATGGGTGCGGCTCGGCACCAGGTAGTCGCGCGCGCCCTCGGGCGTCGACTTGGTGAGCACCGGCGTCTCGATCTCGACGAAGCTGCGGTCCTCGAGGAAGCGTCGCAGGTTGCGGGTCACGGCGTGGCGCAACAGCAAATTGCGCCGCATGCCGTCGCGGCGCAGGTCGAGATAGCGATATTTCAGGCGCGTGGCCTCGTTGACACCGGCCTCGTCCAGCTGGAACGGCAGCGGCTCGGACTTGTTCAGAATCTCGATCTCGCCGGCCAACACCTCGACCGCGCCGCTCGAAAGGTGCGGGTTCTCGGTGCCGGCCGGGCGCTTGCGCACCGTGCCGGTCACGCGCAGCACGTACTCGCTGCGTACGCCCTCGGCGGCGGCGAACGCCGCGGCCTGGTCGGGATCGAACACGATCTGCGCCAGGCCCTCGCGGTCGCGCAGGTCGATGAAGATCACGCCGCCGTGGTCGCGCCGGCTGTTTACCCAGCCGCACAACCGCACGGTCTGGCCGATGAGCGCGGGATTCAGTTGCCCGCAATAATGACTGCGCATGGAAGATTCCGGTTGTTGTCGATCGAAACGCCGGGTGGGTATCAGGCCGCCGGTCCGGAGGCGGCGCGTGCCGGAGACTTTGTTTCAGACGGCACCACCACCCCGACCGAGAGCAGCATCTTCAACCCGTCGTCCACGGACATGTCGAGCTCGATCACGTCCTCGCGCGGGAACATGAGGAAGAACCCGGAGGTCGGATTGGGCGTGGTCGGGATGAACACGTTGATGAGTTGCTTGCCGCTCTTGCGCTGAATCTCACCGCCGGCCACGCCGGTCAGGAACGCGATCGACCAGGCGCCGGCATGCGGATAACGCACCAGCACGACCTTGCGGAACGATTTTCCGGAACTGGAAAACAGCGTCTCGGTCACCTGCTTGACCGCGCCGTACACGCCCCGGACGAGCGGGATGCGCTCGAGGATGCGCTCGCCCAGGTGCAGCAGTTGCTTGCCGAAGATGTTAGTCACCACCATGCCGGTGGCGAGCACCACCAGGAACACGCCGACGACCGAGACCACCACCCCGAGCGCCGGGATGTGCATGCCGAAGAAGGTCTCGGGACGCATGGCCAGCGGCAGGTGCAGCAGCAGACCGTAAGTCAGACTCACCATCGTCTCGATGATGAGCGCGGTGATACCGAGCGGCACCCACACCAGCAGACCGGCGATGAAATAACGGCGCAACCTAGCCACCCTTCTTATGACAAGACGAACGGAGCGGAGCGCAGTAGGGCTTCATTTTTGACAAGACGAACGGAGCGGAGCGAAGTAGGGCTTCATTCTTGGCAAGACGAACGGAGCGCAGCTCGTCCTATGAACTTTGTTCCGACAAAGACATGATCGGGCTTCATCTTTTATGGCAAGACGAACGTAGCGAATGCGAAGTAGGGCTTCATTATTGACAACCGCAACCGCCGCCCCCGCAACCGCCGGTTTTCTTGGCGGGTGCGGCATCGGAAACCGGGCATGCGGCCGGTTCGGCGGCCGCGGATTTTTTGGCGCCCTTGAAATCGGTTTCGTACCAGCCGCTGCCCTTGAGCTGAAAGCCGCCGGCGGAAATCTGTTTCTTCAATTCCAGCTTGTGGCAGGCCGGGCACTCGCGCAGCGCTGGGTCGCTGAACTTCTGGATCGCCTCGAGCGAGTGGCCGCAGGCCTGACAGCTGTATTCGTAGATCGGCATGTGAGTATCTCCAACGAAAACCCGGTTACCCCGGAAATATTGGGGCAAAACCGGAAAAACCAACCGGGAACAGCCGGGGATTATAGCCTGAACGGGGGGTTTTAGGGTACGCGCCGGCCCACGCCATAGCGGCGCGGGCCGGGGGAAACGGGGCAAGCCGACTAGGCGCCGACCCGGTGACTGAAGCGCCCGTGCTTGACGCGCGGCAGTAGCTTCTTGAACTGGCGGGTGTCCATGTGGATCAACTCGCGGTGATCGCCGGCCTCGAAATACACATCGGGCCGCTCGGTCAGGCTGTCATCCACGATCACCGGCAGGCCGTAGGCGGTGCCGACCGCCGGGATGGCGCCGATCTCGCAGTCTTGAAACAACGCCACCACTTCCTGCTCGGTCGCCAGGCCGAGACGGCGATGCAGGGCGTGATGCAGGGTACCGAGTTCGACGCGGTGGCAGGCCGGCACCACCGCCATCAGGAAGCCCTGCTCGTCTTCCAGGATCACCGACTTGGCGACCCGGTCGTCCGGCACCCGCGCGGCATGCGCCGCCGCCAAGGTCGTGGGCGTGCGCGGATGCGACACCAGATCGTAGTCGACGCCCTTCTTGGCCAGATACTGCTTAAGTGTAATTGCAATTGCCATGACACGTCCCTCCAGAGCAATACCGATGATTGAATTTAATACCTGTCCGGGCGGGAACGCCAGCGTGCGTGCGCGCCGCTTTTGGGCATAAACCGTACCAAGGCCACGTTCATCGACGGCGCTCGTACACCCCGATCAATTCGGCCTGCGCCAGGGCATGCCGGCGCGCCTGTTCCGCAACCGCATGGAAATCCGCGCCCGGCGGCAGGCCCAGGCTCTCCACGTCCAGCGCCAGCAGCCGGAAATGGTATTGGTGCGGCCCATGGCCGCGCGGCGGGCAGGGGCCGCCGTAACCGCTGCGCCCGAAATCGTTCAGACCGTGCCGGCCGGCGCCGGCCGCGGGCGTGGCCGGATAGGCCTCCGGGAGCGCCTGCCACGCCGCCGGCAGGTCATACAGCGCCCAGTGGCCCCAGGTGCCGCCGGGCGCGTCCGGGTCGTCGCACAGCACCGCGAAACTGCGGGTCGCGGCCGGCGCGCCCCGCCAGGCGAGCGGCGGCGAGCGGTCCTCGCCGTCGCAGCTATGGCGCGTGGGGATGGTTTGGCCGGACAGGAATGCGCTGCTGATCAACTCCATGGCCGCCTCCGTCAGGATTTGGGTTTGAGCAGATCCTTAAGGCCGGCGAACGACTTCTGAGTGGCGCCGGTCGTCGCCTCGGTCCGACCGGCGCCGGCGCCGGCCGAGTAATCGAGGTAGCGCGAGTGTTCGTTGTCGTGACAATAGATGCAGAGGTTTTCCCAGTTGCTGCCGTCCAGTGGGTTGTTGTCGTGGTTGTGGTCCTTGTGGTGGACGGTGAGCAGGTGCAGGTTCTCGCGCGTGAACTCGCGCCGGCAGCGCCCGCAGATCCAGGGATGGAGCTTGAGCGACAGCTCGCGATAACCGCGCTGGCGCTCGTCCTGATCGGCGCGCGCCTTGGCTACGATCGTATCGAGCGAGTTGGTTTTGTGTGAGCCACCCGCGGGTTGGCGCGGACCTTGCTTGGCCATGTCGGTTCCTGAGCGTCGCTTCGGCCGGCGACACGCCGGCCCGGAAAAATATTTTGCTCCGCATCGGGGCGAATTGTCGAGCGCCGGCGGCGGTATTTCAGTTTCCACTAATGTACCGCGAAACCGGAAACTCGATCAGTTTCATTTTTTTAGCCGCGATACCTTACGCGCGTCGCGAGCATCGCCGCCACCACCGGCCGATGGACGGCGGCCCGCCCCACTTGACCGGCGCGAAAATACCTGGATTATCCGCATTCGGCTCTTCTATTTACGCCGGTATTCATGTTAATTTACGGATATTCACCCACCCACCTCACCATCGGGAGCAACCATAATGGTACTAAAGAACAAGTCTGCCAAGAAACCCACCTCCAAGTCCGAGATCCTGAGCCACATCGCCGAGAAGACCAATCTCAAGCGCAAGGATGTGACCGCAGTGTTCGACGAGCTCGCGAACTTGATCCGCCGCGATCTCAGAAACGGCCCCGGCATCTTCAACGTCATGGGCCTCATGAAGGTCAAACTGATCCAAAAGCCGGCTACCCCGGCGCGCAAGGGCATCAACCCGTTCACCAAGGAAGAAGTCATGTTCAAGGCCAAGCCGGCGCGCAACGTCGTCAAGGTGCAACCGCTCAAGACACTCAAGGAAATGGCCTAATTCGATAACCCAGGCGAAGGGCGGCCACGCCGCCCTTCGCCTGGGGCCCGACCGCCGGCTACCCCGGCGCGCGCAACACCCACACCTCGCCGGCCACATCCCGGCCGCGATCCACACGCAACACCGCCTGCTCCCGGTATTCCACTGCCAGACCCTGCGCGTCGGCCAGTGCCCGGACATAGTCCGCGCCATGCGCGTAGCGTCCGGTCGGACGCAGGGCGTAGCCGGCCGCCGTATGTTGCTCGATGGAAAACGCGAACACGCCGCACGGCGAAAGCCGGCGCGTCACCGCCGCGAACAGCGGCGCCAACTCGCCGAAGTACACCAACACATCGGCCGCGGCGATCACATCGAAGCGCTCGTCCAGCCCCGCCAGCACCTCCACCAGCTCGCCCTCGATGAGCTCGTCGTAGAGCGCGCGCTCGCGCGCCCGGGTCAGCATCTTGGCCGACAAATCCACGCCCACCAGGCGCCCGGCCAGGTCCCGGAACGCCGCGCCGCTCAGGCCGGTGCCGCAGCCCAGGTCGAGCACCGCCAGCGGCCCGGCCGGCAGCCGCCCGGCCAGCGCCGCGCGCAACTGCCGGGGGGTGCGGTATTTCAGCGTCCCCAGCAGGTGGGCGTCGAAATCCTCGGCATAACCGTCGAACAGCGCGGCCACGTAGTCGGCCGGCGCGGCCGGCGGCGGCTCCTGGCCAGTCAGGGCGGCGAGCTTAAAACGTGCCTCGGAAAAATCCGGATCCAGCCGCAACGCCTCGCGGTAACAGGCGACCGCTGCCGCGGTATCGCCCTGCTCCTGCAGGAGCGCGCCCAGATTCTTGTGGGCCGCGGCAAACGCCGGGTCGAGCGCCAGCGCCCGCCGGAAGTGGCTGGCGGCCTCGTCGAGCCGGCCCTGGTCTTGCAGCAGCACGGCCAGGTTGTTGTGCGCCTCGGCGTAGTCGGGATCGCAAGCGAGCGCGGCGCGGTAGCACGCGAACGCCCGGTCGAGCGCGCCCTGCTCCTGCTGCCAGGTGCCGAGGCTGTTATGGACCTCGGCGTTGTCCGGATCGAGCACCAACGCGCGCGCGTAACAGTCGCGCGCCGCGTCCCTCCGGCCCTGCTCCTGCCAGAGCGCGCCCAGCCCGGCCAGGGCCGCGGGATAATCGGGCTGCAACGCCAGGGCGCGCTGGAAATGCCCGGCGGCGGTCGCGTGGTCTCCGAGTTTTTTCAGCACGGTGGCGAGGTTGTAATGCGCGGTCGGCGCGTCGGGTTGCAGCGCGAGGGCGGCGCGGTAGCGGTCGAGCGCTTCCGGCCAGCGGCCGAGTCTCGCCAGCACCGCCGCCAGGTTGGTGTGGGTGTCGGCGTCGTCCGGGCGCCACCGCAGCGCCGCGTGATAATGCCCGATCGCCGGCTCCGGTTGATTCTGTTCGTGCCGGACGTTGGCGAGACTGAAATGAAACGCGGCGTTGTCGGGTTGCGCCGCCAGCGCGTGCCCGATCCATTCGGCCGCCGCCGCCAGATCGCCGCGCGCCTGGGCGATGAGCCCGAGGAGATGCAGCGCGTCGGCGTGGCGCGGGTCGCGCGCCAGAATCTCGCGATATAGCGGCTCGGCCCCGGCGAGATCGCCGGCCCGGTGCAGGGCCACGGCGCGCGCCAGCAATCGCTCGTCGGGTTCGGCCTCGCTCACGGCGCGGCCGGGTCGGCGCGCAGCCGCGCGACCCGCTCGACCTCGGCGCGCGAATCGAAAAACGGTTTGGCGTCCACCCGCAGCCCCGAGCGGCGCGCGCCCTCCATGAGCGCCTGCATGTATTCGCGCAGGTTGCCGGCGGTGGCAGTGTTGAGGTCGTGGAGCGTGACGATCACCGGGATCGCGCCGCCCAGCGCCGGCAGCTCGCCGGCGCGGATCTGTTCGGCGACCGCGGCCATCTCGGAATGGATGTGGCTGTGCAGGCGCGGGTTCCATTTGAACCCCCAGTGCTTGCCGTCGCGCGCGCGCACGTCGTCGAGCAGCATGCCAAAGCGGTGTTCGCGGTAGGCGGCCAGCACGGCGTCGTTATGCGCCCAGTTGGGCGGGCGCAGGAACAACCACGGCGCGCCGGTGAGCGCGCGCAAATCGGCGGCGCCGTCGGCGAGCGATTGGTCGAGCTCGTGCGGCGGGAAATCGACATGCTTGATATGGCCGCGGGCGCTGCCGCTGTGCAGGCCGAGCACATGGCCCTCGGCGTGGGCGCGGCCCAGCAGTTCCCGGCCGACGCCGCTGGCGCCGCCCTCGGGGTTACGGGTTTGCACGAAAAACAGTGCCTTGACGCCTTTCTGGACGGGGTTGGCCGCCAACTGGTCGAGGATCGAGGCGGTCGGGTTGTCCTCGGCCGCGCCGCTCGGGCCGTCGTCGAAGGTCAGCAGGAACCGCACCGGCACGGGGTGCACCACGTCGCCCACCCAAGGGGTGGCCGGCGGGCGCCAGACACAGCCGCCGATCGCTACCAGCGCAATCAGTACCAGGCGCGCGCACACCGTCCGGGTCATGGTCTGACCGCGCCTCGCGCAATCGAAGTTACTGGCCCCCAGCAAAGCCGGAGCTGATTCGGTAAGTGTCTCAAAGGCGCCGATACTCTCCGTTTGCCGCCCGAAGGCGGTAATTTTTTTCCTCCTTCCCCCTTGAAGGGGGAAGGCGGGGATGGGGGTGCGGCCCATTGCGCGGGCCCACAGCAAACGTGGTACCCCCACCCTCGCCCTCCCCCTGAAAGGGGGAGGGAAATATTTATGCGACCGTCGCACAGAGCCTGCCCCCGCGAAGGCGGGGGTCAAACCTCGGTACTGGATTTAATGAAGCCCATCGGCCACCGAGACCTCGCGCAATGCCTGGACGCCGTCCGCCAGCACATAGGCGTCGAAGCCGCGCTCCTCCAGAAGAAACGCGGCGGCGGCACTGCGATTGCCGGTATCGCAATAGGTCACGATCTTGCGGTTCTTGTCGAGCGACTCGGCGCGGGCGCGCAACTGAACGAGCGGGATGTTCACGCTGCCGCGCAGGCTGAGTCTTTTGTATTCGTTTTCGAGCCGGACATCGATCAACAGTGCGCCGGCCGCGACCAGCGCCGCGGCCTCGACCTGGGTCAGGCGTTGCAACAGCGGCTCCTTCAACAGCGGATCGAAATCGCGCTTGGCCAGGCGCATCAGCGACCCGGCGGTCAAGGCCGCGACCGTGGCGTTGCGCGGCGCGTCCGAAAGCAGCGCGTCCTCGCCGAAGCCGTCGCCGACCGCGAGGTCGGCGACCACCACGCCGGGCGCCGCGGCGCCGGGTTTTTGCACCACCCGGCAGCGGCCGGACTTGATGACGTAGAAATAATCGCCCTTGTCGCCCTGCTTGATGACGATCTGTCCGGTCTTCATCGGCAACTCCTCGAAGCGCTCGAACAGCGCATTGATATTGGCCGACGGCAGCCGCAGGAACACCGGCGTCTGCAGCAGTTTCAACATCCAGGCGGTGTCGCCGTCGGCCAGGCCGAACTCGGTGACCTCGATGCCGGTGGCCTGATCCCAGGTGATCATTTTATCGAGCAAGCTGTTATCCAGACGGATGAACTGGATCGGGGTGCGGGCGGTGGCGGTGTATTGGCGCGGCCGGAGATTGGAGAGCGCATAGAGCGCATTGTCGCTGCCGCCGACGATGGCGCGCGTGATGCTGGACTTGTCCGAGCTCACCGTCACCTCGCCGGTCAACAGATACAAGGCGTGATTATCGGTATCGCCCTCGCGGAACAGCACGCCGCCGGCCGGAAGCTCTTCGACGCGCGTGATCCGGGCGAGCGCCTGAAAATTCTCGGGGTTCAGCGAATTGACCGGGATGAGCCGGCTGAACAACCCGGGATCGATCGGTTGGCGGTCGGTCATGACGTGAGCATACGCAAAATCCATCACCCCTGTCGCGGGAGGATAGCGTAACCGCGTGCCGGCCTCCAGGGTTTTGTCCCGTATAAATAACAGCTTAGCCGGATTCCGGCGACCGATCGGACGCACGCGCCGGGAATGCCGGCGCCCTGAATCGACAAACCGGGCGATGGTCTATATGTTTAGATAGCATCTGCGCGCCGCAAACAATAATCGCGAACAATAATATGGAGTACCCGGCATGAACACCGCTCAAGCCCTGGTCGCCTGCCTCAAGAACGAAGGCGTGCGCCGGGTTTTCACCCTGCCCGGCGAGGAGATCATGGAGCTGATCGAGGCCATGGCCGAGGCCGGGATCGAACTCGTGATCACCCGCCACGAACAGGGCGCGGCGTTCATGGCCGACGTCACCGGCCGGCTCACCGGCAAGGCCGGGGTGTGCATGGCCACGCTCGGGCCGGGCGCGACCAACCTGGTCACCGGCGTGGCCGACGCCGATTGCGACCGCGCGCCGCTCGTGGCCATCACCGGCCAGGCGAGCCTCGATCGCACCCACAAGAAATCCCATCAATATCTCGACCTGGTGTCGTTGTTCGAGCCGATCACCAAATGGAACATGCAGATCAAGCGTTCGGTGACGGTGGCCGAGGCGGTGCGCACGGCGTTCCGCCACGCCCAGATGGAGCGCCCCGGCGCCACCCACATCGACTTGCCCGAGGACGTGGCGCTGGAGGCGGTGCCGGCGGACGTCGTGCCGCTCGCCCCCGCCGACCCCAAGGCGCACGTGGCGCGCAAGAGCCAGATCGACGCCGCCGTGGCGCTGCTCAAGACCGCGAAGTATCCGCTGATCCTGGCCGGCAACGGCGTGATCCGCGGCCACAGCAGCCGCTACCTGATCCACTTCGCCGAGACCCTCAATATTCCGGTGGCCCACACCTTCATGGGCAAGGGCGTCATCCCCCACGACCACCCGCTGTCGCTCAGCACGCTCGGCATGCAGGCGCGCGACTACATCAATTGCGGCTTCGACCGCGCCGACGTCGTGATCAGCATCGGTTACGACCTGGTCGAATACGCCCCGCGTAGCTGGAACCCGGAAAAACGCATCAAGGTGCTGCACATCGATCAGACCCCGGCCGAGGTCGACAGCTATTACATGCCGGCGCAGGAGGTCAACGGCGATTGCCGCGTGGCGCTGTCGCAAATCCTGGAACAACTGACACCGTGGAAAAGCGGGCCGATCCACAAGCTGCACGGCGCCATCCAGCGCGAGATCGACCTGTTCCACGACGACGCCTCGTTCCCGATGAAGCCGCAGCGCGTCATCGCCGAGGCACGCGCCGCGCTCGGCCCCGAGGACATTCTTATCTCCGACGTCGGCGCGCACAAGATCTGGATCGCGCGCCTCTACCCCACCTACCTGCCGAACACCTGCATCATCTCCAACGGCTTCGCCAGCATGGGCATCGCCCTGCCCGGCGCGATCGCCGCCAAGCTGGTGCACCCGGAACGCAAGGTGCTGGCCGTGGCCGGCGACGGCGGCGCGCTCATGAACATCCAGGAGCTGGAAACCGCGGTCCGCGTCAACGCGCCGTTCGTGCTGCTGGTCTGGGAGGACGGCCGCTACGGCCTGATCGACTGGAAACAACGCAACCGCTACGGCCGCGCCACCGCCGTCGAATTCGCCAACCCCGACTGGGTCAAGCTCGCCGAATCGTTCGGCTGCCGGGGCGTGCACATCCACACCGCCGACGAACTCGGCCCGGCGCTCAAATGGGGCTTCGAACAGACTGTACCGGTGGTCATTCATGTCCCGATCGGGCGGGAGGAGAACATGCAGCTCACGCAGCATTTGGGGGAATTGGTTTGCCCGACGTAAGCGTTGCCGGGTAGGCAACGCCCGCTGTTCGTATTTTGTATCGCCATCCGGCGATGTCATTTTTCATGCGCGTGTCGCCGCGCGTGCGAGTGACTTTCGTTTCGGCGAAAGTCACCAAAGCCATTTTTCCCCATCGTCGCACCCCACCCTAACGCGCTTTGCGCGTTAGGGTGGGGTGCCCTCCGCTCCTCGGTCGGCGAGGGGGTTTTTCGACAGTACGTCCGTGTACTGCGAAAAACGCGCGTATCCCATACGCGCCCCGCATGATAAATCCATGCGGGCCTTATCCTCGCCGCCCTCCGGTGCTCGGTGCGACTCAAGGGGGCGACACCCGAACCAAAAAAACTGACCCCACACCCAAAAACATTAGGGCTTAGATGTTGTGGTTTTGATGGTTGGGCTGTTGACGTTTCCCCTTTCCGGCGCGCCGAGCATCGGAGGCCGAGGCGGATCAGGCCCGATAGGGGCGCGTATGGGATACGCGCGTTGGCCGCAGGACAGGGACAGTCCTGTCGGCCAACCCCCGCCTCGGTCGAGAAGCGCAGGGGTATTCGCGCCGGAGGGGAGGCGCTTCTTTGGGTACTTTCTTGTCGCGACAAGACAAAATCGCTGGGAGCGAATTTGGCCAGACCGCGTTAAGGTCTGCCCGTCAGGGCGAAGACCAGGGAGGGTCTGAGTCTAAGTACCCCGCCCGCGGTGCGGGAACCGCAAGTAAAAACTATCGCCGCAGGCGATACAAAAACGAACAATTAAGCGTGATCGCGGGCGGGGCAATCCCGCCCGCTCACTCAAAACGGAATGTCGTCGTCAAAATCGTCCGCGGTCTTCTTGGGAGCGGAACCACCACCGTTGCCGCCACGCGGCGCAGCGGCGCCGGCGGATTCAGTCTCGGCCTCGGCCGGCGGCGCGCCGCGGCCCTCGCGGCTGCCGAGCATCTGCATCTCGTTGGCGACGATCTCGGTGGTGTAGCGGTCCTTGCCTTCCTTGTCCTGCCACTTGCGGGTCTGGAGGCGGCCCTCGACGTAGATTTGCGCGCCCTTCTTCAGGTATTCGCCGGCGATCTCGGCCAGACGGCCGAAGAACACCACCCGGTGCCACTCGGTGCGCTCCTGCTTCTCGCCGCTGGTTTTGTCCTTCCAGGATTCGCTGGTGGCGAGCGTGATATTCGCGACCGCGCCGCCGTTGGGGGAATAACGAACTTCAGGATCCTTGCCTAAGTGACCGACCAGTATGACTTTATTGACACCACGTGCCATGGTATTTCTCCTGCGTTGAGCCCCGGAGTACTGAGTTGTCGGATGTACCGATGCTCTGGGGCGGTTAAGGGAATGGGCATCTTAAACGATAATTCTGAAAAGATGCAAAGTCGGAAAAAACCGCGCGGCTTGCCGACTCGGGAGGCGCGGGCGTATGCTGTTTCTCCAATCACAACAAGCGAGGGAGCGCCGTTGAAATCGGTTCTTTTTTCCATTTTTTCACGCATGGCCACGGGGGCAACACCGAAAGACGGTCGCGTTCGCATCGGAAAACGGGTGGGAGTATATTAGAAAAAACTGGAATCTGATCCGGGGTTCCGATATGAGCGAAATTTTAGCATTAGTCGAAACGCTCAAAACGGGTTTGGTAAACCCGCGAGGACGCACACCGCTGAAAGACTGCGGGCTGATCTCCTGCGACAACACCGTTCACATCCGGCAGATTCCGTTTTACGAACCGTGCATTATCATGGTTCTGTCCGGTCGCAAGCGGATCTTCGATGCGCCGGGGACCATGACGTGCGAGGCGGGAACCACCATCGCCGTCCCGGCGCCATCCCATTTTTCGATGCGCAACGAGGTTGATCCGCACGGTCATAATTACAAGGCGCTGCTCATTCCCTTCCGGGATGACGACCTGGAACGGCTCCGCATGGCGCACAAGATCGAACCTATCGCGATTCAGAAAGCGGTTGGCATACTCAAATTCGAACACGATGCCACGCTGGTCGAGGCGGTCAAACATTACCTCGGCAGCAACGGCGATCCGCACCTGCGCGACCACCGCCTGTTGGAGATTCTGCTTATCCTGGCCAAGCAGGATCCACGATTGCTAGCATATGCCTTCGCGGGAGAGAGCTGGAGCCGGCGCGTGCGCACGCTGCTTGCCACCGACATCGCACGCGCGTGGGAAATCGGCGAGGTGTGCCAGCGCCTGGGCACCAGCGAGAGCGCCCTGCGCCGCCACCTGAAGGCTGAAAATACCGGCTTCCGCGAATTGCTGCATGAGTTGCGGCTGGGCACGGCGCTGACCTTGCTACTCCAGACGTCTCATCCGGTTTACCGCATCGCCTACGATTGCGGATACCAGTCGGTACCGCGCTTCACCACCAATTTCCACAAGCGCTTCGGATTACCTCCCAAGGCGCTGCGCACCACAGTGAGCGAAACCGGGAAGAAACTGGACGTTCGCGGACATCCCACGATCGCCTGATCTGACATCCTGCCTGTATCGTCCGTGGCACATCCGGGCGATACTCCACAACCATGCAGTCAAGGAGGGTGTCATGTTCAGATTATTACTTGGTTTGGTGTTGGCGCTGTCCGTCGCGCCGACCTTCGCCGCCGTCAAAGGCGAAGAAACAACGTACCGGGCGGGTGACACGGTGCTCAAGGGTTATCTCGCCTACGACGATGCCGTTCAGGGCAAGCACCCGGGCGTGCTGGTAATACACGACTGGTGGGGGCACGGCGACTTCGTGCGCGACCGAGCTCGCGCGCTGGCCGCGCTCGGCTACACCGCGCTGGCGGTGGATATGTACGGCAATGGCAAGCAGGTGGAGCATCCCGACGACGCCGGAAAACTCTCCGGCACGGTCCGGGGCAACCTGCCCGTGATGAAGGCTCGCTTCAACGCCGCGCGCGATGTCTTGGGAAAGCACGGCACGGTGGACGCCAAGCGCATCGCCGCCATCGGCTACTCATTCGGCGGCAGCACGGTGCTCGAGATGGCCCGTCAGGGGGTGGATATCGCCGGGGTGGTGAATTTCTACGGCGACCTGACGACGCAGCATCCCGCGTCCAAGGGCGGGATCAAGGCGAAGATCCTCGTGCTGAACGCCGCGGAGGATGCCATGATCCCGCCGGAGCAAGTCAGCACGTTCAAGCAGGAGATGGCGGCCGCAAAGGCGGACTACAAGTTCGTCGACTACCCCGGGACAAAGCATCTTTTCTCCCGCCCGGACGCCGATGCACTCGCGAAGAAATACAATCTGCCGGTCGCCTACGATGCCGAAGCCGACCGAAAGTCCTGGGCCGAAATGAAGGCCTTCTTCACACGCATCTTTCGGTAGTCAGAAGCAAGAAAAAGGATTCTGGGCGCTCAGCATTTCACAACGCGACCGAAAACTTATTCAACGCCCGCTCATCCAGCGCGCCGGCATCGACCTTGAGGTAGGCGATGCCCTCCTCGGCGATGATGATGGCCTCGGCCACGCCCGGGATGGCGGCGAGTTTCTTGGCGAGTTTTTCGGCCTGCGCCGGGGTTCGACGGCAAAAAGGTGACAGATTTATTTTCCACACGTACACTCACCCAAAAGTGAACAAAAGGCAAGGAGATTGCCATACCACGGATGGCAAGAGTCGTCATAGCGCACTACCCGCATCACGTCGTTCAACGCGGTCACAACCGCCAGGTAACCTTCGAAAATATAGGGGACGCAACCCTTATTCCCCAGCCGGATGCATGACTCAGACAGAGGAAACCACCATGAACACGAAAACACCCACGACCTCGAACCTCGACCAGATCCGCGACCAACAGCGCGAAACCTGGGACCGGTTCTCCGCGGGCTGGAAGAAGTGGGACGCGCTGGTGCTCGGCTGGCTGGCCCCGTACGGCGAGGCCATGATCCGGCACGCCAAGCTGCGCGAGGACTCGAACGTCCTCGACATCGCCGCCGGCACCGGTGAACCGGGGCTCACCGCCGCGACGCGGGTGCCGCGCGGTCGCGTGACGGTGACCGATCTCGCCGAGCGCATGCTGGCGGTCACGGTCGAGAACGCCGCGCGCCGCGGTCTGCGCAACGTCGAGACCCGGGTGTGCGACGCGGGGGTGTTGCCGTTCGACGACGCGAGCGTCGACGCCGTGCTGTGCCGCTTCGGCTTCATGTTTTTCCCCGACGTCGCCGCCGCCGCGCGCGAATTCGCGCGCGTCGCCAAGCCGGGCGCGACGGTCTGCGCCGCGGTCTGGAGCGAACCGGCGAAAAATCCCTGGGCGACCACCATCATGGGAACGATCGCCCGCCACGTGGCGATGCCGGCGCCACCGCCGGACGCGCCGGGCCTGTTCCGCTGCGCGTCCGCCGGCTACATGCGCAAGGCGTTCGCCGAGGCCGGCCTTCGAGACATCGTCGAGGAAGAGGTGTCGAGCGACATGGTCCACGATACGCCGCAGCGGTACTGGGAGTTCATGAACGACGTCGCCGCGCCCGTGGTGGCCGGGCTCGCCCAGGCGGACGCGGCCACGCGGGATAAGATCCAGGCCGAGGTCCTCGACTTGGCGCGCCAGTCGCTGCGCGACGGCGCCGTCCAGATGCGCTCAACCGCGACGGTGATCGTCGGCACGCGGTAGCGTCAGCCGAGAAACAAGTCCCGTAGGGTGGGCAAACAGTACTTTGCCCACGCGGGTTCCGAATCGAACGCGTGGGCACAAACAACGTGCCCACCCTACCGGGCTTTAATTCGAAGCCCCGTTTACGCCGCAAACCAGGCCGCAAATTGCGTCCAGGCGGCCGTGCCCGCCACCATCAGGCGCAAGGGCCACGACACGATGACGAATGCGCCGCCCCATCCAAAGGCCGGATGCAGTCTACGATTTCTGACGGTGTCCACGGCCACGCAAATAATCACGGGGAGCAGTGTCAGGACAATGATCATCGGCAATCCCCCTTGCTTGATGAAATCCAGCGGGAGGCGGGCAACGCCCGGCGCCAGGATGCTCAGGGTGGCAAGCAGCATCAGCCGCTTGTGAATAGCGCTTCGACGCCGGTACCAAAGCGCCACACCCACGAGCGCAGCGAACACTACCACGTCGAAAAACGGAATGGCCATGAACATGAGCGGCGTGACTTCCGGCACGGGGGTGGCGCCGCGCCTCACGGCATCGATGGCCGTGGCCATGCCCACAATTATTATCAGCACCACCCACATTGCGCCGACCACGCCCAAGCGCCGATGCAGATCGGTTCGCCCGGCGGCGACAAGCCGGGTTTGGGTGATAAACAACGCGAACCAGAACGTCATGACGAGCCCATGCACCAACAACAGATTCGACAGAACCGGTGTGCCGAACAGCCCCTTGAGATAGAAGGTCTGGGCGAAGCCGGTAAAGATGATCAACGACGAAACGATTGCTGTCCAAAAATAAAAGCGGTCGATGCTCTTACTGCGTGACGTCGAAGTGGCGCTCATGGGTGATCCCTCGTCTTTCGGTTAACGTGGCATGGACTCTGAAAAATATACACAAATACGGATAAAGAATACCGCGCAAAACATGGTGGACGCTACCCTTATTTCGAAATGCCCCGCCCTGCCCGAGCATCCATCACCCCAGCGCCGAAACCTTACTCAACGCCCGCTCATCCAGCGCGTGCGTGTCGACCTTGAGATAGGCAATGCCCTCTTCGGCGATGACGATCGCCTCGGCCACGCCCGGGACGGCGGCGAGTTTCTTGGCGAGTTTTTCGGCTTGCGCCGGGGTCTGGGTGCCGATGCGGAGCTCGCGGGTGACGAGGAAGCGCGGCTCGCGCATGCCGAGGATGAGCAGCAGCCACGCACCCAGCACCGCCGCGGCCAGCACGAACACGCCGCTCGCGCCGAACACGCCCGATAAATAGCCGCCGAGCGCGCCGCCGGCGAAGGCGCCGAGGAACTGGGCGCTCGAATAGACGCCGATCGCCGCGCCCTTGCTCTCGCCCGGCGCCAGGCGCGAGACCAGCGACGGCAGCATCGCCTCCAGCAGACTGAAGCTCGCGAAGAACAGCCACAGGCCGGCGATCAGCCCGGTGTGAGTGGTGTGGCCGAAGAAAAACACCCCTTGCGCCACGATCAGCGCCGCCACCGCCCCGGCCAGCACCTTGCGCGTGACACGCTTGCGGTTGGCGGTAATCAGGAACGGCAGCATGGCGACGAAGCCGGCCAGCATCACCGGCAGGTACAGCTCCCAGTGGGCGGGCGCGGGAAGCCCGAGGTGGCGCACGATCTCCCCCGGCAACACCACGAACATCGCGGTCATGACCAGGTGCAGGGTGAACACGCCGGCGTCCAGGCGCAACAGCTGGGTGTCGCGCAGGATGCGCGCGAACTCCTCGCGCAGATTGCGCGAGCGGTCGCGCTCGATGCGCACCGGGGTCGGCACCAGGAACAGGATCACGCCGATCGCCAGCACGGCCAGGATGCCGGTCAGCCAGAAGATGCCGGGCACGCCGATCACGCCGTCCAGCACCGGGCCGATGATAAGCGACAACACGAACGACGCGCCGATGGTCATGCCGATAATCGCCATGGACTTGGTGCGCTGCTCCTCGCGCGTCAGGTCCGAGACCATGGCCATGATCGCGGCGGCGATCGCGCCCGCACCCTGCACCGCGCGACCGACGATCACCATCTCGATGCTGGTGGCGGTGGCGGCGATGATGCTGCCGATGGCGAAGATGAGCAGGCCGGCGGCGATCACCGGCTTGCGCCCGAGGTGATCGGAGAGCATGCCGTAGGGGATTTGCAGGATCGCCTGGGTGAGGCCGTAGGCGCCGATGGCGATGCCGATCAAGAGCGGCGTGTGGCCCGTGAGGTCCTGGGCATACAGGGCGAACACCGGCAGGATCAGGAACAGCCCGGCCATGCGCAGCGCGTAGATCGAGGCGAGCAAGGCAACCGCGCGCCGCTCCAGGGAATTCATGGGGTTACGTTTCAAACGACTTTCCTTTTGCCTGCCGGCGGGGATTGGCCGTATAGTAGCATGTTGGCTTTTATTCAGAAATTATCATGGACCACATACGCATCCGCGGCGCACGCACCCACAACCTCAAGAACATCGACGTCGATCTGCCGCGCGACCGGTTCATCGTCATCACCGGCCTGTCCGGCTCGGGCAAGTCGTCGCTGGCGTTCGACACGCTCTACGCCGAGGGCCAGCGCCGCTACGTGGAGTCGCTGTCGGCCTACGCCCGCCAGTTCCTGTCGATCATGGAGAAGCCGGATGTCGACCTGATCGAGGGCCTGTCCCCGGCGATCTCGATCGAGCAGAAATCCACCTCGCACAATCCGCGCTCCACGGTCGGCACGGTCACCGAGATCTACGATTACCTGCGCCTCTTGTTCGCGCGCGTCGGCGAGCCGCGCTGCCCGGAGCACGCCACCGCGCTCGCCGCCCAGACCGTCAGCCAGATGGTCGATCACGTCATGACGCTGCCGGAGGGTACGCGCCTGATGCTGCTCGCGCCGATCGTCCAGGAACGCAAGGGCGAGCACGTGCAGGTGCTGGAAACCCTGCGCACCCAGGGCTATATCCGGGCGCGCGTCGACGGCCTGGTGCTGGAACTCGATCAGGCGCCGGCGCTCGAAAAAAACCAGAAGCACACCGTCGAGGCGGTCATCGACCGCATCGCCGTGCGCCCCGGCCAGGAACAGCGCCTGGCGGAGTCGTTCGAAACCGCGCTCAAGCTCGGCGACGGCGTGGCGCGCGTGGTGGTGCTGCCGGACGACGACGACGCCGGCAAGCGCGCGCCCGAGGAGCAGGTGTTCTCGGCGCGCTACGCCTGCCCGCACTGCGGCTACAGTCTGCCGGAACTCGAACCGCGACTGTTCTCGTTCAACAACCCGGCCGGCGCCTGCCCGAGCTGCGACGGCCTGGGCGTGCGCCAGTTCTTCGACCCGCAGCGGGTGGTGAGCGATCCGTCCTTGAGCCTGCCGGCCGGCGCGATCCGCGGCTGGGACCGGCGAAACGCCTTCTATTTCAACATGCTGGAATGCCTGGCGAAGCATTATAAATTCGACATCGACGCGCCGTTCGAGGAATTGCCGAAGAAGGTCCGCGACGTGATCCTGCACGGCAGCGGCAAGGAGCTGATCAGCTTCAGCTACTTCAGCGACCGCGGCAGCCGCCACCGACGCAAGCATGCCTTCGAGGGCGTGTTGCCCAACATGGAACGGCGCTACCGCGACACCGAATCGAGCACGGTGCGCGACGAACTCGCCAAGTACCTCGGCTCGCAACCGTGCGACGCCTGCGGCGGCAGCCGCCTGAAGCCCGAGGCACGCCACGTGTTCATCGCCGACCAGGCGATCCACATCGTCACCGGGTTGTCGACCGCGCGGGCGCTGGCGTTTTTCGCGGAGCTACGGCTCGAAGGCAAACGCCGCGAGATCGCCGACAAGATCGTCAAGGAAATCCAGAGCCGCCTCGGATTTCTGGTGAACGTCGGGCTCGATTACCTGACGCTGGCGCGCTCCGCCGAAACCCTGTCGGGCGGCGAGGCGCAGCGCATCCGTCTGGCCTCGCAGATCGGCGCCGGCCTGGTCGGGGTCATGTACGTGCTCGACGAACCGTCGATCGGCCTGCACCAGCGCGACAACGCCCGCCTGCTCGAAACCCTGCGGCAGCTGCGCGACCTCGGCAATACCGTGATCGTGGTCGAGCACGACGAGGAGGCGATCCTGAGCGCCGATCACGTGCTCGACATCGGGCCCGGCGCCGGCGTGCACGGCGGGCGGGTGGTCGCCCAGGGCCGGCCGCAGGACATCGCCAACCAGCCGGACTCCATCACCGGCCGCTATCTGTCCGGCGCCGAGGAAATCGCCGTGCCGGCGCGGCGTACCCCGAACGATCCCGGCAATCAACTGGTCATCCGCCAGGCGCGCGGCAACAACCTGAAGGACGTCGATGTCGCGCTGCCGGTCGGGTTGCTCACCTGCGTCACCGGCGTGTCCGGTTCGGGAAAATCGACGCTCATCAACGACACCCTGTACGCGGCGGCGGCGCGCCACCTGTACGGCAGCAATCTCGAGCCCGCACCGTGCGCGGGCATCGACGGCCTGGCGCAGTTCGACAAGGTCGTGGACATCGACCAGAGCCCGATCGGCCGCACACCGCGCTCGAATCCGGCGACCTACACCGGGCTGTTCACGCCGCTGCGCGAATTGTTCGCCGCCACCCCCGAGGCGCGCGCCCGCGGCTACACCCCGGGGCGATTTTCGTTCAACGTGCGCGGCGGCCGCTGCGAGGCCTGCCAGGGCGACGGCCTGATCAAGGTCGAGATGCACTTCCTGCCGGATATCTACGTGCCGTGCGACGTCTGCAAGGGCCTGCGCTACAACCGCGAAACGCTCGACATCCGCTACAAGGGCAAAACCATCCACGAGGTGCTGGGCATGACGGTCGAGGACGCGGCGCTGTTCTTCGACGCCATCCCGACGATCAAGCGCAAACTCGACACGCTCCTGGACGTGGGGCTCGCCTATCTCACCCTCGGCCAGAGCGCCACCACGCTGTCGGGCGGCGAGGCGCAGCGCATCAAGCTGTCGCGCGAACTCTCCAAGCGCGACACCGGCCGCACCCTGTACATCCTCGACGAGCCGACCACCGGCCTGCACTTCCACGACATCAAGCAACTGCTGGCGGTGCTGCACCGGCTGCGCGACCACGGCAACACGGTGGTGGTGATCGAGCACAATCTGGATGTGATCAAGACCGCCGACTGGATCGTCGATCTCGGCCCCGAAGGCGGCGACGGCGGCGGTCGGATCATGACAACCGGCACACCGGAGGACGTTTCCGCCCATCCGACCTCGTACACTGGGCGGTTCTTGAAACCGGCGCTCGAACGACACCACGCGCCCCGCCGAAAAACCGGCTAGCGGTGGTTATTGAACCTCGATTATTGAGCCTCTGATGTACATCGTCATTCCGGCGGAAGCCGGAATCCAGGCCTTGAAAGGATATCGGCCGTCAGGCCGAGACTGGATGCCAGCTTTCGCTGGCATGACGGCAACATTACTTATTCCGAGGTCCTTTAACGCTCGATTTCGAAGCTGTCGCCCAGGCGCAGCCCGAGCGTCTGGGCGGCGTCGCCGCGATTGACCGCGAATTCAATCAGGCCGTTGGCATTCTCGTACCAGCAGGCCTGGCCCGCCGGAATAACGGAAAACGTACGCGCATTGGCCAGCACCCGCCCGTCCACGCGAATTCTCCGGCTGCGATCCACCCCCGCCGCGCGCACGCCGGTGACGGCATTGCCGTAGTGGTCGATATATACGACCTGGGCCAGATCCTCAGGCCATTCGCCGGGCGGCGGCGTGAGCGCGGCCGGTTCGGACCGGGGGGTTTCGCCGCGCGCCAGCGTGGCCGCGACCGGCGCGAACAGATCGCGCCCGTGGAAACTCGCCGACAGCTGCGCCGGTCGCCACAGAATTTCATGGCTATCGGCCGCACCCGCCCGCTGGGCAAGGACATGAAACAGCCCGTTATCGGGGCCGACATACCAGCGCCCGTCGGCGCGCACCATCACCGCCCGGCGCGCGCTCCCCACCCCGGGGTCGACCACACACACGACTATCGTCTCGGGCGGAAACAGCGCGGTATAGGCCGGCAGCAGATAGGCCGCGGCGCGGATGTCGTAATTGGGGACGGCGTGAAACAGATCGATGACCGGCACCCCTGGGGCCTGTTGCGCCAGGACCGCGTGCAGTTGGCCGACGTACGGGTCGTGCAGGCCAAAATCGGTGAACAGGGCGATCACCGCTGCATCCTACCATTTTATTTTTATCGCCTGCGAGCATCGCCTTCGGCGATGGAATTTATACTTGCGGTTCCCGCACCGCCGGCGGGGTACTTTCTTGTCGCGACAAGAAAGTACCCAAAGAAGCGCCTCCCCTCCGGCGCGAAATCCCCTGCGCTTCTCGGCCGAGGCGGGGGTTGGCCGACAGGACTGTCCCTGTCCTGCGGCCAACGCGCGTATCCCATACGCGCCCCTGTCGGGCCTGATCCGCCTCGGCCTCCGATGCTCGGCGCGCCGGAAAGGGGGGAACGTCAAAACCGACGTCAAAACCTTAAAGCATTTGGTTGGGGTTGGTTTTTTAGGTTTGGGTCTCGCCCCTTGAGTCGCACCGAGCACCGGAGGTCGACGAGGATGAGGCCCGCTAGGGGCGCGCATGGGATGCGCGCGTTTTTCGCAGTACACGGACGTACTGTCGAAAAACCCCCTCGCTGACCGAGGAGCGCAGGGCACCCCATACCAAAGCGCCTCGCGCTTTGGTATGGGGTGCGACGATGGGGAAAAATGGCTTTGGTTACTTTCGCCGAAACGAAAGTAACCCGCCTGCGGTGCGGGAACCGCGAGAATAAAATCTATCGCCGCTAGGCGATACAAACGAAAAGGCCGGGTGAGAACCCGGCCTTTCAGTAAAGCGCAGCGCTAGAAACCGTACTATTTGGCTTTGGCCTTTTTCGTCTTGGCGGCCTTGGCAGCGGCAGGCTTCTTGGCGGCCGCCGGCTTTTTCTTGGCGGCGGCCTTTTCTTCCACTACCGGTGCGGCCGCTTCGGCAGACGCGGCCGAGCGATCGACCAGCTGCACCAGGGCCAGCGGGGCGTTGTCGCCGGCGCGATAGCCGCTCTTGAGAATACGCAGATAACCGCCCTGGCGGTCCTTGTAACGCACGCCGAGCACGTCGAACAGCTTGCCGACCGCGTCGCGGTCGCGCAGGCGCGAAAAGGCGAGCCGGCGGTTGGCGAGGTTCGAGATCTTCGCCAGGGTGATCAGGGGTTCGGCCACGCGCCGCAGTTCCTTCGCCTTGGGCACGGTGGTGTAGATCTGCTCGTGCTGAATGAGCGAAACCGCCATGTTCTTGAACATCGCGGCGCGGCTGCTGCTGGTGCGGTTCAGTTTTCGACCGCTTTTATGGTGACGCATGATTGAACCTCGTTCTTGTAGTTCCGGTTACCGGCTCAGGCCGATTCCTGCTCGGGCAACTTGCCCTTGAGCGAGGCCGGCGGCCAGTTTTCCAGTTTCATGCCCAGCGACAACTGATGCGAGGCGAGCACGTCCTTGATCTCGGTGAGCGACTTCTTCCCGAGATTCGGAGTCTTCAACAGCTCGAACTCGGTGCGCTGCACCAGGTCGCCGATGTAAAAGATGTTCTCGGCCTTCAGGCAGTTGGCGGAACGCACGGTGAGCTCCAGATCGTCGACCGGCCGCAGCAACAACGGGTTGATATGCGGCTCGGGCATCTCGGTCACCGCGGTCTCGGCGCTTTTCAACTCCACGAACACCGAAATCTGGCTTTGCAGGATATTGGCCGCGCGCCGCACCGCTTCTTCCGGGTCGATCGCGCCGTTGGTCTCGATATCGAGCACCAGCTTGTCCAGGTCGGTGCGCTGCTCGACGCGCGCGTTCTCGACCGCGTACGCCACCCGCCGTACCGGGCTGAACGAGGCGTCCAGTTGCATGACGCCGATCGGACGGCCCTCTTCCTCGGCGCGCGCGGTAACCGGCTGATAGCCGCGGCCGCGCATTATCTTCATCTCCAACGAGATCGAGCCGTTCTTGGTGAGCGTCGCGATCAGATGATTGGGGTCGACCACCTCGACGTCGTGATCGAGCGTGATGTCGCCGGCGGTGACCTTGCCGGGGCCCTTCTTGCTGAGCTTCAGAACCGCCTCTTGACGAGTGCCGTGCATGCGCAGCGCCAGCGCCTTCAGGTTCAGGAGGATTTCAATGACGTCTTCCTGCACGCCCTCGATGCTCGAATACTCGTGCAATACGCCGTCGATCTTGACCTCGGCGATGGCGCAGCCGGGCATGGACGATAGCAGGATTCTCCGCAGGGCGTTCCCCAGGGTGTGGCCGAAACCGCGTTCGAGCGGCTCCAAGGTGATCTTGGCGCGCATGGCGTCGATAGCCTCGACGTTGACGCGATGGGGTTTCAGGAATTCCGTGGCAGAACTCTGCATACTGAGATCCTCGTTAGCTTGCTGGCGTTACTTCGAATAAAGCGCGACGACCAGGTGTTCGTTCAGGTCGGACGGCAGATCGCTGCGTTCCGGCATGGCCTTGAACACGCCCTTCATGCCCTTGGTGTCCACGTCGAGCCATTCCGGGAACCCGCGCTGCTCGGCCGCTTCCAGCGCGGCCTTGATGCGCAATTGCTCCTTGACGCCCGGCGCGACCTCGATGACATCGTTGGCGCGCACCTGGTAGGACGGGATATTGATGCGTTTATTGTTGACGAAGATGCCGTTGTGACGCACCAGCTGGCGCGCCTCCGAACGCGAGACGCCGAAGCCCATGCGGTACACGACGTTATCCAGGCGCGATTCCAGCAGCTTCAGCAGGTTCTCGCCGGTCGAACCGCGCCGACGGTCGGCCTCGACGTAATAGTTGGCGAATTGCGCCTCGAGAATGCCGTAGATGCGGCGCATCTTCTGCTTCTCGCGCAGCTGCGCGCCGTAATCGGACGCGCGGCTCTTGCGCTGGCCGTGCTGGCCGGGCGGATAGGCGCGTTTTTCCACCGGACATTTGTCGGAAAAGCATTTCTCGCCCTTGAGAAAAAGCTTTCCACCCTCGCGCCGACATTGACGGCATTTCGAATCGGTATAACGTGCCACGCTATTGACCTCAGTTAATTGGCTGCCACGGGATATCTCGCCATCCCCGTGGAAAAAGTTAGACGCGGCGCCGCTTGGCGGGCCGGCAACCGTTGTGCGGCAACGGCGTCACATCGATGATGTTGCTGATCTCGAAACCGAGCACGTGCAGCGCACGCACCGCCGAATCGCGGCCCGGGCCGGGGCCCTTGACGCGCACCTCGAGCGCCTTCACGCCGTATTCCTGCGCGACGCGCCCGGCCTTGTCGGACGCCACCTGCGCGGCGAACGGCGTACTCTTACGCGAGCCGCTGAAGCCGGCGCCACCGGCGGTCGCCCAGGCGAGCACATTGCCCTGGCGGTCGGTGATGGTGATGATGGTGTTGTTGAACGACGCATGGACATGCGCCACGCCCTCGGCGACGTTCTTTTTAACGCGCTTCTTGGGCTTGGCGGCGACGGCGCCGGCCGGCTGTTGCGGATTGCTCGGATTTGCCATTACGGTTCCTTAAATTACTTGCGAACGGCCTTGCGCGGGCCTTTGCGGGTGCGGGCGTTGGTCTTGGTGCGCTGGCCGCGCACCGGCAGACCGCGGCGATGGCGCATGCCGCGATAGGTGCCGAGGTCCATGAGGCGCTTGATGTTCATCGACACGGTGCGGCGCAGATCGCCCTCGACCGTGAACTTGGCGACCTCGGTGCGCAGCTTCTCGACCTCGGCATCGGTGAGATCCTTGACCTTGGCGGTCACGACCACGCCGGCGTTGGTGCAGATCCGGCGGGCGCGCGGCCGGCCGATGCCGTAAATCGACGTCAACGCGACGTCGATGTGCTTGTGATTGGGGATATTTATCCCGGCGATACGAGCCATCTCAGCCTATCTCCGACAATGCGCCTGACGCGCGAAAACCCGAAAGGATACGGTTTTTACCGTGAAAAATCAAGGTGTTCGCTCCTTAACCCTGGCGCTGCTTATGGCGCGGGTCGGAGCAAATGATGCGCACCACGCCCTTGCGGCGCACGACCTTGCAGTTCCGGCAGAGCTTCTTGACCGATGCTTTGACCTTCATAACGACCTCCAACTACCAACGCTGTTAATCCATGTTCATCCGCGTTCATCCGCGGCTGAAATTAATAAAAATCTACCGGGACAGCCCCATGCCGCCGCCGGTCAGATTGGCCTTTTTCAACAGGCTTTCGTACTGATGCGACATCAGGTGCGCCTGGACCTGGGCCATGAAATCCATGCATACCACCACGATGATGAGCAGCGAGGTGCCGCCCAGGTAGAACGGCACGTTCCAGTACACGATCATGAACTCCGGTATCAGACACACCGCCGTTACGTACAGCGCCCCGGCCAGGGTCAGGCGCGACATCACGTCGTCGATATAGCGCGCGGTCTGCTCGCCGGGGCGGATACCCGGCACGAACGCCCCCGACTTTTGCAGATTGTCGGCGGTTTCCTTGGGGTTGAACACCAGCGCGGTATAAAAGAAACAGAAAAAGATGATCGCGCTCGCGTACAACACCACGTAAATCGGCTGACCCGGCGACAGCGTGGTCGCCAGGTCGCGCAGCCAGCCCATGCCCTCGGTCTGGCTGAACCAGCTGGCGGCAGTGGCCGGAAACAAGATAATGCTCGACGCGAAGATCGGCGGGATCACGCCCGACATGTTGATCTTCAGCGGCAAATGACTGGTCTGGCCGGCGAACATCCGCCGGCCCTGCTGGCGTTTGGCGTAATTCACCGTGATGCGCCGCTGGCCGCGCTCGACGAACACCACGAACGCGGTGATGCCGATGGCGATGGCGAACAGCGCCAGCGCGAACAGCGGCTGGAACGAACCGGTGCGCACCAGCTCCAGGGTGCCGCCGACCGCGCGCGGCAGACCGGCGACGATGCCGGCGAAAATGATCAGCGAAATGCCGTTGCCGATGCCGCGCTCGGTCATCTGCTCGCCGAGCCACATCAAGAACATGGTGCCGGACACGAGCGTAATCACCGTGACCATCTTGAAGCCGATACCCGGATCGATCACCACCGGCATGCCGCGCGCCACTTGGCTTTCGAGCGCAATCGCCACGCCCAGCGCCTGAACCGCGGCCAGCACCACCGTGCCGTAGCGGGTGTACTGGGTGATCTTGCGCCGCCCGCTCTCGCCCTCTTTCTTGAGCTGCTCGAGGGTCGGTATCACGTTCGTCATCAACTGCATGATGATGGACGCCGAGATGTACGGCATGATGCCGAGCGCGAACAGCGAAAACCGCTCGAGCGCGCCGCCCGAGAACATATTGAAAAGATCGACGATCGAGCCACGCGTCTGGTTGAACAGTTCGGCCAGCGCCGCGGCGTTGATGCCCGGCACCGGGATGTACGAACCGATGCGGAATACCACCAGCCCGAGGAGCACGAACAACACGCGCTGCTTGAGTTCCGTCAGCTTGCCGCCCAACAGACCGGTGCCGCCGGGAATGCGCGCGCCGAGCGATGCCATTACGATTCGACCTTGCCGCCCGCCTGAGTGATCGCGGCGGCCGCGCCCTTGGTAGCAGCCACGCCGCGCAGCACCACCGCCTTTTCGAGCTTACCGGACAAGAACACCTTGGCGCGCTTGGCGGTTTCGTGGACGATCTGCGCCTGTTTCAAGGCGGCGAGATCGATCACCGCGACGTCGATCTTGTTCAATTCGGACAGCCGCACCTCGGCGTTGTCGGCCTTGAGCGCGGACCGAAAACCGCGCTTGGGCATGCGCCGCTGCAGCGGCATCTGACCGCCCTCGAAGCCGACCTTATGGTAGCCGCCGGCACGCGCGGTCTGACCCTTGTGGCCCTTGCCGCTGGTCTTGCCGAGACCGGAGCCGCCGCCACGCCCGAGGCGCTTGCGGGCGGCCTTGCTGCCGCGGGCGGGTTTCAATGTGTTTAGGCGCATGACGTCAGACTTCCTCGCACTTGACCATGTAGTACACCTTGCGGATCATGCCGCGCACTTCCGGGGTGTCCTGCAACTCGACACTGTGATGCATGCGGCGCAGACCCAGGCCGCGCACGCACGCCATGTGAACCTTGCCGGTGCCGAACGGGCTGCGCACCAGGGTAACTTTCAGTTTTTTCGTGGCCATGGCGCGCTCCGTTACTTCTCCAGAATGTCTTCGACTTTTTTGCCGCGCTTGGCGGCCATCTCGGCCGGATTGTTGATGGAGCACAGCCCCTTGATGGTGGCGCGCACCACGTTGATCGGATTGCTCGAACCGATGCACTTGGCCAGCACGTTTTGCACGCCCGCGACCTCGAACACCGCGCGCATCGCGCCGCCGGCGATCACGCCGGTGCCTTCCGAGGCCGGGCGCATGATGACCTTGGCGGCGCCGTGTTCACCGACCACCGGATAGTGCAGCGTGCCCTGCTTGAGATTCACCTTGACCATGTTTCGGCGCGCGTCGTCCATGGCCTTTTGCACCGCCACCGGCACTTCGCGCGCCTTGCCCTGACCCATGCCGATGCGGCCGTCGCCGTCCCCGACCACGGTGAGCGCGGCGAAGCCGAATACCCGTCCGCCCTTCACCACCTTGGCGACGCGGTTGATGGTGATCAGCTTCTCGCGGTAGTTGTCGGCGCGGGCTTGGACGTTGTGATCGCTCATAAGATTGCTTTCCTAGAATTCCAATCCGCCTTCACGCGCGGCGTCAGCCAGCGCCTTGATGCGGCCGTGATATTTAAAACCGGAACGGTCGAACGCCACCCGGGTCACGCCGGCGGCCTTGGCCTTGGCGGCGATGCGCCGACCGATGATGGCGGCGGCCTGGACATTGCCGCCGGTCTTTACTTCCTTGCGCACTTCCGGCTCGACGGTCGAGGCCGCGGCCAGCACCCGCCCGCCGCCGGCGTCGATCACCTGGGCGTAGATGTGGCGCGGGGTGCGATAGATGCACAACCGCACGGCCTGCAATTCGGCGATGCGCTTGCGGGTGGTATGGGCGCGGCGCAGACGCGCCTTGGTCTTATTCATAGCCATGGTTATTTCTTCTTGGCCTCTTTACGGGCCACGTGTTCATCGGTGTAACGCACACCCTTGCCCTTATACGGCTCGGGGCCGCGATAGGAGCGGATCTCGGCCGCGACCTGCCCGACCTTTTGCTTGTCGGCGCCGCGCACCACGATATTGGTCTGGTCCGGACATTCGATGGTGATGCCCTCCGGAATCGGATAGACCACGGCATGCGAATAGCCGAGCGTGAGATTGAGATTCTTGCCGGCAACCGCGGCGCGGTAACCGACGCCGATGATGTTGAGCTTCTTCTCGAAACCCTTGTACGCGCCCAGCACCATATTGCTGATGAGCGCGCGCGTGGTGCCGGACAGCGCGCTGGCGGTCGGCGCGTTCGATTGCGCGCCCACGGTCACCTGTGTGCCATCGTGGGCCACCTTGACCTGCGGATGAATGGTGAATTCCAGCTTGCCCTTCGGGCCTTTCACGCTCAACAACGCGCCGCTGAGCTTGACCTCGACGCCGGCCGGAATTGTCACTGGAACCTTGGCTACCCTGGACATGGCTCAACCTATCAATAAACGATGCACAATACTTCGCCGCCGAGACCGGCCTTGCGCGCGGCGCGGTCGGTCATGACGCCCTTGGACGTCGACACGATCACCACGCCCAAACCGCCGGTCACGCTCGGAAACTCGTCCTTGGCGCGGTAGATACGCAGGCCCGGACGGCTGACGCGCTCGATACGCTCGATCACCGGCCGGCCGGCGTAATACTTGAGGCGTATCTCCAACATCGGCTTGCGATCGGCCTCGTGGGCGGCGAAGTCCTCGATATAACCCTCGTTCTTCAGCACCTTGGCGATGGCGGTACGCAGCTTGGACGCCGGCATGCGCACGCTCACCTTCTCCGCCAACTGGGCGTTGCGGATGCGTGTCAGCATATCGGCTATCGGATCGGTCATCATAAAATCGGTTCTCAGTGCTAGGTATTGAGTTCTAGGTTATCGATAACTATTAACTAATCGCTATAAACTCAATACTGTCAGTAAATTACCAGCTGGCCTTGACCACGCCCGGCACGTCGCCGCGCATCACCGCCTCGCGCAGCTTGGAGCGCGACAGGCCGAACTTGCGGTAGTAGCCGCGCGGCCGGCCGGTCAACTGGCAGCGGTTGCGGATACGCGAACGGCTCGAATCGCGCGGCAGCTTCTGCAGCGCGACTTGCGCGGCGTGGCGCTGTTCGCCGTCCAGTTTCATGTTGCTGATGATCGCCTTGAGTTCGGCGCGGCGCTTGGCGTACTTCGCCGACAGCGACTTGCGCTTCACGTCCCGCAAAACCATCGATTTCTTGGCCATTCGGTGCTTAACTCCTAATCGGGAAGTTGTACGCCAGCAGCAAGGCGCGCGCCTCTTCGTCGGTCTTGGCGGTCGTGGTGACGGTGATGTCCATGCCGCGCAGGGCGTCGATCTTGTCGAAATCGATTTCCGGAAAGATGATCTGCTCCTTCACGCCCATCGAATAATTGCCCTGGCCGTCGAACGAACGCCCCGACAGCCCGCGGAAATCGCGGATACGCGGAATCGAAATGCTGATCAGGCGATCCAGAAATTCGTACATGCGCGTCTTGCGCAGCGTCACCTTGCAACCGATCGGCCAGTTCTCGCGCACCTTGAACGCCGCCACCGACTTGCGGGCGCGTATCACCACCGGCTTCTGGCCGCTGATCTTCTCGAGATCGGCCACGGCGTTGTCCATCACCTTCTTGTCGGCCAGCGCCTCGCCGACACCCATGTTGATGGTGACCTTGACGATGCGCGGCACCTGCATGACGTTCTTATAGCCGAACTTGGCCATAAGCTCCGGCACAACCTTGGTCCGATAATGCTCTTGTAACCTTGCCATCACAGAATCACTCGATTAGACGTCGGCGACTTCGCCGCTACGTTTGAAATAACGCACCTTGCGCCCGTCTTCCAGCCGCCGGAGGCCGACGCGTTCGCCCTTGCCGGTCGCGCCGTTGAACAACGCGACGTTGGAAATATGGATCGGCGCCTCCTTGTCCAGAATGCCGCCGGCGATATTGCGGTTCGGGTTCGGACGGGTGTGACGCTTGACCATGTTCACGCTCTCGACCAGCACGCGATCGTCGGCGAGCACGCGCAGCACGTTGCCGCGCTTGCCCTTGTCTTTGCCGGTGATGACGACGACCTGGTCGCCTTTCTTAATCTTGCGCATGGCTCAAAGCACTTCCGGGGCAAGTGAAATAATCTTCATAAATTTCTCGCTGCGCAGCTCGCGCGTCACCGGCCCGAAGATACGCGTGCCGACCGGTTGCAGCTGCGGATTCAACAACACCGCGGCGTTGGTGTCGAAACGCACCACCGACCCGTCGTTGCGGCGCACGCCCTTGCGGGTGCGCACGATTACCGCGTCATACACGTCGCCCTTCTTCACGCGCCCGCGCGGAATGGCCTCTTTGATGCTGACCTTGATGACATCGCCGATGCCGGCATAGCGGCGCTTGGAGCCGCCCAGCACCTTGATGCACTGCACCATCTTCGCGCCGCTGTTGTCGGCCACGTTTAATACGGTTTGCATCTGTATCATGGCCTAAACCCCGCTGAAAAACGGTCGATTGTACCAGCTCGGACGCGCCCACCCAACATCGGCCTACTCCTGGGGCGCCTTTTCCAGCACCTGCACCAGGCGCCAGGACTTGGTCTTGGACAACGGCCGGCATTCCTGGATCAGCACCAGGTCGCCCTCGTGGCACTCGTTGTTCTCGTCGTGCGCGTGCAGCTTGCTGCGCCGCCGGATGAACTTGCCGTATAGCGGGTGCGCCACCTGGCGTTCGACCGCCACGGTGATGGTCTTGTTCATCTTGCTGCTCACTACCCGCCCGCTCAGGGTGGGTGCCGCTTGGATCTGTTCGCTCATGCTCCGATACCGGTCTTTTCGTTCATCACGGTAAGCAGGCGGGCGATATCGCGCTTGATCACGCGCAGCTTGGCGCTGTTCGCGAGTTGGCCGGTCGCCTTCTGCATCCGCAGGTTAAACTGTTCACGCTTGAGCTCGGTGAGCTCTTGCACCTTGGCCTCGGGGCTGAGCGCCCTGATATCGCTGATTTTCATGCTCATCCCGCCTTAGATTACGTGCCGCGCCACGAAGGTGGTGCGCACCGGCAGCTTGGCCGCCGCCAACCGGAAGGCATCGCGCGCATGTTCCTCGGTCACGCCTTCCATTTCATACAGAATGCGCCCGGGCTGCACCAACGCCACCCAATATTCCACGTTACCCTTGCCCTTGCCCATGCGCACCTCGAGCGGCTTCTTGGTGATGGGCTTGTCCGGGAACACCCGGATCCACACGCGTCCGCCGCGCTTGATGAAGTGCGTGAGCGCGCGCCGCGCGGCTTCGATCTGACGCGAGGTCAACCGGCCACGGGTGGTCGCCTTGAGCCCGTACTCGCCGAAGCTCACCTTGTTGCCGACCTGCGCCAGACCGCGGTTGCGGCCCTTCATCTGCTTGCGATACTTCGTTCGTTTTGGCTGTAACATATTCCAACCTTAAAAATAGATTCTTACCTGCTCCCCCTCGCTCGCTTGCGGGAGAGGGACGGGGAGAAGGCTTCCTTAATAAAACTAGATGGCCTTCTTCGCGGCCTCGGCGTCAACCGCCGCCTGTTCGGCCAGCGAGAATACCTCGCCCTTGAAGATCCATACCTTTACGCCGATCACGCCGTAGGTGGTGTGAGCCTCGGCGGCGCCGTAATCGATGTCGGCGCGCAGCGTGTGCAAGGGCACGCGTCCTTCGCGGTACCACTCGGTGCGCGCGATCTCGGCACCGTTCAAGCGGCCGGCGACCATGACCTTCACGCCCAACGCGCCCAGGCGCATGGCGTTGGTCACGGCGCGCTTCATGGCGCGCCGGAACATGATGCGCTTTTCCAGTTGCTGACAGATATTCTCGGCCACCAGCAATGAATCCAGTTCCGGCTTGCGAATCTCTTCGATGGTGACGTGCACCGGCTGACCGGCCATCGCGGTCATCTCCTGGCGCAGCTTCTCGATGTCCTCGCCCTTTTTGCCGATCACGATGCCGGGACGGGCGGTATGGACGGTGATGTTGATGCTCTGGGTCGGACGCTCGATGATGATCGAGCTGACCGCGGCGTGCGCCAGATTCTTCTTGAGATGGTTGCGCAGCTTGAGGTCGGCGGCCAGATTGGCGGCGTAATGCTTGGTACCCGCGTACCAGCGCGCGTTCCAGTCCTTGATGATGCCGAGACGAAACCCGGTCGGATTGATCTTCTGGCCCATTACTTTGCCCTCTTGGCGACGGTCTTCTTCACGGCCTTGTCGCCCACGGTGATGGTGATATGGCTGGTGCGCTTCAAGATCCGCGCGCCGCGGCCCTTGGCGCGCGCATGGAAACGCTTCAGGCTCGGGCCGCCGTCGATCTGGATCGACTGCACCTTCAACTCGTCGACGTCCGCACCCTCATTGTGCTCGGCGTTGGCGATCGCGGCTTCCAGCGTCTTCTTGACCGGCTTGGCGGCGCGGCGCTTGCTGTACTGCAACACCTCGAGCGCGCGCTCGACCGACAGGCCGCGGATCTGGTCGGCGATGAGCCGCCCCTTCTGCGGCGAGAGCCGGGTGAATCTCAAAATGGCCGTGGCTTGCATCACCCTTTGGTCTCCTCGGTGGTGACCTTCTTGTCGGCCGAGTGGCCCTTGAAGATGCGCGTGGCCGCGAATTCGCCGAGCTTGTGGCCGATCATGTTTTCGGTGATCTGGATCGGCACGTGCTGCTTGCCGTTATGCACGGCGATGGTCAGGCCGATGAAATCCGGCATGATCGTGGAGCGCCGCGACCAGCTCTTGATCGGCTTCTTGCTGCCGTCGGCATGGGCGCGCGCCACCTTGTCCGCCAGGTGGGCGTCGATAAACGGTCCTTTTTTAACGGAACGTGGCACGATTCAAATCCTCTTATTTCTTGCGCCGATGCACGATCATGGCATCGGTACGCTTGTTGACACGGGTCTTGTAACCCTTGGTCGGCGTGCCCCACGGGCTCACCGGATGGCGCCCGCCGGAGGTGCGGCCTTCGCCGCCGCCGTGCGGATGGTCGACCGGGTTCATGGCCACGCCACGCACCGTCGGCCGGATACCGCGCCAGCGCTTGGCGCCGGCCTTGCCGAGTTGACGCAGCGAGTGCTCGCTGTTGCCGACCTCGCCGATGGTGGCGCGGCAATCGACGTGCACCATGCGCACCTCGCCGGAGCGCAGCCGCAACTGCGCGTAACTGCCCTCGCGCGCGACCAGTTGGATGGCGGCGCCGGCCGAGCGCCCGAGTTGCGCGCCGCGGCCTACCTTCAGTTCCACGCAATGCACGGTGCTGCCCACCGGGATGCTGCGCAGCGGCAGCGAATTGCCCGTACGGATCGGCACCGCCGAACCGGAGACGATCTCGGCACCGGCGTCAACGCCCTTGGGGGCGATGATGTAGCGGCGCTCGCCGTCCTTGTACAGCACCAGCGCGATGTGCGCGCTACGGTTGGGATCGTACTCCAGGCGCTCGATCTTTCCCGGGATGTTGTCCTTGTCGCGCTTGAAATCGATCACGCGGTAATGGCGCTTGTGCGCGCCGCCACGATGGCGCACCGACACGCGTCCGTAATTGTTGCGCCCGTCGATCTTGGCCTTCTTTTCGATCAACGCGGCATGCGGCGCGCCCTTATGCAGGTCGGGGTTGGTGACCTTGAGCAGCGCGCGCCGACCGGCGGAAGTGGGTTTGACTTTAACGAGTGCCATAACGCGCCTTTATGCGGACTCGCCGCCGATGAAATTGATGTCCTGACCGGGCTTGAGGCTCACATAGGCCTTCTTCCAGTCCTGACGGCGCCCCGGCGTTTTGCCGCTGCGCTTGGATTTTCCCTTGACGTTCACGACCGATACCGCCTCGACCTGGACGTTGAACATCTTTTCGACCGCCTGTTTGATCACCGGCTTGCTGGCGTCGCGCCGCACCACAAACACGAATTGGCGATTCTTGTCGGCCACGCGCGTGCCCTTCTCGGAAACGTGCGGCCCCACGATCACATCGAATAATTGCTGTTCTTTCATGCCAGCAACTCCTCAAGGCGCTTCAGCGCCGGGACGGTCATCACCACCTTCTCGTGGCCGATCAGGCTCACCGGATCGACGCTCGCGACATCGCAGACCGCGACCTTGTGCAGGTTGCGCGCCGACAAATACAGATTGCGGTCCAGGCCCTCGGTCACGATCAACACATCGGCGACATTGAACTTGCCGAGCTTCTCGAGGAGCGTCTGGGTTTTGGGGGCATCGAGCCGGAAGTCCGGCACCGCCACTAGCCGGTCCTGACGCACCAGCTCCGACAGGATCGAACGCAGAGCGGCGCGCTGCATTTTCTTGTTCACCTTCTGCGAAAAATCCGCATTGCAGGCCGGGAACACCTTGCCGCCGCCGCGCCACAGCGGGCTGCGGATGGTACCGGCGCGCGCGCGGCCGCCACCCTTCTGGGCAAACGGCTTGCGACCGCCGCCGCGCACCGCGGCGCGATTCTTCTGGGCGCGCGTCCCGGCGCGACCGCCGGCTTGGTAGGCGACCACCACCTGATGCACCAACGGCTCGTTGAAATCGACGCCGAAGTTCTTATCGGAGAGTTCAAACTCCGACTGCGCCTTGCCGCTGGTTTCGTTGATGAGACTGACTTTCATGTCCCGTTCCTATGCTTTCTTGTTGCGTGACTTCACGGCCGGACGGATCAACACGTCCGCGCCCTTCGGGCCGGGTACCGCGCCCTTGATCAATAACAGATTGCGCTCGACATCCACCCGCACCACCTCGAGATTCTGCTGGGTGCAGGTGGCATGGCCCATGTGACCGGCCATCTTCTTGCCGGGGAACACCCGGCCCGGCGTCTGGCGCTGACCGATTGAACCCGGTGCGCGGTGCGACAGCGAATTACCGTGACTGGCACGACCGCCGGCGAAGTGATGACGCTTCATTACGCCGGCAAAGCCCTTACCGATCGATGTGCCCTGCACGTCGACCTTCTGGCCGACAGCGAAGATATCAACCTTGACCTCGCCGCCGGGCTGCAACCCGTCGCCTTCGCCGGCATCGAGACGGAATTCCCACAGCCCGCGACCGGCGGCGACATTGGCCTTGGCGAAATGCCCGGCCAGCGGCTTGGTCACGCGGCTCGGGCGACGCGTGCCGATCGTCACCTGCACGGCGCGGTAACCGTCGTTATCGGCGGTCTTCACCTGCGCGATGCGATTCGGACCGACCTCGAACACCGTCACCGGCACGGCCGAACCGTCCGCGCTGAACACGCGGCTCATGCCGACCTTCTTGCCCACTAATCCTAGCGCCATGTCCGGTATACCTCAGCTCAACTTGATCTCGACATCCACGCCCGCGGCCAGGTCCAGTTTCATCAAGGCATCGACGGTCTTGTCGGTCGGCTCGATGATGTCCATGATGCGCTTGTGGGTGCGGATCTCGAATTGGTCGCGCGATCGCTTGTCGACATGCGGCGAGCGCAGCACGGTATAACGCTCGATCTTGGTCGGCAGCGGAATCGGGCCTTTCACCAGCGCGCCCGTGCGCTTGGCCGTGTCCACGATTTCCATCGCGGACCGGTCGATCAAGCGATGATCGAACGCCTTGAGCCGGATCCTGATTTTCTGGTTTGCCATATTTAAATCCAGTTATTAGTTATAAGTTCTAAGTGCTTAGTTTTTGATGCGCGCTTCGCGCGCTCCTCAACTAATCACTCGGCACTTATCACTCAGCACTATTCAATTACTTTCGCCACCACTCCCGCCCCCACGGTCCGGCCGCCTTCGCGAATGGCGAAGCGCAGGCCGTCTTCCATGGCGATCGGGTTGATGAGCGTGATCACGAGCTTGACGTTGTCCCCGGGCATGACCATCTCGGTGCCCTTGGGG
>JACREH010000114.1 GCA_016218345.1 Gammaproteobacteria bacterium | reverse complement strand
TCGAGGACGTCGGAACACAGGACCTCGAACTGGCTGCGCAGGCCGGAGCTGAGATAAAGGTCGTTCAGGCCAATGTGCATCTCGTCGAACCCGCCGAGCGCGAGTATCTCGTCAATCCGCGCCGCCGCCTTGGCGGTTTCGAGCAACAGCACCGTGCGCGCCCGGCCGTCAACCAGCCGCAGGAACGTGGCCACTTCTTCCGGCGCCGTGAACATCGGCAGCATGACGACCGCGGCGCCTTCGCCGATCACGCGTACAATTTCGGCCGCCGAGCCGGGATGAATCGGATTGACGCGCACGAACAGGTCGGCACGCGTGAGCGTGGGACGGATTGCGGCCAGGGCCTCGACGGCATGGGCCGAGATCCGGGTATTAAGATGACCTTGGCGCCGGTGTTTGCCGATGATTTCGAGGTCCGGACCGATGCGGTTCACGCCCGCGGCGTCGGCGCGCGCCGCCAGCTTGGGGTCGTCGGTAAAAAGCGTCAGGGTAAAGTCGCTGCCGAAACTCATAAATGATGAAGAGAGAGATTGTATGAATTCTTGACGCAGAGACGCAGAGACGCAGAGAAAATCATTTTACCTGTTAAAACCATCTAGTCGGTGGAAAGTGGGGTTTGTAATAGTATTTCAACCTAGAGGACGCAGAGAAAAGAATTTTTTCTGTAAAATAAAAACAATAAAGCCTCGAATGGAAAACTTGCATGAGTTCTCATGCGCGGAGGGGCAGGCAGGCCATGGTTTAACCAAAAAACGCTTTTCTCTGCGTCTCCGCGCCTTTGCGGAAAAAGTTGATATAAATTCTCCCTTCCTTCCATGTCAGAAACGATACGGGATTTGATCGGTATCGAGCGGCAACCGCCACTCGTCCGGATCCTGGTAGACGTAGGGACGGTCGAAAAAGTTGATCATGCCGCTCGTCGTGCTTTCCAGATTCTGGATACCGTGCCAGATCTTCGGCGGGATGACCACGAGCATCGGGCAGGCGCGGCCCAGGTTGAGCACGCTCAACTTTCCGCGGGTCGGCGATTCCGGGCGGGCGTCGTACAGTACCAGCCGCAATGTGCCGTCGGTGACGAAGATGTTGTCGGTCTGGTGCTCATGGTAATGCCAGGCGCTGATCGCGTGCGCGCGGAACGTGACATGGATCATGTGCCGCGGGTTGCCGTCCCACAGCGCCCACTCGTCGCGGTAAACCTCGGTGGTGAGGCCGTTGCGGGTAACGATGTTTCGCAGGTCCTT
This sequence comes from Gammaproteobacteria bacterium, assembly GCA_016218345.1. GTDB lineage: Bacteria > Pseudomonadota > Gammaproteobacteria > Acidiferrobacterales > UBA6901 > JACREH01. The sequence goes on along the minus strand of JACREH010000114.1, from coordinate 5,395 downwards.
CAGTTGCACGCCGTCGATCAGGTCGCGGAGGATGCGACTATCCGGCAGAACCGTCTGTTTGTCCTTGACCGCACCCTTCAACATGTTCGCCCCCCGATGGTTTCATGTCGCCGGCTAGTATAGCCCAGCGGCTCGCTGAAAAAACCCGGGAATCCCCACTGGGGGTATTCTAAATTCTTTATATTAATGTAGGGGCGGGTTTGAAACCCACCCTACAGTCGGCCGTTACATGCCCGTTCTCACCAGTTTCGCCGAAGGGAGCGGTTCGAGCGTGATGTCGATGCCGTTGTCGCGGCGCAGATATTCCTGGAACGAGTCGGGCCCATGCAACGCCAGGCGTTCGGAGCCGATGCCCTGCGTCGTGAACCGCGCTGTAAACAGACCGCCTGTGTCCGGAGCGTGTGCGTGTCTCAATAAAAATCTATACTTTTGATCTTGCGTTTTACCGCCGGGTTGCCTTTGTAAATTCCCCACGGTTCGGTATCTCGGGTCAGATAACTGGTCATGGCGAGCAGGGTGCCCTCGGCGATGTGCAGATATTCCTTGATGGTGGAGTTGCCACCGAATACGCAATGGGGTTCTACCACACAGTGTCCTGCAATCAGTACGTGCGAGGTGAAGAACACATGATCCTTTATCTCGACATGATGAGCGATGTGATTTCCACTCCAGAGTACGACGTTATCGCCGATCCTGGCAAACGGCTGGATCACGTTGTTTTCGAGAATAAAGCAATTCTCGCCGATCGGATTCCCGAACACCGCGGCCTTGGAGCTGACATAGGAGATGAACGAATAACCCTTGGCCTTGGCCTGCAAATAGACGTTTTCGCGCAACGTGTTCATTTTACGGCCGGTCATCGGCGCGAAGAACCGGAAATCGTCGGGCGGGTAGATGCGTTCGACGTCCTCGAAGGCCACCACCGGCAGGCCATGAAACGTGTGGTGGCGAATATACTCGGCGTGTACCGTGAAGGCCGCGACCTGGTGCGGTGAATCGTTTTCCAGATAATACTGCGCGATCTCCGCTGTTTCTTGCGTGCCGAACACCACCACCTTGGCCATCAGCTTGCACCGCCGGGGGTTAAATCGTACTCGTTCAGGTAACCCCGCACCTGTTCGAGCGGATTGAACATTAGCACATCGATGATGGACAGCCAGGCGACGAATTCATCGCCGAATTGCCGATAGCGAATCGTTCGCGGTTGCAGAAACTTCAGACTAATGCCGGCCTCCGCAAAGCCGGAGGTCGAATACAGGGCGGCCCCCCCGGGGGCGTTGATATATTCGCGAGCGTTTTCCCGGCGACAGATGTCGAGAATGCGCGCCTGGCCCTTGAGATCCTGATTCCGGTAATCCCGGGATGTCTTCACCAGCTCGGTCTTCAGCCCCAGGTAACCATGGAGCTGGAGCAGACTGTGCCCGATATAATCAACCAGCGTCCGACTCGGATAACGGATAATACGTTCGAGCAGCGGATAGACGGTCTCGAAGCAAGGCGCCTTTTTATACGCCAAGGCGATTGTTTTCAGTAGTTTATCCCGCCAGTTCCTTTGATCGGCGATTTCCAAATCTTGGATCAGCTTGTTTCGACTGGCCGCGGTGATCGGAACGGTGAACAGAAGCGTCTCTCCGTTGACCAGTATCCGGTTACGGTTGATCCAGCCGCCCGTTATGTAGGTCACGTCGTCGAGGATGACAAATTTGTCCACTGCCCGCATCAGTTGGAAATAGCCGATGTAGGGAAACAGGTAAGGTTGCATGACCGCGATCCTCACGACCGCAACCGGTCCAGCCAGAAACAGATGTAGTCCATGTCCGTAGGAGCGATACCCATGTGAAACGGCAGTCCCAGGATCTGACCGGCGATTTCGCGGGTGACCGCAAGTTCCCCGGCATGGGGCAGCGCGGCGAAGGCCGGATGCCGGTAGAGCGGCGGGTAATACCACTGCCGGGTGAGGACCCCTTGTTCGCTCAGGCGCCCAGCCAACGCAGCCACGTCAGACTGTTCCGGCAGGCGCACCGCCAGCAGCGAGGGAACGATCCGCGCCATACCGTGCTGATAGACAGGCGGATTCCCCAGTTTATCGAGGCGGTCGCGGTATGCCTGTAATAGTTTAAATTTATCCGCCTTGCGCCGTTGCCAACGCGCGAGCATCGCCAGCCCCACCGCCGCGTGGTATTCGCTGAGCTTGGCATTGGTGCCGATGTGCCGCACCTCGCCCGCATCGAAACCGAAATTGCTGGTGTTACGCACGCGCTCGATGAATCCGGGATCGGCGCTGGCCACGATCCCGCCTTCACCGGTACTCAAGTTCTTGGTGGCGTGCAGACTGAACACGACGGCGGTGGTTTCACCGATCGGCTGACTGTCCCACGCGCCGGCGGCGTCGATGATCACCGGAACCCCGGTCTCCGCGGAAAACGCATCCCACGCCGTGACGGGTTGCGGGAAACCGAACGTTGTCACCGGCATTACCACACGAATCGGAATCTGCTCGAGCGCCACGCGGGCGATCTCCGGGGTCAGCGACCAGCTGGCCGGATCGAAGTCGGCCAGCACCGGTGTCAGTCCGGCACGCACTACCGCCGTGGCGGTGGCGACGAACGTGAAGGCCGGAATTAAAACCGCGGAACGGGGTGGCAGGTCGAACGCCGCCAACGCCAACTCGAGGCCGAGCGTGCCGTTGGCCACAGTCGTGACGTGCACGGCGGGCGTCGGCGGGAAGTACCGCCGCACCGTCTCCTCGAACAGGCGATTGAGCGGCCCGAAATTGGTGTACCAGCGGCTTTCGTCGATCTTCTCCAGCCACGGCAGAAGCTCCCCGGCCGTGGGCATGTCGGGGATGTACAGTGGAATCTCGCGGTGGGCGGGCGCGGAAGGGACTGCGCTATCGTGCTTGCTCATTCGGCTCAGACCGGCCGGGAATTCGGGTAGGACTCCACCAACTCCACCGACAACATCCACAGGCCCGCCGGCGACGACCAATCGAGCGGGCGCAACGGATCGATCGGCGGGACCTCGTGCGGCAGGTCGTATCGGAACAGCACTACATTGCCGATGTCGAACAGCTCGGTCAGCGTCACCGTCTTCCCGGGAGTGTCAAACACCGCGCCGCCGGTCTCGAAATCCTGGCCGTATCTCGACAGGCTGAGAAAAAACGCCACTTTCTGGGGTCGATACGGGTGGACGTGTTTGACCAGATAGCCGCCGCCCGCCGGGTGGTTGATCAGCTTGCAGCGAAGACTCGGTGTCGAGAGATTGAAGTCCGTTCCGGCCAGCGCGTTTTGCAACGCCAGCAGCGGCCGGCATACCGATTGCAGCATTCCGCTTAATCCGGGATCCACGGCATCCCAATCGCCGAAGGCGTATTGGTGAAAGCGGTGCGCCAGCCACGAAGGGCTATCGTCGTCGCGCCGATGGAAGTTGAGGCACGGGATGCTGGCGCTCCGATCGCGTGGAAACGGCGGGGTGCGGTTCGACCAATCCACCACGGCCTGACGCAAAGCGAGCATCGCCGCCGGATCGAACAGCTTCGGTAGAACGACGATGTTGCCGGCCTCGATCAGCGAGGCCATTTCCCGGTGGGGGATATCGGTCTCTATCCCGGAATCTTGGAATTTCCCGGGCAATACGACGATGTTGGCGGGTGTTTGCATTCCAATCCTGCTCCGTGATGAGCCGTTATTGGTCTGGTTATTCTTTGTCGAGCGAGGGCGCGGTGTTGGTGTCAAGACACCAGCTCCGCCAAATGTCCCGGTAGAGGGTTTCCAGTGCCGATGCCGCGAGTCTGCCGTCGGTCAGCGATGAGCCACGCATGCGTTCTCGCAACGAGGCGCGCAACGCAGATAATCGGCCGGGGTCGGTCGCCAGATTCGCGGCAATCGTAACATACTCCGCCGGGGTCTTGGCCACCAGTTCCTCCAGTCCGAGGTTGGCGAGTATCGCGTAGCCCATGCGCGAGACCATATTTTGACCAAGCAGGGTCACGACCGGCACACCCATCCATGATGCATGGTAAGTGGTGGTCCCGCCGTTGTACGGGAACGGATCGAGCGCGATATCGATATCGTTGAAAGCGCGAAGATATTCCTGGAGTGGATCGGCGCCGCACAACAGCAATCGATCGGGGCCGATGCCGTGCGCCGCGAATCGGGCATGATACAAATCGCGTATTTCCGCGTCAGCGAGCGCTTTCGATTTCAGCATCAGGCGTGAATCGGGCACGGCCTGCAAAACGGCCGCCCACAGCGCGATCACCGGCGAAGCAAGTTTAATCAGGTTATTGAAACTCCCGAATGTCACTTGGCCGGACGTCAGCGCGGGCGGCGCATTGACGGGCGGGCAATCCGCGGGCGGGCGGAAGCAGGGGGGCGAGGGCACATACGCAAGTTTCTCGGTGAAGTACGCCTCGAAACCCGCCGGCACCGTCCACGGGTTCACGATGCGATAGTCCATCGCCGGCAGCCCGGTGGTGTTCGGATAACCTATGTAAGACGTCTGTACCGGTGCCGGCCGGCGGGCGAACACACCGAGGCGGTTGCCGGCGGTATGGCCGCCGAGATCCACCAGGATGTCTATTTCATCCGAACGAATCAACGCAGCCGCCTGCTCATCGTCGAGGCCGACGATAGAGCGCCAGGTTGTGGCCAATTGTTTTAGCCGCTCGGTCACTGAATCCGGTGCCGCGACCTGTGCATAGCAGTATATCTCGAAATGCGTGTGGTCATGGTGCGCGAGTACCGGCTCCATGAAGAACGCGACAGAATGCAGGCGGAAATCGGCGGACACGTAGCCGATCCGCAGTCTTCGCCCCGGTTCGCGACTGTTGATATATGCGGCCGGCAGCTCGGGTCGTGGCGCGTAAACCTTGCCCCAATGTCGGTGCTCCTCGAAGATCGCCTGTGGGGTCAAATCCGGATGATAGTTAAGGTTGAGAAGATAGCCGCTGTAGGTGGCGGTTGCGCGCTCGGGATCGAGCCGCACGGCCTCGCGGTGGCAGGCGAGCGCCTCCTCCAGTTCGCCGCGACGAAGGTGGGTGTTGAAGAGATTGTTAAAGGTATCGGCCGACCTCGGCTTGAGGCGCAGCGCCTCCCGGTAGCTCGCGATCGCCTCCGTTAGCCGCCCGGCCAGGGCGTAGACGTTCCCGAGGTTGTTGTGGGCCTCGGCCGAATGTGGGTTGATTTGCAGCGCCTGCAATAGACTCGCGATCGCTTCCTCGACTTTATCCTGGCTGTGCAACACCACCCCGAGGTTCACGAGTGCCTCGACGTACTCTGGTCTAAGGCGCAGCGCCGCGCGGTAGGCGGCCTCGGCCTCGGCCAGGCGATTCAACGCGCGCAGTGCCGTGCCGAGGTTGTTGTGTGCCTCGACGAAGTCCGGATTCAGGCGCAAC
>JACREH010000017.1 GCA_016218345.1 Gammaproteobacteria bacterium | reverse complement strand
CATAGGCCTTGAACTCGCCGCCGAACTTGGTGGACAGGACCTTGGTCAGCGCCGCCGTGAGGGTGGTTTTGCCGTGGTCCACGTGGCCGATGGTGCCCACGTTGAGGTGGGGCTTGGTGCGTTCGAATTTTCCCTTGGACATTGTTAATGCCTCATTCTCTCAAAAGTAATTTTTCGATTAACTGGCTTTCTTCAGGACGGACTCGGCGACACTCGCCGGCACCGCCGAATACTTCTTGAATTCCATGGTGTAGGTGGCGCGTCCCTGGGTGGCGGAGCGCAGGCTCGTGGAATAGCCGAACATGTTGGCGAGCGGCACCTCGGCCTTCATCACCTTGACGCCGCCGTGACCGTCTTCCATGGACAGGATCACGCCGCGCCGCGAGTTCAGGTCGCCGTTCACGTTGCCCATGTAATCCGCCGGCGTCACCACCTCGACGTCCATGATCGGCTCGAGCAGGATCGGGTCGCCCTTCGGACCGGCCTCTTTCCAGCACAGGATCGCCGCCATCTTGAAGGCGTTTTCGTTCGAATCGACCTCGTGGTACGAACCGAAATGCAGGGTAGCCTTCACGTCCACCACCGGGTAGCCGAATTTGACGCCGCGCATCATCGCCTCGTCCACGCCCTTCCGGACGGCCGGGATGAACTCGCGCGGAATCACGCCGCCCTTGATGGCGTCGACGAACTCGAAGCCCTTGCCGGCGATCTGCGGCTCGAACTTGATGACCACGTGGCCGTACTGGCCGCGGCCGCCGGACTGCTTGACGAAACGGTATTCCTGGTCGACCGGCTTGCGGATGGTTTCGCGATAGGCGACCTGGGGTTTGCCGACGTTCGCCTCGACGCCGAACTCGCGCTTCATGCGGTCGACGATGATCTCGAGGTGCAGTTCGCCCATGCCGGAGATGATGGTCTGGTTGGACTCCTCGTCGGTATGCACGCGGAACGACGGATCCTCCTGCGCCAGGCGCGACAGCGCCACGCCCATCTTTTCCTGGTCGGCCTTGGTCTTGGGCTCGACCGCCTGCGAGATCACCGGCTCCGGGAACTCCATGCGCTCGAGGGTAATAATATGGTCGGGGTCGGCGAGGGTCTCGCCGGTGGTGACGTTCTTGAGGCCGACGGCGGCGGCGATGTCGCCGGCGCGCACTTCCTTGATCTCTTCGCGGCTATTGGCGTGCATCTGCAACAGCCGGCCGATACGCTCCTTCTTGCCCTTCACCGGGTTGTAGACGCTGTCGCCTGAGTTCAAGACGCCGGAATAGACACGGAAGTACACCAATTGGCCGACGAACGGGTCGGTCGCGATCTTGAACGCCAACGCCGAAAACGGCTCGTCGTCCTTGGCATGACGCTCGCCTTCGCTGCCGGCGGCGTCGTCGAGGTGGCCCTTGATGGCCGGACGATCGACCGGCGACGGCAGCAGCTCGACCACGGCGTCGAGCGCCGCCTGCACGCCCTTGTTCTTGAACGCCGAGCCGCACAGCACCGGCACGATCTCGAGCTTAAGGTTGCGCTCGCGCAGCCCCTGCTTGATCTCGTCCGGGGTGAGGGTTTCGCCACCCAGGTACTTCTCCATGAGGGTTTCGTTGGCTTCGGCCGCGGCCTCGACCATCTTGTCGTGGTATTCCTTGCACAGCGCCTGCATGTCGGCCGGGATATCGCGCTCTTCGAACTTCGTGCCTTGGCTGGAGTCGTCCCAATAGATGGCCTTCATCTTCACGAGGTCGACCACGCCCTGGAACTTGTCCTCGGCGCCGATCGCGAGCTGAACGGGCACGGCGTTGGCGCCCAGGCGCTCCTTGAGTTGGCTCACGACATTGAGGAAGTTGGCGCCGGCGCGGTCCATCTTATTGACGAACGCGATGCGCGGCACTTTGTATTTGTTGGCCTGACGCCAGACGGTCTCGGATTGCGGCTGAACGCCGCCGACGGCGCACAACACGAACATGGCGCCGTCGAGCACGCGCAGGCTGCGCTCCACCTCGATGGTGAAGTCCACGTGGCCGGGGGTGTCGATGATGTTGAAGCGATGCTCGGGCAGCTTGCCGTCCATGCCTTTCCAGAAACAGGTGGTGGCGGCCGAGGTGATGGTGATGCCGCGCTCTTGCTCCTGTTCCATCCAGTCCATGACAGCGGTGCCTTCGTGCACCTCGCCAATCTTGTGCGACACGCCGGTGTAGAACAGCACGCGTTCCGTGGTCGTGGTCTTACCGGCATCGATGTGGGCCATGATGCCGATATTCCGGTAGCGTTCGATGGGAGTTGAGCGTGCCACGGTGCGTCCTTCGTCAAATTACCAGCGGTAGTGGGCAAAGGCCTTGTTGGCCTCGGCCATGCGGTGCACGTCTTCGCGTTTCTTCATGGCGTTGCCGCGCTTCTCGGCGGCCTCCAACAGCTCGGCGGCCAGGCGCGCGCCCATGGACTTCTCGCCGCGCCCGTGGGCGGCGTCGCTGACCCAGCGCATGGCGAGCGCGGTCTGGCGCGCCGGACGCACCTCGACCGGCACCTGATAGGTGGCGCCGCCGACGCGCCGGCTCTTGACCTCGACCATCGGACGCACGTTGTCGAGCGCCTGGCTGAAGACCTCGATCGGGTCGGACTTGCTGCGCTCGGCGATGACATCGAGCGCGCCGTAGACGATCTTTTCGGCGGCCGATTTCTTGCCGTCACGCATCACGGCGTTGATGAATTTCGCGACCAGTTCGCTGCCGTGTTTCGGGTCAGGCGTGATGGTGCGCTTGGGTACTTCTCTTCGTCTTGGCATGGCCTTGTCGTTTCGTTTCTACCGCAACTATTCCTATTAATAGAAACGCCGCGGACCACTGGGGCACGCGGCGTTCCTGAATCGTCAGCTCTTCGGTCGTTTGGCGCCGTACTTGGAGCGGCCCTGACGGCGCTCGTTGACACCGGCGGTGTCGAGGGTGCCGCGCACGGTGTGATAGCGCACGCCCGGCAAGTCCTTGACACGGCCGCCGCGAATCAGCACCACCGAATGCTCCTGGAGGTTGTGGCCCTCGCCACCGATATACGACGTCACCTCGTAGCCGTTGGTCAGGCGCACGCGCGCGACCTTGCGTAGCGCCGAGTTCGGTTTCTTCGGCGTGGTGGTATAGACACGCGTGCACACGCCGCGCTTCTGCGGGCTGGCCTGCAGCGCCGGGACCGTGCTCTTTTTGCCCGCACGGGTGCGCGGCTTGCGCACCAGCTGGTTGATTGTCGGCATAATCTTTCTATCCCAAAAAACAAACGACAGGCCGCCCGCAGCGATGCGGACTGGCCTGTCAGAGGGGCGCGATTTTAGGCGCGCCCGGCATTTCTGTCAAGCGTATTCCCGCCGAAAACGGCCATGGGAGGCCGATTTTCAACGGTTGTCGGCGTTGTCGACGTCCCTATCCGGTACTGCGAAAGAACAGGCGGCCGCGCGGCCCGGGGCCGCGTGGCCACTGCCTAAAACTTAGGCGCTCGCCGCCTCGCCGCCCTCGCGCACCGCCTTTTTGGGCTTGGGGCTGAGTGCCTGCTCGAGTTCGACCGCCGCCAGCTGCTGGTCCTGGCGTTTGCGGCGCCGTTCGTCATGATAGGCCAGCCCGGTCCCGGCCGGGATCAGGCGGCCGACGATGACATTCTCCTTGAGGCCGCGCAGGCGGTCGCTCTTGCCGGTGATCGAGGCCTCGGTGAGCACGCGCGTGGTTTCCTGGAACGACGCCGCCGAGATGAACGACTCGGTCGAAAGCGACGCCTTGGTAATGCCGAGCAGCACCCGCTCGTAGCTGGCCGGGCGCTTGCCGGCGCGCTCGACCATCTCGTTCTCCTCGAGCAGACGCGCGCGGTCGGCCTGCTCGCCGGGCAGAAAGCTGGTCTCGCCCGGATCGATGACGCGCACCTTGCGCAGCATCTGGCGCACGATCACCTCGATGTGCTTGTCGTTGATCTTCACGCCCTGCAGACGGTACACGTCCTGCACCTCGTCCACGACGTAATTGGCAAGCGGCTCGATCCCGAGCAGCCGCAGGATGTCGGCCGACACCGGCGGCCCGTCCACCACCATCTCGCCCTGCTGGACGCTTTCGCCCTCGAACACCACGATGTGACGTCCCTTGGGGATCAGATACTCGTGCTCGTCGCCGTTCTTGTCGGTGATGATCAGGCGCTGTTTGCCCTTGGTGTCCTTGCCGAACGACACGATGCCGCTGGTCTCGGCCAGGATCGCGTGGTCCTTGGCCTTGCGCGCCTCGAACAGCTCGGCGACGCGCGGCAGACCGCCGGTGATATCGCGGGTCTTGAGGCTCTCCTGCGGAATGCGCGCCAGCACGTCGCCGACGCCGGCCTTCTTGCCGTCCTCGACCGTGATGATGGCGCCGGGCGGCAGCAGATACTTGGCCGGGATGTCGGTGCCGGGGATGAACAGGCCCTTGCCGCCGGCGTCGACCAGGCTGATGGTCGGACGGATGTCCTTGGCGCCGCTGCGCAGCTTGGGATCGAGCACCACGAACGTGCTCAAACCGGTCAGCTCGTCGGTCTGGCGGTTCACGGTCACGCCGTCGATCAGATCGCTGAACGCGACTTTGCCGGCCACCTCGGTGACGATCGGATGGGTGTGCGGATCCCAGTTGGCCACGACCATGCCGGCCTTGACCTTGTCGCCGTCGCTCACCGACAGCACCGCGCCGTATGGCAGCTTGTAGCGTTCGCGCTCACGACCCTGCTCGTCCTGGATGACGAGCTCGCCGGAACGCGACACCGCGACGTTGTTGCCGCTGGCGTGCTTGACCAGCTTGATGTTCTTGAGCTTGACCTTGCCTTGCGATTTCACCTCGACGCTGCTGATCGCGGTGACCCGCGAGGCGGCGCCGCCGATATGGAAGGTGCGCATGGTCAGCTGGGTACCGGGCTCGCCGATCGACTGGGCGGCGATCACACCGACCGCCTCGCCCATGTTGATGAGATGCCCGCGGCCCAGATCGCGTCCGTAGCATTTCGCGCAGATGCCGTAGCGGGTGTCGCAGGTGACCGACGACCGCACCAACACTTGGTCGATGTTGTTCTCTTCCAGCAGCGCGACCGCGCGCTCGTCGAGCATGCTGTTGTTCGGCACCAGCGCCTTCTTGGGATCGGCCGGATCGGGGATATCACCGATCACGACACGCCCGAGGATGCGATCGCGCAACGGTACCACGATCTCTCCGCCTTCGACGAGCGCCGCCTTGATGATGCCCTGGGTCGTGCCGCAATCGTCCTCGGTAACCACCAGGTCCTGACACACGTCGACCAGGCGGCGGGTAAGGTAACCGGAGTTCGCGGTCTTGAGGGCGGTATCGGCCAAGCCCTTGCGCGCGCCGTGGGTGGAAATAAAGTACTGCAGCACGTTCAGGCCTTCGCGGAAGTTCGCGGTGATCGGCGTCTCGATGATCGAACCGTCCGGCTTGGCCATCAGGCCGCGCATGCCGGAGAGCTGGCGAATCTGGGCGGCCGATCCGCGCGCGCCGGAGTCGGCCATCATATAAATCGAGTTGAACGACTCCTGGGCGACCTTCTTGCCCTTGGCGTCGGTCACTTCCTCGGTGCCGAGTTTATCCATCATCGACTTGGCGACCTTCTCCGAGGTGCGCGTCCAGATGTCCACCACCTTGTTGTAGCGCTCGCCGTCGGTCAGCAGACCCGAGGAATACTGGTTCTGTATGCTCTTCACCTCGGCCTCGGCGGTCTTGATGATCTCGGACTTCTCGCCCGGGGTGACCATGTCGTCGACGCCGATCGAGATGCCGGCGCGCGCCGCGTAGGCGAAGCCGGTGTACATCAACTGGTCGGCGAAGATCACGGTCTCCTTGAGACCGACGTTGCGATAGCAGGCGTTGATGAGCTCGGAGATGGTCTTCTTCTTGAGTTCGCGGTTGATGAGCTCGAACGCCAAACCCTCCGGCAGCAGGTCGGACAGGAGCGCGCGCCCGATGGTGGTGTCGTGGAGCTTGTGGGTGACGGTCTTGCCGCCGTCGGCATCCAACTGCACCTCGCGGATGCGCACCTTGGCGCGGGCGTGCAGCGAGACCTGGCGGGACTCATAGGCGCGATGCACCTCGGTGACGTCGCTGAACGCGCGGCCCTCGCCGGGCGCGTTGACCATGCTGCGCGTCATGTAATAAAGCCCGAGCACGATGTCCTGCGACGGCACGATGATCGGCTCGCCGTTGGCCGGCGACAGCACGTTGTTGCTCGACATCATGAGCGCGCGCGCCTCCAGCTGCGCCTCCAGGGACAGCGGGATATGCACCGCCATCTGGTCGCCGTCGAAATCGGCGTTGTAGGCCGCGCACACCAGCGGATGCAATTGAATGGCCTTGCCCTCGATCAGCACCGGCTCGAACGCCTGGATGCCGAGACGATGCAGGGTCGGGGCGCGGTTCAGAAGCACCGGATGCTCGCGGATGACTTCCTCCAGGATGTCCCAGACCTCGGCGCCGGCCTGCTCGACCATTTTCTTGGCGAGCTTGATGGTGGTGGCCAGGCCGCGGGAAATCAGCTTGCTGAAGATGAACGGCTTGAACAGCTCGAGCGCCATCTTCTTGGGCAGGCCGCACTGATGGAGCTTGAGCGCCGGACCGACCACGATCACCGATCGTCCGGAATAGTCGACGCGCTTGCCGAGCAGGTTCTGACGGAACCGGCCCTGCTTGCCCTTGATCATGTCGGCCAAGGACTTCAATTGGCGCTTATTGGCGCCGGTAATCGCCTTGCCGCGCCGGCCATTGTCCAAGAGCGCATCGACTGCCTCCTGCAACATGCGTTTTTCGTTGCGCACGATGATATCGGGCGCGTTCAGGTCGAGCAGGCGCTTCAGACGGTTGTTGCGGTTGATGACGCGCCGGTAGAGATCGTTCAGATCGGAGGTCGCAAACCGGCCGCCGTCGAGCGGCACCAGCGGCCGCAGTTCCGGCGGCAGCACCGGCAGGATTTCCAGCACCATCCACTCGGGCTTGTTGCCGGAATGCAGGAACGCCTCGATCACCTTGAGGCGCTTGGTGAACTTCTTGATCTTGGTCTCGGAGGTGGTGCCGGCCAGGCCCTCGCGCAGCTTGACGGCCTCGCCTTCGAGGTCGATGGCCTTCAACAGGTCGCGCACCGCCTCGGCGCCCATGCGGGCGTCGAATTCATCGCCGTATTGCTCGATGGCCTCGAGATAGGCGTCCTCGGACAAGAGCGTGCCGCGCTCGAGCGGAGTCATGCCCGCGTCGACGATCACATAGGCCTCGAAATACAGAACGCGCTCGATGTCGCGCAGCGTCATGTCGAGAATCAGGCCCATACGCGACGGCAGGCTCTTCAGGAACCAGATATGCGCCACCGGCGAGGCCAGCTCGATGTGGCCCATGCGCTCGCGCCGCACCTTCGAGGAGGTTACCTCGACGCCGCACTTCTCGCAGATCACGCCGCGGTGCTTCAGGCGCTTGTACTTGCCGCACAGGCACTCGTAGTCCTTCACCGGACCGAAGATCTTGGCGCAGAACAACCCGTCGCGCTCCGGCTTGAACGTCCGGTAGTTGATGGTCTCGGGCTTTTTGACCTCGCCGAACGACCAGGAACGGATTTTTTCGGGCGAGGCGAGGCCGATGCGAATGGCGTCGAAATCCTCGCTCTTGCCGGTGGGCTTGAAAAGGTTGAATAAGTCTTTCACTGTCTATCTCCTGCGTGCGTCGCGTTCTGCCGTTTAACTGTCATTTCGCCTTGACTGTCATTGCGAGGAGCCGTTTTTCGGCGACGAAGCAATCTGTGCGAGATTGCCACGGCCCGCATGCGCGGGCCTCGCAATGACCGCTTCGCGGTCAGTCTTGCTCCAATTCGATGTCGATGCCCAGCGAGCGGATTTCCTTGATCAACACGTTGAAGGACTCGGGCATGCCGGCCTCCATCTGGTGATCGCCCTTGACGATGTTCTCGAACATCTTGGTGCGGCCGGTGACGTCGTCGCTCTTCACGGTCAGCATCTCCTGGAGCGTGTACGAGGCGCCGTAGGCCTCGAGCGCCCACACCTCCATCTCGCCGAAGCGTTGGCCGCCGAACTGCGCCTTGCCGCCGAGCGGTTGCTGGGTGACCAGGCTGTACGGACCGGTGGAGCGGGCGTGCATCTTGTCGTCCACCAGGTGGTTGAGCTTGAGTATGTACATGTAACCGACCGTGATCTGACGGTCGAACGGCGCGCCGCTGCGGCCGTCGTACAGCGTGGTCTGGCCGGAGCGCGGCAAACCGGCGAGTTCCAGCATGTCCTTGATCTCCTCCTCGGACGCGCCGTCGAACACCGGCGTCGCCATCGGCACGCCGTTCCGCAGGTTGCGGGCCAGCTCGTAGATCTCGTCGTCGCTCAAGGAGCGGATCGCTTCTTTCTTCTTGCCGCTGGCGTTGTAGACCTTTTCGATGTGCTTGCGCAGATCCTCGAAACGGGTGCGCTCCTCGAGCAGCTGGTTGATTTGACGGCCGAGTTCGTGCGCCGCCCAGCCCAGATGGGTTTCGAGCACCTGACCGACGTTCATGCGCGACGGAACGCCGAGCGGATTGAGCACGATATCGATCGGTGTGCCGTCGGCCATGTACGGCACGTCCTCGATCGGCACGATGCGCGAAATCACGCCCTTGTTGCCGTGCCGGCCGGCCATCTTGTCGCCCGGCTGCAGACGGCGCTTGACCGCGACGTGCACCTTGACCATTTTCAGCACGCCCGGCGGCAGGTCGTCCCCGGAGGTGAGCTTGACGCGCTTTTCCTCGAGCCTGGCGTCGAAGTCCTTCTTCTGGCCGGCCAGCTGATTGCGAATCTGTTCGAGCGCCTCGCTGACCTCCTCGTTGCGCATGCGGATATCGAACCACTTGGCGCGCGCCAGCTCGGTCAAATACCCCTTGGTGACCTTGTCGCCGGACTTGAGGCCGCTCGGACCGCCATCGGCGGTCTTGGCGAGCAACAGACGCTCGATGCGCGCATAGGTATCATCCTCGACGATGCGGTATTGATCCTGTAAATCCTTTTTGACGCGCGCCAACTCCTGCTCTTCGTTAGCCTTGGCGCGCGCGTCCTTTTCGATGCCGTCGCGCGTGAACACCTGCACGTCGATGACCGTGCCGGACATGCCGGACGGAAGGCGCAGGCTGGTGTCCTTCACGTCCGAGGCCTTCTCGCCGAAGATCGCGCGCAACAGTTTCTCCTCGGGGGTGAGCTGGGTCTCGCCCTTGGGCGTGACCTTGCCGACCAGGATGTCGCCCGGGTTCACCTCGGCGCCGATATAGACGATGCCGGATTCGTCGAGCTTGGCGAGCGCCGCCTCGCCGACGTTCGGGATGTCGCGGGTGATTTCCTCGGGACCGAGCTTGGTGTCGCGCGACACCGTGTTGAGCTCCTCGATATGGATGCTGGTGAAGTAATCCTGCTCGACCACGCGCTCGGAGATCAGGATCGAGTCCTCGAAGTTGTAGCCGTTCCACGGCATGAACGCGACCAGGATATTGCGGCCCAACGCCAGCTCGCCCATGTCGGTCGACGGGCCGTCGGCCAGCACGTCGCCCTTGGCGATGACGTCGCCGACCCGCACCAGCGGGCGCTGGTTGATGTTGGTGTTCTGGTTGGAGCGCGTGTACTTGATGAGGTTGTAGATATCCACGCCCGGCTCGCCGAGCGTGGTCTCGTCGTCGTTGACGCGCACCACGATGCGCGAGGCGTCGACCGAGTCGACCATGCCGCCGCGCACCGCCACCACCGTCACGCCGGAGTCGATGGCCACGATGCCCTCGATACCGGTGCCGACCAGCGGCTTTTCGGTGATCAGCGTCGGCACCGCCTGGCGCTGCATGTT
>JACREH010000016.1 GCA_016218345.1 Gammaproteobacteria bacterium | reverse complement strand
CGAGGCGAAGCGCTTTCGGAGACGGGCGTCAGTCCGCCGGAACGCGGTATGTCACGGAGAGACTCGGCGTCAGGCTCCACATTACTGTTTAAGGCCCCACCGGCGGCGGCGACCGGCTCCCGAGGCGAAGCGTTTTCGGAGACGGGCGTCAGTCCGCCGGTTAACTGCAATTTGCTATCGGCACCCATAGCTTCAGGCGCGGGGCTGCTGTCTATGGCCCCACCGGCGGCGGGGACGGCCGGTTCCTGAGGCGTGGTAGAGGCGGATTTCAAACCCGCCTCTACCACAGCGATGGGCTCGGCAAAGGTCGCAGCCGGATCTTCCACAACCACCGGGGCCGGAATCGCGGTAGATTGTGAATACGCGCTCGCTCGCAACCGCCACTGGCGAATATCCATGGCGGCCAGATACTGGTGACGCAGCGATTCAGACAAGGCCATATCTAATAAGCATAATCGGCCACCCGCAAAAAACAAAGGGCTCTTTAGATAAAGTCTGAACAAGCCCATCCCTGGCTTGTTCAGACCCGGCCGCTCCTGCGCATCCCTGCGACCCACAGGGATGTGGGAAGTGTCGCGGCAGACACGGAGTCGAGAGCGACCGCCTGCGGCATTGGTACATCCTGTACGGCATAAAACGAAAAGTGTGCCCTAAAATAATACGTGGGCGTTTTGCTCCGTCTTCCAAACACCTTTGGTGTTTGGAAGACGCCGGCCGTCCTGGCCGGGCGGGTCCTTTGTTTAGACGCCGTCGGCCGCCGCGCCCGCTTGCGGGTGGGTGCGCGCCGTCGTGGTCACCAGTTTGCTCAAGGCGTTGAGGTAGGCCTTGGCCGAGGCGATCACGATGTCGGTGTCGGCGCCGTGGCCGTTCACGATCCGTCCGGCCTTCTCCAGGCGCACCGTCACCTCGCCCTGCGAGTCGGTGCCGCTGGTGATGTTGCTGACCGAATAGAGCTGCAACTGGCTCATGCTGTTCACGATCGCCTCGATCGCCTTGAACGCCGCGTCCACCGGCCCGCCGCCCTCGGCGTGCGCCTCTTTTTTCACGCCGTTCATGGTGAGCGTCACGCTCGCCTGCGGGCGCGTGCCGGTCTCGGACGCGACCTTGAGATACACGAGCTTCAGCTTCTCGTCGGCCTGTTCCAGGCCGGCCTCGGTCACCAGCGCCTGTAAGTCCTCGTCGAAGATTTCGTGCTTCTTGTCGGCCAGGTCCTTGAAGCGCTCGAACGCGTCATTGAGCTCGGCCTCGGACTTGAACTCGATGCCGAGTTCCGACAGGCGCGTGCGGAAGGCATTGCGCCCGGAATGCTTGCCCAGCACCATGCGGTTGGCGGCCCAGCCGACGTCCTCGGCGCGCATGATCTCGTAGGTCTCGCGCTTCTTGATGACCCCGTCCTGGTGAATGCCGGATTCATGCGCGAACGCGTTCGCGCCCACGATCGCCTTGTTGGGCTGCACCGGGAAGCCGGTGATGTTGGACACCAGGCGCGAGGCCGGCACGATCTGGGTGGTGTCGATGCGCGTGTCGCAGATGAAGGTATCGCGGCGGGTGCGCACCGCCATCACGATCTCCTCGAGCGCGGCATTGCCGGCGCGCTCGCCGAGGCCGTTGATGGTGCACTCGACCTGGCGCGCGCCGTTCAGCACCGCCGACAACGAATTGGCCACCGCCAGGCCGAGGTCGTTGTGACAATGCACGGAAAACACCGCCTTGTCCGAGTTCGGCACCTTCTCGCGCAGCGTTTTGATGAGCGCGCCGAACTGATGCGGCAGGTTGTAGCCGACCGTGTCGGGGATGTTCACGGTGGTGGCGCCGGCGGCGATCACGGCTTCGAGCACGCGACAAAGGAAATCGATCTCCGAGCGGCCGGCGTCCTCGGGCGAGAACTCGACGTCGTCGGTGTACTGGCGCGCGCGCTTCACCGCCCACACCGCCCGCTCCAGCACCTGCTCCGGCGTCATGCGCAATTTGTTCTGCATGTGGATCGGGCTGGTGGCGATGAACGTGTGGATGCGCCCGCGCTTGGCCGGCTCGATGGCCGCGGCGGCGCGGTCGATGTCCTTCTCCACGGCGCGCGCCAGACCGCAGACCGTGCTGTCCTGGATGGTCTCGGCCACGGCCCGCACCGCCTCGAAATCGCCGGGACTGGCGGCCGGGAAACCGGCCTCGATGATGTCGACGCGCATGCGCTCCAGTTGTCTGGCGATGCGCACCTTCTCGTCCTTGGTCATGGATGCGCCCGGGCTTTGCTCGCCGTCGCGCAAGGTTGTGTCGAAAATAATTAATTGCTCGCTCATGCTCTGCTCACCTGGTCCGCGCGCGGCGGACCCGTTGGGTCGTTGCTGGAATTTCTTGGGTGCGTATTATGTTCCTCGCCAGGAAAAGCGGATCTGTTATGCGCTTGCGCGCAGCAGTCGCAGGCGGAGCAGGAGCGAAAAGCGGGACGCGGCGCGGACCGAACGGTGCGCCGTGGCGGAAAACAATGAGGAACGCGAAAACATGCGGCAACTATAGCCCAACGCGGGCGATTTTCAAAGCCCGTGGCCGCCGGGCGAGGAGCGCCGGCCGGCCATGCGCCGGTAGAGGGCGAGTGCCGCCCGCACCGGGCCGGACAGGCCGTAGACCAGGAAGATCAGGAACAACACCTGCGGCGGGTCGATCGACACCAGTACGAACACCATCACCACCGCCAGCACCGCCACGAACGGCACCCGGCTCTTCCAGTTGATGTGCTTGAAGCTGTGATAGCGGATGGTGCTCACCATGGTGGCGGCCGCAAACACGGTAAAGACCAGCGCCACGATGCTGATCTCCCGCCCGGGCAGGCCGTAGCTGTGCATCACCCACATGAACCCCATCACCAGGCCGGCGGCCGCCGGGCTCGGCAGGCCGCGGAAGTAATGGCTGTCGACCTGACCCGCCTGGGTGTTGAAGCGCGCCAGCCGCAGGCCGGCGGCGGCGGCGAACAGAAACGCCACCAGCCAGCCGAGCTTGCCCAGGCCGGACAGCGCCCATTGGTACATGATCAGTGCCGGCGCCAGGCCGAACGACACCATGTCGGACAGGCTGTCGAACTCGGCGCCGAAGTCGCTCTGGGTGTGGGTCCAGCGCGCGATCCGGCCGTCCAGGCCGTCCATGATCATGGCGATGAAGATGGCGACGGCGGCGTACTCGAACCCGCCGTTCATGGCCTGCACGATCGCGTAGAAACCGGCGAACAGGCTGGCGGTGGTGAACAGATTGGGCAGGATGTAGATGCCGCGGCGCGAACGGCGGGGAGGCTCGTTGGAATGGTCCAGCACTGCTGCCCCCTTATATGTTCTGGTTAATCGCGCGGCAGGAACGCGAGGATATCGCTGCCACCCTTGACCTTGTCGCCCAGACTAACCCGCATGACACTTCCGCGCGGCAGATACACGTCGACGCGCGACCCGAAACGGATGAAGCCGTAGCGCTCGCCCAGCGCCAGGCGCTGGCCGGGCTGTACATAACACAGTATACGCCGCGCGATCAGCCCCGCAACCTGCACCACCACCACGTCCCGGCCGTCGGCGGTGCGCAGCCACAGTGCATTGCGCTCGTTCTCGGCCGCGGCCTTGTCGAGGGCGGCGTTCAGGAAACTCCCGGCATGGTACCAGCGCTCCTTGACCTCGCCGGCCACCGGGCTGCGGTTGACGTGCACGTTGATTACGTTCATGAAGATGCTGATGCGCGCCGCCGGACGCTTGAGATACGGGTCCTCGACCTCGTCGAGCGCGATCACCCGGCCGTCGGCCGGGCAGATCACACCGCCGGGCTCGGTCGGAATGACGCGCGGCGGGTCGCGGAAGAATTGCAGTACGAACACCACGATCAACCAGAACGGCAACGCCCACGCCCAGCCGGCGAACGCATGCACCGCCAGCGCCGCGGCCAGCGCCAGCGCGCTATGCACCCAGCCCTCGCGGGCCAGAATGGGGTGTTTATATTCCATATATTATTTTGGAACCGCAGATAAACGCAGATGGACTCGGATAAAAACGAATCCCTTTATGAGCCGCTAACAAAATGAACCGAACTCGACAATCGACCCCCACCCCAACCCTCCCCCTTCCAGGGGGAGGGAGTGCGGCGTATCTCATTTTGATAGGTGTTCTAAAGGTTTTTGAATAATCTGCGTGTATCCGCGTTCATCAGCGGCTGAAATAGTATTAGTTCTTGCTCTTGTCGACGATCTTGTGGGCCCTGATCCACGGCATCATGTCGCGCAGCTTGGCGCCGACCTCTTCGATCGGGTGCTTGGCGGCCTTGGCGCGCAACTCGGGAAAACGCTTGCCGCCGGTCTCGTTCTCGGCCATCCACTCCTTGGCGAACTCGCCGGACTGGATTTCCTTGAGAATCTTCTTCATCTCGGCCTTGGTCTGTTCGTTGACGATGCGCGGGCCGCGGGTGTAGTCGCCGTATTCGGCGGTGTTCGAAATCGAATAGCGCATGTTGGCGATGCCGCCCTCGTACATCAGGTCGACGATCAGCTTCAATTCGTGCAGGCACTCGAAATAGGCCATCTCCGGCGGATAACCGGCCTCGACGAGGGTCTCGAACCCGGCTTGCACCAGGTGCGAGGCGCCGCCGCACAGCACCGCCTGCTCGCCGAACAGGTCGGTCTCGGTCTCGTCCTTGAAGGTGGTTTCGATAACTCCGGCGCGGCCGCCGCCGACCGCCGACGCATACGACAGCGCGGTGGCGCGGGCCTTGCCGCTGGCGTCCTGCTTGAGCGCGATCAGGCACGGCACGCCGCCGCCCTGGGTGAAGGTCGAGCGCACCAGATGGCCCGGACCCTTGGGCGCGATCATGATCACGTCCAGGTCGGCGCGCGGCTGGATGAAGCCGAAGTGAATCGAAAAGCCGTGCGCCACCGCCAGGGTCGCGCCCGGCTTCAGGTTCGGCGCGATGCTCTCGGCGTACAGTTTCTTGTGCTGCTCGTCCGGCGCCAGGATCATCACCAGATCGGCGCCCTTGACCGCCTCCGGTATGTTCTTGACGGTCAGTCCGGCGCCCTTGGCCTTCTGTGCCGAGGCCGAGCCGTCGCGCAGCGCCACCGTCACCTGCACGCCGCTGTCCTTGAGGTTCAGCGCGTGGGCATGGCCCTGCGAACCGTAGCCGACGATCGCGACCTGCTTGCCGCGGATAAGAGAAAGGTCGGCGTCTTTATCGTAAAACACTTTCATTTTTCAAATACTCCAAGAATTTTCAACGAAATCGGTCTTTGACTGCCAAGCAGCAAGAAAACGAATGGCGGTGCTTTTTACTTGCTACTTGAAACTTGCCACTTGCTACTGCCTCTATACATGCACACCCTTCTCCCCGCGCGCGATCCCGGACGGCCCGGAGCGCACCACCTCGATGATGCCGGCCGGGCCGAGCGCCTCGATGAAGGCGTCGAGCTTGCTGCCGGTGCCGGTGAGCTCCAGGGTGTAGGTGGTGTCGGTCACGTCGATGATGTGGCCGCGAAAGATATCGGCGAGCCGCTTGACCTCGTCACGCCCGTCGCCGGCCGCGCGTACCTTGATCAGCAGCATCTCGCGCTCGATGTACGGGCCCTGGGTCAGCTCGACGAGCTTGACCACGTCCACTAGCTTGTTGAGCTGTTTGGTGATCTGCTCGATGACCTCGTCCGAGCCGGTGGTCACCAGCGTCATGCGCGACAGCGTCGAGTCCTCGGTCGGCGCCACGGCCAGCGATTCGATATTGTAGCCGCGCGCCGAAAACAGTCCGGCAACGCGCGACAGCGCGCCGGCCTCGTTTTCGAGCAGAATCGAAATGACATGCCGCATTTAAGGTCTACCTACTGCGCTTCGCTTCGTTCGTTCGGTCATTTAAGGTCTACCTACTCCGCTGCGCTCGTTCGTTCGGTCATTTAAGGTCTACCTACTCCGCTGCGCTCGTTCGTTCGGTCATTTAAGGTCTACCTACTCCGCTGCGCTCGTTCGTTCGGTCATATTATTACGCCAGTTCCCGGTCGGTCGACACCACCGCCTTGCACGGCTTCAGATGCATCTCGTTGTGACCCTTGCCGGCGGCGATCATCGGATAGACGTTCTCGGTCTGGTCGGTGATGAAGTCCAGGAACACCAGCCGGTCCTTGAGCTTCAGCGCCTCCTTGAGCGCGCCCTCGACATCGGCGGGCTTTTCGATCTTCAGGCCGACGTGGCCGTAGCTTTCGGCGAGCTTCACGAAGTCCGGCAGCGCGTCCATGTAGGAATGCGAATAGCGCCGGTCGTAGAAGAACTCCTGCCACTGGCGCACCATGCCCATATAGCGGTTGTTCAGGTTCACGATCTTGATCGGCAGGTCGTACTGCTTGCAGGTCGAGAGCTCCTGAATGCACATCTGGATCGAGGCCTCGCCGGTGACGCAGCACACCGTGCTCTTGGGGTGCGCCATCTGCACGCCCATGGCGGCCGGCAGGCCGAAGCCCATGGTACCCAGGCCGCCGGAGTTGATCCAGCGACGCGGTTTGTCGAATTTATAGAACTGCGCCGCCCACATCTGGTGCTGACCCACGTCCGAGGTGACGAAGGCCTCGCCGCCGGTCAATTCGTAGAGCGTCTCCAGCACGAATTGCGGCTTGATGAGCTTGCTGTCGCGGTCGTAGTCCAGGCAATTCTGGGCGCGCCACTGGTCGATCTGCTTCCACCAGGCGGCGAGCGCGTCCTTGTCGGGCTTTTTCTTGGCGGCCTTGATGAGCTTGATCATCTCGGCGAGCACCGCGTCGGCGGCGCCGACGATCGGCACCTCCACCGGCACGTTCTTGGAGATCGACGCCGGGTCGATGTCCACGTGGATGATGCGCGCGTGCGGACAGAATTTCTCGAGGTCGCCGGTCACGCGGTCGTCGAAGCGCGCGCCGATGGCGATCAGCACGTCGCATTCGTGCATCGCCATGTTGGCCTCGTAGGTGCCGTGCATTCCGAGCATGCCCACCGACAACGGATCGGTGCCCGGATAGGCGCCGAGACCCATGAGCGTCTGGGTGATGGGATAGCCGAGCAGGCGCACGAAATCGGTCAGCGGCTTGGAGCCCTCGCTCAGGATCACGCCGCCGCCGGAATAGATCATCGGGCGCTTGGCCGCGAGAATCAGGTCCACCGCCTTTTTGATCTGGCCCGGGTGGCCCTTGGTCACCGGGTTGTACGAACGCATCGACACCTCCTTCGGATACGCGTACTCGCACTTGTGCGCGGTCACGTCCTTGGGGATGTCCACCAGCACCGGACCGGGGCGGCCGGTGGTGGCGATGTAAAACGCCTTCTTCACGGTCGCCGCCAGGTCGCGCACGTCCTTCACCAGGAAGTTGTGCTTCACGCACGGCCGGGTGATGCCGACGGCATCGACCTCCTGGAAGGCGTCGTCGCCGATCAGGCTGGTGGCCACCTGGCCGCTGAAGATCACCAGCGGGATCGAATCCATGTAGGCGGTGGCGATGCCGGTCACGGTGTTGGTCACGCCCGGGCCGGAGGTCACCAGCACCACGCCCGGCCGGCCGGTCGAGCGCGCGTAGCCGTCGGCCGCATGGGTCGCGCCCTGCTCGTGCCGCACCAGGATGTGCTTGACCTTGTCCTGCCGATAGAGCGCGTCGTAGATGTGCAGCGCCGCGCCGCCCGGATAGCCGAAGACGTATTCCACGCCCTCGTCGCGCAGGCAGCGCACAAAGATGTCGGCACCGGTTAATTCCACGCCCCACCTCGATTCAATGCGCCGCTCCGGACTCCCTGTCCTCCCGCGGCATACACTCCATCCCTGGAGATAAAAAAAGCCCGCAAGCGGGCATCTGGTTGCTACCGTTCTTAAGTGAGAAGGTACTTATAAGTGCGCGCAGGGTCAATAGCGCTACGCAAAAAAGCGCAAATTTTTAGGGGCTTACGGTGAGTTTTCGGGTTTACAGCGGTCCCCGCCGGAACGCACCGGGCAATGGCCGGCCTCGCTGCCGGACTACTCCCTTCGCCAACTGGTCCCGCCCGCCCAGTCTTCCAGAATCACGCCCTGGGCCTTGAGTTCGTCGCGGATCCGATCCGACTCGGCCCACTGCTTGTTGTTGCGCGCCTCCAGGCGTCGAGCGATCAATGCCTCGATCTGTCCGGCATCCAGACCGGCCGCGCCGTCGCCGCGCAGGAAATCCCGCGGGTCGTCCTGCAACAGACCCAGCAGGCCGCCGAGGCGACGCAACAAGCCGCCGAGACGCGCGGCCTCGTTGGGGTCGTGTGCGCGCGCCTTGTTGAT
>JACREH010000113.1 GCA_016218345.1 Gammaproteobacteria bacterium | reverse complement strand
CGCGCTCGACGGCCTGACGCTCATCGGCGGCCGGCAACTGGCCGACACCCACACCACCATCGATCATGCCCAGGCCCATGGCAGCAGCCGGCAGATCAACAAGGCCATCGTCGACGGCGGCGCGCACGCCGTGTTCAACGGTAAGATCATGGTGCGCAAGGACGCGCAACAAACCGATTCCGCGCAGTCGAGCCGCAACCTGTTGTTGTCCGACAAGGCCCGGGTCGACACCAAGCCGCAGTTTGAAATCTTCGCCGACGACGTCAAGTGCGCGCACGGCGCGACCGTCGGCCAGCTGGACGTGGACGAATTGTTCTACCTGAAAAGCCGCGGTCTGAGCGAAGCGACCGCCCGCAGCCTGTTGATTTATGCGTTCGCCGCCGAAATTATCGAAAAAATACCGGTGGTGTCGGTAAAAAACCGTTTGCAGCGCCTGGTGATGGAGCAGATGCATCTCGAATCGATCGGGGGCGTGACGTGATCCACCGGCCGGTCAAAAACGCGGCCTTCCGTTCGGAGGCGCTCGACGTGACGCGGTTACGCGCGGATTTCCCGATCCTCGGGCGGCGCATCAACGGCAAACCGCTGATCTATCTGGATAGCGCCGCCTCGGCGCAGATGCCGATGGCGGCGATCGAGCGCATGCGTCGCTATCAGATGGAAGAGCACGCCAATGTCCACCGCGGCGTGCACAGCCTGAGCGAGATCGCCACCAACGCCTATGAGGACGCGCGCCGCAAGGTCCGGCTGTTCCTGGGCGCGCGCGAGGACCGCGAGATCGTGTTCGTGCGCGGCGCCACCGAGGCCGTCAACCTCGTCATGCACGGTTATGGCCGGGCGTTTCTCGGCGCCGGCGACGAGATCGTCATTTCGGCGCTCGAGCATCATTCGAATATCGTTCCCTGGCAGATGTTGTGCCAGGAAAAGGGCGCGATACTGCGCGTCATACCGATGAACGACGCCGGCGAACTGCTGCTCGACGAATACGAGAAGCTGTTTAGCGCCCGCACCAGATTCGTGGCGCTGGCGCATGTCTCGAACGCACTCGGCACCGTCAACCCGATCGCCGAGATGATCCGCACCGCCCACCGCCACGGCGCGCCGATCTTGATCGACGGCGCCCAGGCGGCCCCACATCTGCCGGTCAACGTGCAGGAGCTGGACTGCGATTTTTACGCGTTCTCAGGTCACAAGGTGTACGGTCCAACCGGCGTGGGCGCGCTCTACGGCAAGGCGGCGCTGCTCGAAAAGATGCAGCCCTATCAGGGCGGCGGCGACATGATCCTTAACGTCAGCTTCGAACACACCGACTACAACGAGATCCCGTTCAAATTCGAGGCCGGCACCCCGGCGATCGCCGCGGCCATCGGTCTCGGCGCGGCGCTCGATTATGTCGGCGCCGTCGGCCTGGCGCAGATCGCCGCGCACGAACACCAACTGCTGAGCTACGCGACCGAGCTGCTCGCCGCCATTCCGGAGGTGCGCATCATCGGCACGGCGCGCGCCAAGGCCGGGGTCATCTCGTTCGAGGTCGGCGACGTGCATCCGCACGACGTCGGCACGCTGCTCAACGACGAGGGCATCGCGATCCGCGCCGGGCATCACTGCGCGCAGCCGGTGATGCAAAGCTACGGCGTGGCGGCGACCGCGCGCGCGTCGTTCGGGTTGTACAACACCCTGGCCGAGGTCGACGCCCTGGCGGCCGGTATCCACAAGGTCAAGAAGGTGTTCGGCTGATGGCGGACGCGCGCGCGCTGTACCAGGAGCTGATCCTCGATCACAATAAGAAACCGCGCAATTTCGGCGTGCTGGCCGACGCCAATCGCAAGGCCGAGGGCCACAATCCGGTGTGCGGCGATCATATCAGCCTGTCGTTGCATATCGCCGACGGCCGCATCGAGAATATCGCCTTCCAGGGTCAGAGCTGCGCGATCTGCAAGGCCTCGTCCTCGCTCATGACCAGCATCGTCAAGGGCAAGACCGTGGACGAGGCCGAGACGCTGATCCGCGAATTCCGCGACATGGCGACCGGAAAGCTCGACACCCGAAATCAACAACACCATCTCGGAAGACTCAGCGTGTTCGCCGGCGTGAGCGAACTGCCGTCGCGCGTGAAATGCGCGATCCTGCCGTGGCACACCCTGCACGCCGCGTTCGAGTCGGTGGAAAACGCCACGACCGAGAAATAATCCGGCGGCCGCATCATGCCCAAGATCGCCGAGATCGAAACCACCCCCAACCCCAACGCCCGCAAGTTCGTGCTGCGCGAGCCGCTCACCGGCGGGGTGACGCGTTCGTTCGAATCCGCCGCGCAGGCGCGAACCGATGCGCTGGCGGCGGCGCTGTTTGCCATTCCGCACGTCACCAATGTGTTTTACGTCGACCGCTGGCTGACCGTCACCCAGGACGGCGGCGCCGATTGGCAAGACCTGATCCGCAAGCTCGCCGAACCGGTGCGCGCCGCCGCGGCCTACAACCCGGCCGCGCCCGGCCCGGTCGGCGCCGCCCGTGTCCCGGTTGCCGGCAGCCCGGCCGATGAATCGCGGCTCCGCGCTATCAATGCGCTGCTCGACGAACGCGTGCGCCCGGCGTTGCGCCGCGACGGCGGCGATATCCTGATCGTGAGCCTGGTCGGAAATCAGCTGACGATCCATTATCAGGGCGCCTGCGGTACTTGCCCGAGCGCCATCACCGGCACGCTCGCCGGCATCGAAGGACTGTTGCACGCCATCGAACCCGACATGCAGATCGTCGCGGTTTGATGCCCGGGGATATGGCATGAGCGAGTGGGTGACCGTGGCCGGGCGCGACGAGCTTCAGCCGGGCCAGCAAAAAACCGTCGATGTCGACGGCGTTCCGGTGGTGGTGATAAACCTCGACGGCAGGCACTATGCCATCGAGGATATTTGCAGCCACGACGGCGCGCGCCTGGACGGTGGCTGCATCGAGGGCGAGGAGATCGTCTGTCCGCGCCATGGCGCGCACTTCTCCATCAAGACCGGCGCCGCCCTGAGTGCCCCGGCCTTTGAGCCGATCGCCACCTTCCCGGTGCGCATCCACGCCGGCGTCATCCAGGTCAAGGACGATCGCTGGGACTAGGCCGGTTTCGCGCCCGGGCTCGCGCCACAACAGCGGTATTGATTGTCTGCACGGGCCGTTCCCGTTACACTATCTGCCCGGCTTATCCCCGCGGATAGCCGCTTTTTCGCAGTGTTATCGACGCTTGTTAATCAATCACTGGAGTAGTAATGGCCTTGCAACGCACCCTGTCCATCGTCAAACCCGACGCCGTCGGCAAGAACCTGATCGGCGAAATTTACCGCCGCTTCGAGGCCGCCGGCCTGCGCGTCGTCGCCGCCAAGATGCTGCAGCTTTCCAAACCGGAGGCCGAAGGGTTTTACGCGGTTCACAAAGATCGCCCGTTCTTCAACGACCTGGTCAAATTCATGATCTCCGGCCCGGTCATGGTGCAGGTGCTGGAGGGCGACCAAGCCATCCAGAAGAACCGCGACATCATGGGCGCCACCAATCCCAAGAACGCCGCGCCCGGCACGATCCGCGCCGACCTGGCCGCGAGCGTCGAAGAAAACGCCGTGCACGGCTCGGACGGGCCGGACACCGCCGCGATCGAGATCGGTTATTTTTTCAGCGCCTTGGAGCTGTGCCCGCGCACACGCTGACTTTGATCCCGTGACCGCACCCGCGAAAATCAATCTGCTGGGCCTGGACCGCCGGGCGCTGGAGGAGTTTTTCGCCGCCATCGGCGAGAAACCGTTTCGCGCCGCCCAGGTCATGAGCTGGCTGCACCATTACAGCATCGACGATTTCGACGCCATGTCCAATATCGGCAAGGAATTGCGCGTCCGCCTCCAGGACCTGGCGGTCATGGATATGCCGGCGATCGTCCACGAGCAGACCGCCCAGGACGGCACGCGCAAGTGGCTGCTGCGGCTGGAAGACGGCAATTGCATCGAGACGGTGTTCATTCCCGAGGACGACCGCGGCACGTTGTGCGTATCGTCGCAGGTCGGTTGTACCCTGAACTGCACGTTCTGTTCGACCGCCCGCCAGGGCTTCAACCGCAACCTGACGGCGGCCGAGATCATCGCGCAGTTGCGCATCGCCAATCGCGCGCTCGGGCGCGACCCGAAGGGCGAGCGCATCGTGACCAACGTGGTGTTGATGGGCATGGGCGAGCCGCTGCTCAATTTCGACAACGTGGTCGCGGCCATGAATCTCATGCTCGACGATCTCGCCTACGGCCTGTCCAAGCGGCGCGTGACCCTGAGCACCGCCGGAGTGGTGCCGCTGCTCGACCGGCTGCACGCCGCCTGTCCGGTGAGCCTGGCGGTGTCGCTGCACGCACCCAACGACGCGCTGCGCGACCAGCTCGTGCCGCTCAACAAAAAGTATCCGATCGCCGAATTGCTCGCGGCCTGCAAACGCTATGTCGCCGACGAGCCGCGCCGGCGCGTGACTTTCGAATACGTCATGCTGGCCGGCGTCAACGACAGTCCGGAACACGCACGTGCGCTCGTCAAGCTACTGCACGATGTCCCCAGCAAGATCAACCTGATCCCGTTCAATCCGTTTCCGGAGACGCGCTATGCGCGTTCCGACCAGGCCGCGATCGACCGCTTCCGGGACGTGCTCATGCAGGCCGGTCTGGTGACCATGACGCGCAAGACCCGCGGCGACGACATCGACGCCGCCTGCGGCCAGCTCGCCGGCCGGGTGCGCGATCGCACCCGGCGCGCGCAGCGGCGCGCCGAGCCGCGCTTGTCATGAACAGCCGCCTCGCGATAGCGGTGGTGCTGGCCGCGACGCTTGCGGCCTGCGCGTCCCGCGAGGAACAGGCGGCGAGCGAGGTGCGCTCCTCGCGGCTGGTCGAGACCCGCACCCAGCTCGCCGCGAGCTACATGCAGCGCAACCAGCTCGACATCGCCCTCGAGGAGCTGGAAAAGGCGCTGGCCGTCGAATCCGACAACTCCCAGGCGAACAACGTCATGGGCCTGTTGCAGATACGCCTGAAGAACGACGAAAAGGCCGAGCAGCATTTTCGCCGGGCGCTGTCTGCGCAGGGCGACAATTCCGAGGCGCGCAACAATTACGGCGTATTCCTGTGCGAACGCGGGCGCCTGGACGATGCCGAACACCAGTTTAAAACCGCGCTCGCCAATCCGCTCTATAAGACCCCGGAAATCGCCGGCATCAACGCCGGCACTTGCCTGTTGAAGAAGAACGCGCCGGCGCTGGCTGAAAAATATTTCCGCACTGCCTTGCAGGTCAACCCGAAATCGCCGACGGCGCTTTATCAGATGGCGGTTCTCAATTTCACCGCCAAGCAATTCCTGCCGGCGCGCGGCTTCATCCAGCGCTACATGGAGGTCGGCAACGACACACCGGAGTCGCTGCTGTTGGCGATCCGCATCGAGCACGCGTTGGGTGCCAAGGACGCCCAGGCGCAGTATGCCGGCCGGCTGCGCAGCAAGTTTCCGGACTCGCCCGAGGCCAAGCAACTTTCCGACTGGAGCGGCGGCTGACCCATGGACATGCCGGCACCAAACGCCGCGCCGCACCCGACGCCCGCGCCCGCGCCGCCGGGACCCGGGAGATCCCTGGGTCAGGCACGCACCGATCTCGGTCTCAGTCGCGAGGACGTCGCCCGGCAACTGCACCTGAAGCCCCAGCACATCGTGGCGCTCGAGGACGACGACTACCAGTCGCTGCCGGGCGCGACCTATGTGCGCGGTTACTTGCGCAGTTACGCGCAACTGCTCGGCCTGTCGCCCGAACCGATCCTCGAGGCGCACGCCCGCATGATCGGCGGCCAGCAACCGGCCGTGCTGCCCAGCCTGTCGCCGCCGCCGCAGGCCACCAGCAGCCATCGTCACATCCGGCTGACCACCTATCTAGTCGCCGCTATCGTGTTCGGTCTGGCGCTGGTCTGGTGGCAGGGCGGGAAGCCGCCGCCGACGCCGGAGATCGGCCGCCTCGACACGCGTGCGCCGGCGCCAACCGGCGAGCTCATGGGCCCGCCCGGTCCGCTCCCCGATGCCGCGCCCGCGGCGCCGTTGACCAGCGCCGATCACGCCTATATGAATACCCCCGCGCCGTTGCGCGGCGCCGACCCCATCGTCCAGCCGGCCGCGCCGGCAAACCCGCCGTCACCGGCACCGGTCGGCGCGGCACCGGTGCGCGCGCAGTTGTCGCTCTATGTCGAACAGGAGTCCTGGATTGAGGTGCGCGACGGCCAACAAAACCGGTTGCTGTATGAATCGTTCCCGGCCGGGCGCACCATGATGCTCGAAGGCATCGCGCCGCTGTATGTGTTTCTCGGCAACGCCGACGGCGTGCGCGTCGAATTCAACGGCAAGCCGTTCGACCTGGCGCCGCACAAGCGTGGCCAGGTGGCGCGCTTCGCGCTCGGCGCCGGCGCGCCCGCCGGCGCACCGAGATAAACGCATGTCCAGTCACGTCACCATTGCGCGCCGCCCGAGCCGGCGCATCATGGTCGGCCCGGTGGCGGTCGGCGGCGGCGCGCCGATCAGCGTCCAGAGCATGACCAACACCGAGACCTGCGACGTGGCCGCGACCGTGGCGCAGATCCAGGCGCTAGATACCGCCGGCGCCGACATCGTGCGGGTGTCGGTGCCGAGCCTGGAGGCGGCCGCGGCGTTCGGCCGGATCCGCAAACAGGTGCACGTGCCGCTGGTCGCCGATATCCATTTCGACTACAAAATCGCGCTCGCGGTCGCCGAACTGGGCGCCGATTGCCTGCGCATCAATCCCGGCAATATCGGGCGCGAGGATCGCGTGCGATCGGTGGTCGACGCCGCGCGCGCCCGCAACATCCCGCTGCGCATCGGCGTGAACGCCGGTTCCCTGGAGAAGGACCTGCAAAAGAAATACGGCGAGCCGACCCCGGAGGCGCTGGTGGAATCGGCCATGCGCCATATCGACCTGCTGGAGCGGCTCGATTTCCAGGATTTCAAGGTGAGCGTCAAGGCTTCGGATGTGTTCATGACCATCGCCGCCTACCGCCAGCTCGCCGCCCGCATCGAGCAGCCGCTGCATCTCGGCGTCACCGAGGCCGGCAGCGCACGCGCCGGCGCGGTGAAATCGGCGATCGCGCTCGGCACGTTGCTGGCCGAGGGCATCGGCGACACCATTCGTATCTCGCTCGCCGCCAACCCGGTGGAAGAGGTCAAGGTCGGCTTCGATATCCTCAAGAGCCTGCGGATCCGCAGCAAGGGCATCAACCTCGTCGCCTGTCCGTCCTGCTCGCGCCAGGAGTTCGACGTGATCGCGACCGTGAACGCCCTGGAGGCGCGCCTCGAGGACATAAAGGAGCCGCTGGACGTGGCCGTGATCGGCTGCGTGGTGAACGGCCCGGGCGAGGCGCGGGTCGCGCAAGTCGGGCTGGCCGGCGGTTCGCCCAATCTGCTCTATATCGACGGCAAGCCCGACCACAAGGTCGATAACGCGCAGCTGGTAGACGAACTCGAACGCGTCATTCGCGAACAATTGAAGTCGCGCGAATCGCCGACCGGCGCGCCGGACCGGACGTTCCCGATTAAAAAGATTTCTTGAGATCAGCCAAGTGACCAAGCCGATCCAGGCCATTCGCGGCATGAATGACCTGCTGCCGGACGCCGCCCAGCGCTGGCGGCGCATCGAGCAGCAGGTGATCGGCGTACTCGGCGCCTACGGTTATCGCGAGATCCGCCTGCCGATCGTGGAACAGACCGAGCTCTACCGGCGTTCGATCGGCGAGGTCACCGACATCGTCGAGAAGGAGATGTACAGCTTCGCCGACCGCAACGGCGACAACCTGACGCTCCGCCCGGAGGGCACCGCCGGTTGTGTGCGCGCCGGCATCGAGAACGGGCTGCTCTACAATCAGATTCAACGCCTCTGGTATTGCGGGCCGATGTTCCGGCACGAGCGTCCGCAAAAGGGCCGCTACCGCCAATTCCATCAAGTCGGGGTCGAGGCGTTCGGCATGTCCGGTCCGGAGATCGACGCCGAATTGGTGCTCATGACCGCGCGTCTGTGGCGCGCCTTGGGCCTCACCGACATCGCGCTCGAGATCAACACCCTGGGCACACCGCACAGCCGCGCCGGCTACCGCACGCGCCTGGTCGATTATTTCGAGTCCCATCAGGCGGCGTTCGACGACGACAGCCGGCGCCGGTTGACCACCAACCCGCTGCGAATTCTGGATAGCAAAAACCCGGCGCTGAGCGGGTTAATCGCGGCCGCGCCCAGCTTGCTCGATCATATCGACGACGAATCGCGCGCCCACTTCGAGCGCCTCAAGACCCTGCTAGACGGTGCCGGGCTGCGCTATCGCGTCAACCCGCGGCTGGTGCGCGGACTCGATTATTACACCCGCACGGTATTCGAGTGGGTGTCATCGCAGCTCGGCGCCCAGGCGACGGTGTGCGCCGGCGGGCGCTACGACGGGCTGGTCGAACAACTGGGCGGCAAGCCCACCCCGGCGGCCGGTTTTGCCATCGGCCTCGAACGGCTGGTCGAGATCTGCGGTCTTTCGCAAGCAACATCGCCAACGGACGCGCCCGTGCAGGTGTATGTGACGATGCTGGGCGAACGCGCCGAGCGCGAGGGCCTCGCGCTCGCCGAGGCGCTGCGCGACCGCGGCCTGGCGGTGCTCTGCAACAGCGACGGCGGGGCGCTCAAGAACCAATTGAAACGCGCCGACCGCAGCGGCGCGACGTTCGCGGTATTATTGGGCGAGGATGAATGCCAAAATGGTCTGGCCAGCGTCAAGAACCTGCGCGCCGACGAAGCCCAGCAGCAACTGTCGCAGGCCGCGCTCGGCGCCTATCTGCGCCGGCGCCTTGGCCTCGACCCGGCATGACGGAGCCCTGGCAATGGTTGTTCCAGTAAGAATTCTTTTTATGGCCCATGCAAGACGGAGATAACCGGTGGATCCTTACGAACACGCAGACGAAACCGAACGACTCAAAAAATGGTGGAAGAGCTACGGTCCGGCGCTGATTCTCGGCATCGCGCTCGGTTCGGCCGCGCTCGGCGGCCTCAAGTACTGGCAATATCACCGGGCCAAACAGGCCGAGGCGGCCTCGCAGCTTTATGAGCAGCTGACGGAGAACTTCCAACGACGCGCCGCCGCTGGCGTCGACGAGACCGGCAGCAAGCTGCTGCAGGACTATGCCTCCACGCCGTACGCCGGCAAGGCCGCGCTGATCATGGCCAAGGTGCATTTCGACAAATCCGACATTCCGGGCGCGCGCCGACATCTGCAATGGGCGATGGACAAGGCCAGCGAAACCGCCACGCGCCAGATCGCGCGCCTGCGACTGGCGCGCCTGCTGCTCGATCAGGGCGAGCTCGACCCGGCCCTGGAGCTGGTGAGCGACGCCGATCCGGCCGGCTTCGAGGCCGAGCATCAGGAACTCAAGGGCGATATCCTGCTGGCCAAGGGCCGTACCGACGAGGCGCGCCGCGCGTATCGTGCCGCGCTCGACCGGCTGTCCAAGGATTCCCCCTACCAGCGGGTGCTGGCCATGAAACTCGATGACCTCGGACCGGAGAAGAACCCATGAAACGTCTGTTCCTGATTGTGCCGGCGCTGCTGGTGTCCGGCTGCGGTATCACCTCCTGGTTTACCGGCGGCGAGAGCAATCTCGAACCGCCCACGCCGCTGGTCGAGTTGAGCCAGGCGGCGCGCGTGTCGACCCTGTGGTCGGAGAGCGCCGGCACCGGCGCCGACAAGACGGTCAGTAAAATCAATCCATTGGTGCGCGACGGGGTGCTTTATATCTCGGACACCGCCGGGCGGGTGCAGGCGCTGGAGGCGGCCAGCGGCAAGCGCCTGTGGGAAACCGCGCTCGGCAGGCCGGTGACCGCCGGGGTCGGCCATGGCGACGGCCTGCTGCTACTCGGCACCAAGAAGGGCCAGGTCATCGCCTTGGCGCGCGACAGCGGCAAGCCGCTCTGGACGAGCACGGTCACGAGCGAGATCCTGGCGCCGCCCACCGCCGCCGACGGCGTGGTGGTGGCGCAGGCGGTCGACGGCCGGATTTTTGGCCTGGCCTCGGCCGGCGGAGAGCGGCTGTGGTCGTTCGAACGCACCGAGCCGGCGTTGAGCCTGCGCGGCACCGGCACGCCGCTGGTGATCGCCGGCGTGGTTTTGGCCGGCTTCGCCAACGGCAAGCTCGCGGCCATCGGTGTCAGGGACGGCCGGTTGCTGTGGGAGATCCCGGTAACTCAACCGCGCGGGCGCAGCGAGATCGAGCGCCTGGTGGACGTCGACAGTCCGCCGCTCGTGGTCGGCAAGGTGCTGTTCGCGGCGGCGTTCCAGGGCAAGATCGTCGCGGTACATTTGGAAAACGGCCGCATCCTGTGGTCGCGCGAGTTGTCCACCTACAACGAACTGGATGCCGACGACACCAACCTATACGTCACCGACGAGAAGGGCGAGGTATTGGCGCTCGATTTGAACAGCGGCGCCACCGTCTGGAAACAGGACAAGCTGCGCGCGCGCTTTCCGAGCGGCCCGACCGTGTCCGGCGAGCACGTCGCGGTCGGCGATTTCGAGGGCTATGTGCATTGGCTGGCGCGTAGCGACGGCCGGTTCGTCGCCCGTCACCGGACCAGCGGGGCGGTACGCGCCAAGCCGGTGTCCGACAAGCGCAGCCTGTTCGTGGCCACCCAGAGCGGCGCGCTCAGCGCGCTGCAAGTGCAACCCTAGAGTGAAGAACTGCGTATGAATTTTTGACGCAAAGCCGCAAAGAATAAATTAAAGTGAAAGAATGCGGACTTATCTCTCAGTTGCGTTTTTGTTTCTCCGCGCCTTTGCGGCTTTGCGTCAAATACTAGTATCCACCTCAGTTCCTCAGCTGATCGCTGCCAGGTAATGGTCGACTGGCGCGAAGTCGTCGGTCAGGATCGGCAGATCCAGCTGAATCTCCTTGTCCCACAGATGTTTCAGATAGCCGTCGAGCTCCGGATCGCCGCTGACCAGTGACGGCTCAGCGGGGTTTTTCAGGGCGATCATGACGATGTTTTGAGAAGCCTCCCCGTCTTCCGGGTCCCGCACCGGAAATAGATAGACGTGCGGAAAGAGCGCGCGATAGGTGGCAAGCTCGGCGCGCAGAAACTGGCCGTTGCCTCCGGTAATCCCCGAAATCATGTTCACCAACACCACCCCGTCGTCGCTCAGGATTTCGTAAATCCTCCGGACCGCCTCCCGGGTGGTCAGCTGAAAGGGCAGCACCCGCAGGGACTTGAAGACGTCGACGAATATCGCGTCGTATTTATTTACGGCGGAGTTTATGAAAATCCGGCCGTCTTCGTGATATATCTTGAGGCGCTCGTGGTCCTCGAGGGAGAAATGCTTCCTGGCCAGAGCGGTCAAGGCCGGATCGATCTCGACCACATCGAGCGTGGCCTCCGGCAAACGCTTCAAAAAATCCTTTGGGTAGGAGTAGCCGCCGCCACCCAACAGCAGCGCGTTTTTGATGTCGGGCTTGAAGTGTGCGGCCAAACGGTAGTATTTCGTATATACGAATACCAAATCGTCGTTGTCCAGGAACATCGCCGAACTGTTTTCGTTTCCAATCATCATCAGCTTGACCGGGCGATTCGAGCGCTCGTCGGTTTTGTCGAATATCCACACCCGGCTGTACTGGGTATCGACATCGACGAATCCGGCGGGCTGTGCCATCCCGGTCAGGTTGACGTGTTCCGCCAGGAACAGTGATGCCAATACCGCCGCGATGGCGACCATCCGGGTCTTCGCCAATGTCCCGAAATTCGCGAGCAGCGAGGTAAGGATCAGGGCGATGGACAACACCAGCAAAATTCTGGTGTTGCCGAAATACGCGATCAAGACGAACCCCGCCAGGAACGTACCGATGATGCTGCCGATGGTGGAGATGGCGTACAAATACCCGACTGTCGCTCCGGATTTGTCGAGGTCATCGACCCGCAGCTTGACGGCGTACGGCGACACCATGCCCAGCAATACGCTCGGTACGGCGAACAGTGCCAGGGTGGCGACGGCGGCGGCCAGGCGCACGTCGCCGATCGCGGCCTGGATTGCCAGCAATACGACCTCCTTGGCGAAGGTAATCGAAGCGACAAAGATTCCGGAAAGAAAAATGATCAGCGCGAAAACCCGGTAACTGGGCCGGCGATCGGCCAGTTTCCCGCCCCACCAATAGCCGAGACTCAGACTTGCGAGGATGATGCCGATCAGACTGGTCCAGACGAAGATCGAGGTGCCCAGATATGGCGCCAGTACCCGCGCGCCGACGATCTCGAGGATCAT
>JACREH010000112.1 GCA_016218345.1 Gammaproteobacteria bacterium | reverse complement strand
GGTTCCCGCACCGCGGGCGGGTTACTTTCCTTTCGGGGAAAGTAACCAAAGCCATTTTTCCCCATCGTCGCACCCCATACCAAAGCGCAACGCGCTTTGGTATGGGGTGCCCTGCGCTCCTCGGTCGGCGAGGGGGTTTTTCGACAGTACGTCCATGTACTGCGAAAAACGCGCGCCTCCCGGGCGCGCCCCGCATGATAATTCCATGCGGGCCTTATCCTCACCGACCTCCGGTGCTCGGTGCGACTCAAGGGGCGAACGTCAAAATCTTAAAATCCCATTCCCTAACAACAATCCATGGAAAAGTCGGTAGAACCCATTAACATGTTTCCCCATGCTTACCCATCCTACAGTCGGCTTGATATTGGCCGGCGGACGTTCGCGCCGCCTGGGCGGGCGCGACAAGACCTTTCTCGACCTCGCCGGCCGGCCGCTGATCGCGCATGTCATCGCGCGCCTGGCGCCGCAGGTTGACATGCTCGCCATCAACAGCAACGCGCCTCCCGAGGCGTTCGCGGCCTTCGGCTTGCCGGTGATCGCCGATCGCAAGCCCGGCCAGCTCGGCCCGCTCGCCGGCATTCACGCCGGTCTCGATGCCTGGCCGGAAAGTCCCATGATCACGGTCGCGGTCGACCTGCCGTTCCTGCCGCACGATCTGGTGGCGCGCCTGCAACGCGCCGGCGGCGCGTGCCGCTACGCAAGCGACGGCGCAACCCACGCGTTGGCGCTGTGGTGGCAACCCGGCCAAGCCGCCGCCGTCGGCGAATTTCTCGACCGCGGCGGCCGCAGCGTGCGCGACTGGTTGGGTGTGTACGGCACGGCCGTGCGCTTCGACCGCCCAACCGATAACGACCTATTCCTTAATATCAACACCGAGGAGGACCTGCGTCGCGCGGCGCAGCGCCTCCCATCTACTACGGAGCCCCGTTCATGAATCTGCGCGCCCTGGTTAAAACCGGACATTGGCCGACCCTGCTGGCGGCGTTTTTGTATTTCGACATGAGCTTCATGGTGTGGGTGCTGCTCGGCCCGCTGGCCGTGCACATTGCCGCCGACCTGCAATTGAGCGCGGCCCAAAAGGGCTTGATGGTGGCGCTGCCGGTGCTGGCCGGCGCGCTGCTGCGCCTGCCCATGGGTATCCTGGTCGATCACATCGGCCCGAAACGCGCCGGCCTGATCGGCCAACTGATCGTGATCGGCGCGCTCGCCTGGACCTGGCTGAGCGGCCTGGACACGCTCGCCGACGTGCACCGCCTCGGCCTGCTGCTGGGCGTGGCCGGCGCCTCGTTCGCCGTGGCCTTGCCGCTCGCCTCGCGCTGGTACCCGCCCGAGCATCAGGGCCTGGCGCTCGGCATCGCCGGCGCCGGCAATTCCGGGACCGTGATCACCGCGCTGCTGGCACCGACCCTGGCCAACCACTTCGGCTGGAGCGCGGTCTTCGGCCTGGCGCTCATTCCGCTGATCGTGACGCTCGCGGCCTATTGGGCAATCGCCAAGGAGCCGCCGCTGCGCCCGCCGCCGCAACGCCTGCGCCAATACCTGACGGTGCTGGGCGATGCCGACACCTGGTGGTTCATGTTTTTTTATTCGGTCACGTTCGGCGGCTTCGTGGGGCTGGCGTCCTCGCTGGTCATTTACTTTAGCGACCAATACGGGCTGTCGCCGGTCACCGCCGGGTTCTTCACCGCCGCCTGCGTATTCGGCGGCTCGCTGTTCCGGCCGCTGGGCGGCGGCGTCGCCGATCGTCTCGGCGGGGTGCGGACCCTGAGTCTTTTGTATATCGTCGCGGCGATTTGTTTCGCGCTGGTGAGTTTCGCGCCGGCCTCGCTCTGGACGGCGTCTGGGCTCATACTGGTTGGCATGATGGCGCTCGGCATGGGCAACGGCTCGGTGTTCCAACTGGTTCCGCAGCGCTTCCGCTACGAGATCGGCGTGATCACCGGGCTGGTCGGCATGGCCGGCGGCATCGGCGGGTTTTACCTGGCGGCCTCGCTCGGCTGGTCGAAACAATGGACCGGCAGCTACCAATTGGGTCTGCTGGTGTTCGCCGCCTTGGCGCTGGTAGCGGTGGCCGGGCTGAGCGCCATCAAGCGGCGCTGGCGCACCACCTGGGGTTCGCCGACCGTCACCACGGCGCGCATCTGACATGGCCGCGCCGATACTGGACGCGGGTTCCGCCTCGCTGACCGGGCGCCGGCCGAACAACGAAGACGCCTGCCTGACGGTCACGCCCTCGACCGCGGCGCACACCGCCTACGGCGCGCTGCTCGCGATCGCCGACGGCGTCGGCGGACTGCCGGACGGCGCCGGCGCCGCGACCAGCGCCCTCAACAGCCTGCGCGAGAGCTACTACGCCTCGCCCGAAACCTGGGGCCTGGATCACGCCATCAAGGAAAGTTTTATTACCGCCAACCAGGCGGTCATCACCGGCGGCGAGCGCGGACGCGCCACCACGCTTTCGGCGCTGGTGCTGCGCGCGCGCCGCTGGCTGGTCGGGCACGTCGGCGACACCCGCGTGTGGCTGGTGCGCGACGGCCGGTTGCAACAACTCACCCGCGATCACCACCTGCCGCACGCCGAGATCGGCGCGCTCATCACCCGCGCCTGCGGGCTGGACGACACCATCAATGTCGATGTTCACCACGGCGAACTGGCCGAGGGCGACGTGTTCCTGCTCACCAGCGACGGCGTGCACGAATTCCTGAGCGCCGCGGCGATGCTCGCAGCCGTTCAGGCCGGGGCCGGCGCCCAGGAAATCGCCGAGCAACTGGCGCAACGCGCGCTCGCCGCCGGCAGCCACGACAACGCCAGCGCCTGCGTGGTACGGATCGAACAACTGCCGGCGGAAACCGAAAGCGACGCCATCGATGGCCTGATCGCCCTGCCGATCGGCGCGCTGCCGGCGGTCGGCGAGGTGCTGGACGGATTCCGCATCGAGGCGCGCCTGCACGAAGGCCGCATGTCCACCTTATATAAGGCGCTCGACGAGGAATCGAACCGGGTGGTAGTGCTCAAGTTTCCCAACCCGCGCCACGCCGAGGATGCGCGTTTCGTCGAATGTTTCCTGCGCGAGGAATGGCTCGGCAAGCGCATCGACAGCCCGCGCATCGTCAAGGTGGTGGCGTTGCGCACCGGAAGGCGCAGCCGTCTGTATTCGGCGCTCGAATACCACAGCGGCGAGACCCTGGCCGAGCGCATCCGCCGCAAACGCAGCCTGTCGGTGCGCGAAACCCTGGCATTCGCCAAACAACTGCTGACCGCGCTCGACCACCTGCACCGCAAGGGCGTGATCCACCGCGACGTGAAGCCGGAAAATATCCTGATCGACGAGCACAACCACCTGCGGCTCATCGACCTCGGCGTCAGCCGCATCGAGCGCCTCCACGAAAAGGCCGGCGGATCGCCGGTCGGCACGCCGAGCTACATGGCGCCGGAGCTGTTCGCCGGCCAGCAGGCCGACGAGCGCGCCGACGTCTACTCGGCGGGCGTGACCCTCTATGAAATGCTGACGCTGCGCTTCCCGTACGGCGAGATCGAGGCGTTCTCGCATCCGCGTTTCGGCCGCCCGGCGCCGCCGGAGCGTTACAACCCAGACGTTCCGCTGTGGCTGTCGGCCGCGTTGCAACGCGCCTGCGCCGCCGAGCCCGGGGAACGCTTCGCCAACGTCGTGGAATTCGCCGCGACCCTGGCTAACCCCCAGCCGCAGTTGCCGACCGCGCGCAAACCGCCGCTGCTCGAGCGCATCCCGCCGCAGCGCTGGCGGATGCTGTTTTTGTGGTTGGTGGCCGCGGACCTGGTGATGGTGCTGATGTGGCTTATCGGCTGACGCAGCGCGATAGGCGGCGAACCGCGCCCGCCCGGCGTCCAGATTAGCGCTTGGCGCTGCCGGGCTTCGCGGCTACAATCCCGACCATGCCACGCTTCCTGCCGATCGTACTGATCCTGTTCGCCGCCCTGGCCGGCTGCGCCAGCACCGTCTCGAAGAATCACGCCGCCTGCCGGGACATGATCGACGCCGCCAGCGCCGACCTCGACCGCGTCAAGTCCAAGGGGTTCGGCGACTTCGTGGATGTGGTGAAGGCCTCGGGGCTGATCGTCTCGGCCACCGCCCAGCGCAGCGCCGAAAAGTACCAGGGCTGCATCGAGCACGCGCAGCGCGCCCGCGAACTGCTCAGGCCGCTACTATAAGAAGAGCCCCTGAAAAAAATAAAAACTCAACGCAAAGACGCTAAGTACGCAAAGAAAAACCTTCTACCGGTTAAGCCCGTAAACACCGCTGAGTTCAGCAGATGTTATGAAGAATGGATCAACGCCGGTCGCTCAAAACGTCACGCCCTTGAGCTCCACTACCGCCCCCGGATCCTTTGAGTCGAAATCGTCGATAATGCCCTTGAAGCGGATCGTCTGACCCTTCTTGAAGCTGGCGGCCTTCTCCAGGTCGCTGGTGATGAGTTCGATATTGTAGCCCTTGTACAACGGGCGCGACTTGTCGGCCACATAGACCTTGGCCTCTTTCGAGCCCTTGGAATCCACCTGCTGCACCACGCCCGACCAGTTCACTTCCTGGCCCTTGAACTTTTTCCAGTTTTCCTTGGCGGCGAACTTGGTGTTCTTGCTGCCGTCCACGCCATCCACCACCTGCGCAAAGGTGGGTGCGGCGGCGCTGACCGGCGCGATGCCCGTTACCGACAACAGGACGGCACAGACCAACAACTTGGCGAACTTGTTCATGGCGATACGCTCCTCCAGTTAGAATTGTTTATGCCAACCGCGTTCACCGCGATCGGCCCGGCTCATTGTACTGCGCCCGGCGCCGGCAAGAAATTGCCGAGCCCGCACCAGTGGTAGGTCTGGCGTGGGCTGTCGCGTAGTGTAATCCAAAGTGCTCGCCGATCGTTTTCAGGCCATGGCTGATCTGCCATAGGTTTGTGGATAACGTCGGTGCGGTCCATGCCGTCAATCTGGGCCGCGGATGATGTGAGGTCAAGAACTGACCCTATTATTGCTCTGGCACGAGCTAAGCTTTCCTCCCGCGTCCTGTGGACCTCAGGTGCTGCTATTTCGGGCAGGGTTTGTTTGGCGAGGGCACGCAGGGCGGCGGCGTTGGCGGTGAAGGAGGAATCGGTGCCGGTGCCGGTGCGGGTGCGGGTTCCGGTGCGGGTGCGGGTGCGGGTGCGGGTTCCGGTGCGGGTTGGGGTGCCGGTGCCGGCGGCAGAGGGGGCCGGAAGTCGCCTTGGGCCGCTGGCGGCTGTTGTTTGTAGAGAGGGGCGGTCGTGGATGTGCCCTCGCGACCGCCGGGAGGAAACAGAATGGGTTGCAGAACAGGCCTGCTCAGGGTTCCCAGCGCCCCATCTATACTCTCATCATCGCTCCACACTTTAGTATCGATGACGCGCTGCGCGTGGGCTGGGATGACAAGCAGCAGCCCACCGAGCAGCATCAGCGCAGCCGCTCGTCGCGGGCGCGTGTAGTACGACGACTTTACCGTGCGTGTCGGTTGTTGCCGGTTAGTAAACATAGCTCACTCTCAAACCCCAGGTACGGCGCAGGTAACTTAGCTGGTCATAATTGGAGTCCTCATCCACATAGCTGTAATCCATCCGCGCCAGAAAATGCTGGCCGAACCAGCGCGATAGCCCCGCGCTGAATTCGCGCCGCGCGGTTTCGCGCCGTACCGGCCCTTGAAACCGCGTGTAGTCATCGGCGCTCTGGGCGATAGCCATCTCCGCGCGTAAGCCGGCGACCAGCGGAAATCCGCCGCCAATTAGCCATTTGTGCCCGATCATCATGAAGTTGAGCCCGTCGGCACGGTTATCTTGGTACTCGTAACCGACGTTGACATGGCCTTGACGCTCGGCGAAATACCAGGTTTGGGTTACGCCGAACGCATGGTTGTCCGCGTCGCGTGACGAGATATGGGGATCGAATCCCTCATTTGCGAAATCGTCGTTGGTGTACCGGTAGAAAAGTTGTGTCGTGGTGTTGTCGGTCAGTCCGACGCGCGAACCGAGCGTGAACGCGCGCGATCGGCTGTAGTTGCCGGCGTCAGCGAGCTGGGCTCTCAAAT
This sequence comes from Gammaproteobacteria bacterium, assembly GCA_016218345.1. Taxonomy (GTDB): domain Bacteria; phylum Pseudomonadota; class Gammaproteobacteria; order Acidiferrobacterales; family UBA6901; genus JACREH01. Next base: position 659 of record JACREH010000112.1, on the reverse strand, counting down.
ATTCATATTTCAAGGAACCGATGAACGGGAAGCCCCACAGCGTGGTGGGTCGCTGCAGCAAACCGCTCGCGCTGTAGCGCGCAAACTCGGAGGCGTGGAACTCAGAGCGAGTATACTGGGCGCCGTAACCAGAGAGTTCCGCCGTGCCCAGCCAATCGGCGTTACGCAGAAAATGGTTTTTGAGCGACAGGTATTCCACTATGCTGATTCCCGCGCGCCGTCCATCATAGAGCGCGGGGTCGCGCGGGGCGGCGACGATATTGTCGTCGTGTTGATAACCGACTTGCGCATACACGCCGAACGGTTCCGGCGCCCCCTGGCGCTGCAACTGGTGGTCCTGTTGCGCAAGCGCGTCCAGGTACTCCCATGCGAGTTGGGCATATCGTGAATCCGGCGCGAGCTCTCGCACCCGCGTAAAACTCTGCCGCGCCTTCGCTCCCTGGCGCGCATTGTAGTAGGAGGCCCCGAGGTGGAAGTGCAGAGCCACGTTGTTTGGGGCGATGGCCAGCGCTTCCTGAAAGACCCGGACGGCCTCGTCATAGCGCTGCAAACGACCCAGGGTGATGGCCAGATAACGCAGAACAAGAATATTGTTTGGATTGGCCTGCGCGAGCTTTCTGAACTCTTCCAGGGCGACGTCGTAGCGCGCGTTCAGAAAT
>JACREH010000111.1 GCA_016218345.1 Gammaproteobacteria bacterium | reverse complement strand
GTTACCCCGTCGTCTGCCTCGGCCAAAAAACCGGGATCGAAGCGTCGAGAAAAACCAGAAATGGCGCTGACACAAACCGAAGACAACACGCCCCGCATCGACAAATGGCTGTGGGCACCGCGGTTCTTCAAGACCCGGGCACTGGCTTAATCGACACATCTTGCTTGATTCGTAACGTATTGGTTGATTTGTCACGTGCTGATTGATTCGTCTGTTGATTCGTCACGTTCTGCTTGATTCGCCATGTCCTGCTTGATTCGTGTGGCTATATCGGCTACAGTCGTGGCCTAAATGAGAACAACACCGCCTAGCGCTGACCTGGCTGCCCTGTTTTTTGGGGCCTACCGTCGTCAGGTATTGAGCCTGCTGTTATTGCACCCCGGGGAGTCACTACACCTGCGCGAGATCGCGCGTGTCACCCATACACAGCCGGGAACACTGCGACGCGAGTTGGCGCAACTGACGAAAGCCGGTGTGCTTAGTCGTGAGAAGCTGGGGAACCTTATCCGCTACAAGGCCGATCCGGCCTGCCCGATTTATGACGAACTGCGGGGCATCCTGAAGAAAACCGCGGGTGTGGCCGATGTATTGCGGGCGGGATTGGCTTCTTTGAGCGGCAAGATTTCTGTAGCATTTGTGTACGGTTCGATTGCAAGCGGCGCCGAGCGTCGAGCCAGCGACATCGATATCATGGTTGTCGGGAGCGCATCGTTTGAAGAGGTGGTGCGTGCGCTGCACGCCAGCCAGGACGAACTTCGCCGGGAGATCAACCCAAACGTTTACAGTACAGCGGAGTTCAAGAAGAAAGCGAAAGAGAAGGGGGGCTTTTTGTCGCGTGTGCTTGGCGAACCGAAACTTTTCATCCTAGGGACGGAAAATGACCTTAGAAAACTTGGCGCAAATCGGAAAGTTAAAGCCGCATAAGCCCACGCGCGAGGAGATCGCAAGATTGCTGACCGCGGTGCGGCGCAACCTCAAGGATGCACGCCATAAGGACATCAGTTCCGAGTCTCGTTTCGATATCGCCTACAAGGCGGTGATGCAATGCGCGTTGCTCGCGTTCATGGCGAATGGTTTCCGGCCCTCGACGAGCGAGCCCGGCCATCACGCTACCGTCATCCAGAGCCTGCCGAAAACAGTTGGCCTCTCGAATGAGCGCGTAATTATCCTGGATAAACTGCGAAAGAAAAGGAATCTCAGCGATTACACCGGCGAAGGTATAGGCGAAGAAGAGGCTGGCGCCTGCGTGCGCGCAGCGGAAGACCTGGCAGCAACCGTGGAGCAGTGGTTACGCGCAAACCGACCGGACCTGCTGTAAATCGTAATTCAGGAATAGCCTGCAATCTTGGAATATTCACATGGTAAGCCTCAAGATCAACACCCTACGCGGCGGCCCTTGGCACGACAAGGACAAAATCCTTCTGCATGCGGCGTTTCAGCTACTGGTAGATTACGTCGAGCAGGAAAAGCCGGCGAAGCATATTGACTGGAGTTGGGACGCACGGCACCGCAAGGCATGGAAGGAGATCATGTCGCTGTATCGCTGGTGGAAGAAGGAGCGACCGGCACGCAGAAGCGTGCTGGACCGAAAGAACGTCAGATGGCCCATGTATAGGACTGAAAAAGTACCTGGCAAGGATCTGTGGAGATGGGTCCCGCCGGACCGAAAGAAATACGCCGCGTACTATCGGCTAGTGAAACTGTCTTGGCGACAGGAAGCCAAGTGGGCGGCGGAAGACCAGAAAAATCTTCATCGATTGATCGATATCCGCGAATACCTATGGACCTGAGCAAGGAATTAAATGAAACGGACGGAATACACTCACTTTAAGCAACCCTCCCGTCTTGTTACCCCATCGTCTGCCTCGGCCGAAAAATCCAGATCAGTGCAAAGTCTCCACTACCACCGAAAATCGAAAGAAGTGTTGATAAAAACCAGGAATGGCGGTGTCACAAGCCGAAGACACCACGCTCCGCATCGACAAATGACCCTGGGTGGCACGTTTTTTCAAGACCCGCGCACTGGCCGCGGAACGCAGCAACTCGTCGGCGTGTGGCGAAACGTTGACAGATATTTATAACTGTCTACAATTCGACACATGCCATCGTCTACCGACCGCAACCGAACACTAAAACTCGCGCGCCGCCGCCAAGGGGTAACGGCGCGCGAACTGGCGGCGGCGGGCATCCATCGCCAAGTGCTGAGTCGCCTGGTGGAGTCGGGAGAAATCGAACGTGTTGCCCGCGGGGTGTACCGCCTGCCGGAACATCCGCTGACGGAAAACTATGGCCTTGCCATGGTGGGCGCCGTGGTACCGCACGGGGTGATCTGTCTGCTGTCCGCGCTGCAATTCCACGGCATCGGGACGCAGCTGCCCTCCGAAGTCTGGATCGCCATTGACCGGCGTGCGCGGCGTCCGGCGCTGAAGTATCCACCGCTGCGGGTTGTCCGCTATTCGGGCGCGGCGCTGACCGAGGGCGTCGAATCCCATCGCGTCGAAGGCCAGACGGTCCGGGTCTACAACGTCGCCAAGACCGTGGCCGATTGCTTCAAGTATCGCAACAAGATCGGGCTAGACGTGGCGCTGGAGGCGCTGCGCGAGGCGCGGCGTGCGAAGCAGGCGAGCGCCGACGCGCTGTGGCGCTACGCGAAGATCAACCGCGTGGCCAATGTGATGCGCCCGTATCTGGAGGCGGTGGCATGACCGCGGGTCTGGCCGTGTCGATTCATGCCCGGCTGTTGAACCGGGCCAAGGCGCGCGGCGAGGACTTCAATCTGATCTTGACGCGCTATGCGATCGAGCGCTTTCTTTATCGTCTGTCTCTTATGCCGGCGCGCGAGGCTTACTGGCTGAAAGGGGCGTTGCTGTTCGACCTGTGGTTCGACGTACCGCATCGGCCCACGCGCGACGCCGACTTCCTTGGTTTTGGGCCGGTGGACACCGAGGTGCTGGCGACCACGATACGTGAGATTTGCGACGTGGCCGTGGATGACGGCATGGCGTACGACCCGGCGTCGGTCACTATCGAAGAAATCCGCGACGATGCCCGCTACGGCGGCCTGCGCGTGCGGTTGCTGGGGAAACTCGGGAATGCGCGCTGCACGGTGCAGCTCGACGTGGGTTACGGTGATGCCGTAACGCCGGGGCCAGAGGAGGCCGTCTATCCGACGCTGCTGGACGACCTGCCACCGCCGCGCTTGCGCGTCTATCCGCGCGCGGCCGTCGTCGCCGAGAAGCTGGAAGCGATGGTCAGCCTCGGCATGGCGAACAGTCGGATGAAGGATTATTTTGACTTGCGTGCCCTGGCACGCGAGGGCGCGCTGGATGTCCGGGTGCTGGGGGAAGCGATCGCCGCGACCTTTGAGCGCCGCCACACTGCGCTGCCCGAGGGTGTGCCCATCGGGCTGAGTGATGAGTTTGCGCGTGACGCGGCGAAGCGAACCCAGTGGAAGGCCTTTCTCGGCAAGAACCGGCTCGACGCGCCGGCGTTGGACGAGGTCATTGCAGAGATTCGAGGGTTTGCGACAGAACCCCTGAAGTTGGCGCGGCAACTGAATAAATCGAGACAGACCACGGTTACATCGTACGCTGCCACGCTGAGGCGTAACTGTTGTGGAGCAAATGCGGGGCAAGATCACAAACGGTTGAACCGGTCCGAATCGCCAGAAGTGTTGAGAAGACCAGGAATGGCGGTGACACAAACAGATGACACCACGCTCCGCATCGACAGATAACTTTGGGCGGCACGGTATTTCAAGACCCGGGCACTGGCCGCGCAAGCGGTAGCCCCCCGCCGTGCCTCCCCGGAGAACCCCACCGCATCTTAAGGTCGCGGCGATCGCCTCCCCCAGCAGTCTGTCGAATATGCTATAAATAGCATATATGCCCGGACCACAGGACGTGGACATCAAGCCGGTTGTCTGGATCGGCACATCGAGGCGGGACCTCCGCAAACTGCCCGGCGATGTGCAGGATGTGTTCGGCTATGCCCTGTATCTGGCGCAAAACGGCAAGAAGCATCTTTCAGCCAAGCCACTTAAAGGGTTTGGCGGCGCTTCGGTGCTGGAGGTGGTAGAGGATCACCGGGGGCGATACGTACCGTGCCGTCTATACCGTGAAGTTCGTCGAGGCGGTCTATGCTCTGCATGTTTTCCAGAAGAAGGCTACTCACGGTATCGCCACACCGCGTCAAGAGATCGACCTGATCAGGGAGCGCCTGAAGCGCGCGCAAGAATTTCACGAAAATTGGAAGAGGTAACAGCGATGAAAAAGAAGATTGCGGTGACCCGAGGCAGCACCAACGTCTTTGCCGACTTGGAGTATGCCGATTCCGAGGAGATGCTGGCGAAAGCCCAACTGGTGAGTCGCATCAGCGACCTTATTCAGCAACGCCGCCTCACCCAGCGCGAAACAGCGACGCTTCTCGGGGTTGGCCAACCGAACGTCTCACGACTGCTGCGCGGGCAGCTTGGCGGTTTTTCCTATGAGCGTTTGCTGAAGTTTCTGAACGCACTAGGCTGCGATATCGAGATCATTGTCAAACGTCCTGGGCGCGCACATCGTGATGCTCAGATTACGGTAAAGGCGGCCTGAGCAAATAGCTAGCTGCCATGAGAAAACAGTACGACTTTTCAAAATCGGTGGGGAATCCTTACCTCTCAATGTCTCATGGTAAACTGCGACTATGAATACAAAGTCCACCCAATGTCCGAACTGCGGCCAGCCGGCCGCGGGTAATTTCTGCGTTCACTGCGGCGCGTCCCTTACCGCCCCGGCGTCGACCAGGCGCTGGAACGCGCAAACGCTTACGCCGTGGGTGGCCGTCGGCGTGGCGGCGGTGGCGCTTATCGTTGCGGTCGTGACCCTGGTTGGCCGGGGCGATCGTGCGCCGGCGCCGATGCGGCTGGAATTGCCCTTGAGCGCCACGGCTCCGGCGCCCGGCCAGCCGCCGGATCTTGCCAGCATGACGCCACGGGACGCCGCGGACCGGCTGTTCAACCGGGTCATGGCCGCCAGCGAGCGCGGCGATAGCGAGGAAGCGTTGCGGTTCGCGCCGATGGCGCTTCAGGCCTATGACAATCTGGGCGCGTTGGACAACGATGCCCACTATCATGTGGCGTTGATTCACATGGCAAAGGGCGATATCGCCGGCACGCGCGTGCATATCGATGCGCTTCGCAAGGCCGCCCCGGGCCATCTATTGGGGATCATGCTCGAGCACCAGCTCGCCGAGCGCGGTGGGAATCAAGCCGACGCAGGCCGAGCCAACAAGGCCTTCCTCGCCGCCTACGCCGCGGAGATGGCGGCGGGGAGGACAGAGTACCAGGATCACCAGGACAGCATCGAGCGCTTCCACAAGAAAGCGGAAGCAAGCGTGGCAGGAAAGATAAATGGGTAGGGGGATGGTTAAAAAGTAGGCAGCCTGGGTCGGGTTAGCTAGGGCTGACCCGTTGACCCGCCGCGAACTCCCACCTTGCGATATCTCATAATGAGATATATACTCAATCTGTGCATGTCATAACAAGAAAACGACTGCGAGATTTCGCAGCCCGGCACAGGGATGCAGCGGAGCCGCTGGCGATCTGGTATGCCATCATGTCCAAGAGCGATTTCGGCTCGTTTGCCGAACTCAAGCAAGTGTTTGGATCGATGGACAAGGTAGGGAAGTTTACAGTTTTTGATATGGGCGGTAATAAATACCGGCTAATAGCCGCGATTCATTACAACCGCAGGAAGGTTTACATCCGGCATGCGCTGACGCATGCCGAATACGATCAGGACAAGTGGAAGGAGTAGCTATGACTGCCTACCAGATGAAAGAAGTCGCACAGGAATACCGTCGCCTGCGGGCCGTGGTACCGCTCGGCACGCTGCGCACCAAGAAGGACTACGTCCGCGCAACCGATATGCTGGACGCGATCCTCGACGAGATCGGGGAGGATGAGAAGCACCCGCTGGCGGAGCTGGCCGATGCGCTCGGTGTTTTCGTTGAAAAATACGAGGCCGAGCATGTTCGGGTTCCGGAGGCCAAACCCGTCGCGGTGCTCAAGTTCCTGATGCGAGAGCACGGCTTGCGGCAGGCCGATCTTCCGGAGATTGGAAGCCAGGGTGTGGTCTCCGAGGTGTTGGCCGACAGGCGTGAATTGAACGCGCGGCAGATCAAGCGGCTTGCCAAACGCTTTGGTGTCTCGCCTGCGGTGTTCGTATAGGCATTAACCGGACACATTCAGCCATGAGTAACTTACCCAAGTGCCCGAAGTGCGGCTCGGAATTCACCTACGATGACGGCAATATGTTCGTCTGCCCGGAATGTGCGCACGAGTGGTCGAAAACGGCGGTCGCCGAAGCCGACGAAGCGGGGCTCGTGGTCAAGGACGCCCACAGCAACGTGCTGCATGACGGCGACAGTGTCACGGTCATCAAGGATCTCAAAGTCAAAGGCTCATCGTCGGTGGTCAAGGTCGGCACCAAGGTCAAGAATATCCGGCTGGTCGACGGCGATCACAATATCGACTGCAGAATCGACGGGGTGGGGGAGATGAAGCTCAAATCCGAGTTCGTGAAAAAGGCGTGAAGAAGGCATAGAGGCAGACATGAAAAGCATTCCTTTCAAAACATCGTCCATCAGGTCTTGCTTTTAACCGACGAGCGCACCTCGGCCTAAATGCCGTCCCGCCACGGCGCCGGCGAGGTAATCGGTTTTATGCCAACCGGGTGGTGAGATCGGCCTCGGCCGTCACCTTCATGTGCAAAAGCTGCTCGGAAATAGCCGACCATTTCGAACCCGGAGCGGTAATGTGGCTGGATACGGCCGAGGAGTAGTGCGGATAGGAATGGTTTATCCCGTCGTGCAGGAGTGCGGCCACGTCTTCGATAAAGGCAATTAGCGCCTCGATCTTCGCCAGCTTCGTCTGCTTGGTGCGGACGTCTTCGTCCAGTTCCTTTGCGGAAAAATAGTCCTCGGTATTCTCGATCATCGGGCCAAGACTGCTGTTGAATTTCTCGTAGTCGAGCATGAACATGCCGAACGAGCACTGATAGAGCCGCAGCAATTCCTGCACCGTGGACATCAAGGCCTGCAGTCGCGGAAACGCCTCCATGCCCTTGAGGCAGGTGGTGTAGATATCCACGCCGGCCGGACCGGAATCGTGGTCGATGCGGCCCGGGCTGCGCATCTCCGGCTTCATGGCCATCTGGCACATCAACTGGAAATTCTTCAGTGATTGCTCGATTTCTGCACGGGCTCTGGCGGCGCAGCGCTGATTGTAGTGGTATTCCGATTCGGCCTTGGCATAATCGAAGGCTTGGAAGACCTTCTGTTTGACCTGTTGTTCCTGATGGCTGTCTTCAGAGGAGCCATGTTCAAAGCGCCGTTTCAGCCGCTCGCGCGCCTCCTGCGCCAACCGGAAGCCGTGGGAGCTGCGCGCCTCGTTCTCCTTGTATCCCTTATATTCGGTCATCTGCCGGTCGAAATCGGTCACCGCGCGCACAAAGTCGCCGGAGAACCCGAGCAGCGGGCCGACAAAGTGCCTGTTCTCCTCGGGCGTAATCGAGAGGGCCGCCAATTGTTGCTTGAGGGCGTCGTGCTTCTTGACCAGCGAACGGTGCGATTTACGGATGGCCTCGAGAATGTTGGCCATCTCACTGAAGGTTTTGTTGAGCGCCCGGTTGACGTTGAGAATGCCGATAATCTTGCGCAGCATGGTCTCCTCGCCGGTGGCGCGCAGGAACAGCGCGCGCAGGCTGGCCTTGGCGTCTTCCATCTGCTCGGCATTCAGCAGATCGTGCTCTTCGGCGTAGTTGAGCACAATCAGCATCAGCAACGATTCCTTCTGCTGCCGGTTGAGCGGCTGCAAGGGGTTGCCGGTTTGGATCGCCGGCGGGGGTATCGTGGCTGCGGACATGGTATTTTACGGGTCGGATAGAATCTCTCGCTTACACCATGAAAGATAGACGAAAATCGGGCTGCCTGTGGCGCAAGTAACGAAAAAATGGCACGCCTCGGAGGATTAATGAACAAAGGCAACAATCATCATGGCCACGACCGCCCGCGGCCCGACTGTCCGCGCTGCGGCGGCGTGGAGGTCAAGCCGATTGTGTATGGTTTCGTGGACGTGGGCGCATACCTGGAGCTGGGCAAGCGCACCCCCGACTTCGAGCTAGGCGGCCTGGTGACGCGCGACGAGAACTGGTGTTGCCTGCGGTGCGGCCACAAATGGGCGGGCGCGCAGCTCCATTCAACTTGATGACGATACGGGCATGAGTGAATTTCCGTTCAAGTACCACCTGAGGATCAGCCCGCGCAGCCGGAGCATTCGCTTCCGCGTCACGCCAGCGCACGGTCTGGAGGTGGTGATCCCCCAGGGCTACGACCCGGGCCAGGTGCCCGCGCTGCTCAAGCGTAGGCAGCGCTGGATTCGTGCCGCCCTGGAGCGTGTGGAGTCGCTGCGCGCGTTCTACGGGCCCGCGGCCGCCTGGTGCCTGCCCGGGCGAATCGAGTTGCCGGCGGTCGGCCTGGCTTGGGCGGTGACGGCGAAGCAGGGCGACAACGCCGTCCGAACCGCGGTGCGCGAGGCCGGGGCAGGGCAACTGCTGATCTCGGGCGCCATCGACGACGAGCCCGCATGCCGGACGGCGCTGGGGCGCTGGCTGCTGCGGCAAGCCCACCAGCATCTGGTACCGGGGCTCGAACGCACCAGTCGCGAACTGGGGTTACCGTACAAGCGCGCGCTGATCAGGCGCCAGAAAACCCGCTGGGGCAGTTGCTCGCGGAGCGGCACGATTTCCCTGAATGCCAAGCTGCTGTTTCTTTCCCCCGAGACGGTCAACTACGTGATGATCCACGAACTCTGCCACCGGGTGGAATTGAACCACTCGCCGCGCTTCTGGCGGCTGGTGGAACGGCATTGCCCCGATTACCGGCGGATCGACGCGCAGCGCCGCGAGCTGTGGAAAGCGGTGCCGCGCTGGGCGGATGCGCCATGAACGAGATTGAATTCGAACTGATCGGCGAGTATGTCGAGCTGAACCAGCTGCTGAAACTGACCGGCGTCTGTCCGAGCGGCGGTGCCGGCAAATTGCGGGTGGCGACCGGCGAGGTGTCGGTGGACGGGCAGGTGGAGCTGCGCAAGACCTGCAAGATCCGCGCGGGTCAGACGGTGCGCGTGGGCGACGTGCGCATTCGCGTGGTCAAGCAGGGCGCGGCGGGATGATTCCTTGCCCGAGGATCACTTGAAGTGAAGCAGTTTTCCCCTGCGTGCGATCGCAACAAAGAACCGATCCTGGCGGTATTGAAGGAAATATTACCGGCGTCGGGACGGGTGCTGGAAATCGGCAGCGGCACCGGCCAACACGCGGCGTATTTCGCCGCGCGCCTGCCGCAGCTTATCTGGCAACCGACCGACTTGCCGGCGAATTTCCCCAGCATCCGTGCGTGGGCGGCCGAGGCCGGGCTGTCGAATGTGCGTGAGCCGCTGGCGCTCGATGTGTTGGCCGACCGCTGGCCGGTGGTAACGGCCGACGCGATCGTCTGCATCAACACCATTCACATCGTCGCCTGGGCGGGAGTGGAAGCGCTGTTCGCCGGCGCGGGCCGGGTACTGGCGGCCGGCGGCGCGCTCTTTGCCTACGGGCCGTACCGCTACGACGACCGCCCGCTCGAGCCGAGCAACGAGGAATTCGACCGCTGGCTCAAGGCGCGCGACCCGGTGTCCGGCGTGCGCGACTTCGCAGCGGTGAATGCCTTGGCCGAGCGGCACGGCCTGACCCTGGCCGGCGACCGCGCCATGCCGGCCAACAACCGATCGCTCTGGTGGCGTAAGTAGCGCTTCACGGTAGATAAATTCCCGGCATGCTCACGCCGGCGTCAACCGTCGCGCGGCTGGCGCGTTGTCCGGATTGTCGATATCCGCTTTGAGGCAAGGGAGAGGATGGACCAACTCGTCAAACTCGCCGTCGGTCTTGCGGTCTTGGGCGCGGTCTTCTGGTTGCTGGAGAAGCTGTTTCCGGCCCAGCGCGGCCGGCCCGGGCGACGACGCGCGGGCCTCAACACCGATCTCCTTTACTGGTTCTTCACGCCGCTGGTCACCAAGTTCATCACCCGCCTCAGCGTGCTGGCGCTGCTGCTGTTGCCGGTCGCGCTGCTCGGCGAAACAGCCGTGCGCGACCTGGCCGCGCACGGCTACGGGCCGGTGGCGGGCCTGCCGGCATGGCTGCAGGCACTCGGCGCGTTCGTGCTCGGGGATTTCATCGGTTACTGGATGCACCGGTTGTTTCACGGCCGGCGGTTGTGGCGCTTTCATGCGGTGCACCACAGTTCCACCCAGGTCGACTGGCTGTCGTCGGTGCGGCTTCACCCGGTAAACGATTTGTTGGCGCGTGTCGCTCAGGCCGCGCCGCTGCTGCTCTTGGGGTTTCCCGCGACCGTGCTGGCGGTGTATGTGCCGGTGATCTCGCTGCACGCCATCCTGTTGCACGCCAACGTCCCATGGACCTTCGGACCGCTGCGCTATGCGCTGGCGAGCCCGGCGTTCCACCGCTGGCACCACACCCGTGAGCGCGACGGGCAGGGCAGGAACTTCGCCGGGTTCTTTCCGCTCTGGGATTTGATGTTCGGGACGTTCGCCATGCCGGCCGGACGGCAGCCCGAGGACTTCGGCATTCTCGACGGCGATGTCCCCGGCGGGTTTGCCGCCCAATTGTTGTATCCGTTTCGCGCCAAGGTCCCGCCAGCGGCCGTGAGACGGCCGCCAGTGCAACACCTTCCGGAGTATTGATCTATGCAGGGCCAGCAGGCTTCTCAGCGCCTGCTGGCCGGTGTCGTGATGTAAAAGGGGTGGCGGGCCGGGCCTTACCGGAATAGCCGGGCTAACTCGGTAGCCTGGGCGGACCCGCTGTCCACTTACTATTTGACATAATATACATTATGCGAAGTATCAGGTGTGGCCGGGAAGCCTGCCCTAATTCTTCTGTGGCACCGCCGCGTGCTCAGCCTTGGCTTCCTTCTTCTTCTCGCCGAACGAGACCTTGCCGTACTTGACGTCGAAATGACCCTGGGCACCGCCCTTCATGAAGAAGTAATCGCTGAGCCCCTTATTCTCCAGATAGTACTGAAACCACTCGACCTGCTTGCCGACCGCGTCGTAGACCAGCAGCGTCTTCTTATCGCGCTTGGCCTGCTCGATGATGGCGTCGAGCTTGTCCTTCTCCTCGAGCTGGGCGCGCTGCTCCTTGAACGGGAACAGCTGGGTATCGCGTTGCACCCGGTCGCGCACGTCCAGGACGATCGAATTCGGCCCGACCTTGGCCTCGAACGCCTTGGGATCGAGCAAATGCGCCTTGAATTTGGCGCTGCTCAGCAATTCGCCGGCCTTGATCGGAGTTCTGCCCAGCAACACCGCCTTATCGGGTTGTTTCTCAGCCCATTCGGCGATGCCGGCGTCGTAGCACACGGTCCCTGAGATGCGGGCCGCCTTGGCCTTCAGTACGGCGTCATAGGACTTGCGGCAGGTTTTGCCGTTGCAATAAAAGACAATGGGCTTAGTGGCGCTTTTTTCCCGCAGTTTCCGCACTTCCTCGACGAAATTCTTGTCGGTCAGGGGGATCAGGATGGCGTCCTTGATGCGCAAGGTGTCGTATTCATAGGGCGAACGCACATCGACGATGAAGACATCGGCGAACTTTTTGTCGAGCTCGGCGGTGTCGAGCACGGGCACGTCGATGTACTGCGGGCGCAACGGGAACGCCGTCGCGGTGTCCACTGCGGCGGCCGGCAGCGGCGATTTGGCGTCTGTCGCTGCCAGGCTGGCAGTTGTTATAACCGCAAACAGCAGTCCACCTAAGACCAACAAGCCTTTCCTGATACGCATATCACCCTCTGTCGATTTGTCCATTGGAAAAAACACGGCGCATTTACAGCGCGAACCGCGGCCTTTGGCCCGCTATGCGCCCATACCGCACTGCATACCCACGTGTTTCAGTATAGCCGATCGATACTCGGACGCGCGCCGCAACGGTCGAGATTCCATATATAAATAACATCAGAATATACCGATAACACGCTGTTTATCATTGATTAAGTTTGCTTCACGCTGGGTTACATGGACGCCCGTCGAATCGCCACCTACCATCCTGTATTTCCCTCGTGAACAGCCGATGCCCAATCTCGACGCCCTCCTGGCCCGCGAATTTCCGGTCGAAACGCATTGCATCTACCTCAACCATGCGGCGGTCGCGCCCTGGCCGAAACGTTCGGCCGAGGCGGTGCAGGACTTTGCCCGGCAGTGCCTGGAAGGCGGCGCGCGCCATTACCGCGACTGGGAACAGACCGAGCAGGGCCTGCGCGAACGCCTGGCGGTGTTTATCCATGCCGGCTCGGCCGACGACATCGCCCTGCTGAAAAACACCTCGGAGGCGCTGTCCGTGGTCTCCCAGGGCTTCCCCTGGCAGGCGGGCGACAACGTCGTCATCTGCGCCGAGGAATTCCCCTCCAACCGCATCGTCTGGGAGGCGCTAGCCGAGCGCGGCGTGCAGGTCCGCCCGATCGCCGTCCAAGGCGCGGTCGATCCGGAACAACGCCTGCTGGACGCATGTGACGCGCGCACCCGTCTGCTGTCGGTGAGCAGCGTGCAATACGCCGCCGGACTGCGCCTGGACCTCGCGCGCCTCGGTGCGGGCTGCCGGCAACGCACCATGGCGTTTTGTGTCGACGCCATCCAGGGGCTGGGCGCCGTTCCGCACGATGTCGAGGCGATGCGGATCGATTTCCTGATGGCCGACGCCCATAAGTGGCTGCTCGGACCGGAGGGTGTGGCAGTGTTTTATTGCCGGCCGGAATGGCGCGACCGTATCAGGCTGCATCAATTCGGCTGGCGCATGGTGGAAGATCCGCTCGATTTCGAGCGCCGCGACTGGCAACCGGCGGCGAGCGCGCGGCGCTTCGAGTGCGGCAGCCCCAATATGCTCGGCATCCAGGCCTGCGCCGCCAGCCTCGGCCTGTTGCTGGAGATCGGCGCCGAGCGTCTCGAGCACCGTATCCTGGAGCGCAGCGAATATTTATTCGATCTGATCGAACGTACTCCGCGTCTGGAGCTGATCACCGACAGCCGCCGCGGACGCTATGCCGGAATCGTGACGTTCCGCCACCGCGAACTGCCGTCCCCCGCCCTCTTCCAGAAGTTGCAGGCACACGACGTGATCTGCGCGCAACGCGGCGGCGGCGTCCGTTTCGCACCGCATTGCTATAACCGACTGGAAGGCCTGGAGCGCGCGCTGCGCTTTTGCACGGACTGACGCCGGACTTGCCAAGCACAGGGCTTGTGTGAAAAATGACCGTCACGGCCGGCCCACGGGCGACTCGCCGGCCACGATGCAGATTCGACCTGCCAGCGACCACAAGGAGAGAATACGATGATCGGAAAAAAGAATGTTGTATTCGGTTTTTTCTACCTGCTGTTGACCGCCTCGCTCGGGCCGCTCATGATCGTGAAATATTCGGGTGACGTGGCCGCGAACGAATCCGAGAAACAACAAAAGGTCGGCGCGCTGCAGCAGGCACGCGACAGCGGTTACGAGGTCGATCTGGAAAAGTTGAACGCCGAACAAATCGCCAAGGCCGATGCCGACGCCCTGCTGGCGTTGTCGGCGCGTCTCAACAGCCGCGTGCCGATCGACGAGATCAAGGCCGGCCCGCACGCCCACGGCAATCTCGAGGCGATGCTGAACATCCTGGTCGGCGTGCTGCTGGGATTCCTGGCGTTACCGGCGGCCTTCAAACAAGCCATCAGTTGGGCGTTCATCCTCGGAGCGCTCGGTCATTCCGGGCTGTTGTTCTTGGCGGTCGCCGCGCAATTGCCCTGGGCCGGAGATTTGCTGGGGAGCTGGTTCGGGTATGTCGGGCCGAGTTTGATTTTGATCGGGCTGCTGCTGGCCGCGATCGGCGCGGCCACGGGCTTCAACGGCGGTCTGGTGAAGGACAAGAAACAGCCTTAGTTCCAACGATTCGGCCGGCGACGCCCGACACCGTTAAGGAACCTCTGATTAAGTCAGAGGTTCCCGTCCGGCCAGGAGGGCCGGGCATTTTTCAAACACGCACTGTGTTTGAAAAATGAAGCAAAACGAAAACCACGTTTTTCGTTTTGCGTGTCTGAACAAGCCAGGGATGGACTTG
>JACREH010000110.1 GCA_016218345.1 Gammaproteobacteria bacterium | reverse complement strand
CTGGCCGAGCCGGTGGCGCTCGCGGCCGCGGTCGAATTGCACGAAGTCGTGCGCCAGCGCCTCGTTGTCGACGGTATAGCGCAGATCGGCCAACAGCACCTCGAAAAAGCGCGTCATGATCTCGAGGCGCCGGCGCTGGCGTTCGTCGAGATAGGCCAGTTCGCGGGCGTCGATCTGGGCGCGCGCCGAGTCTTCGAGCGAGCGGCTGCGCCCGAAATCGTACAGGCGTTTTTGCACCAGCAAGCGCGCGCGGCTGTCGTCGATGCGCGCATGGGCGGGATCGGTCGAGGGCTGGACGCGCTGCGGGGTGAGTTCGACCTGGGCGCGCAGGCCGCTGAGCGCTTCGGCCTGCTGGAGATCGGCGCGCGCCGCATCGACGCGCGCGCCGGAAATGACCAGGTCCGGGTGGGCCTGGTCGGCCAGTGCCAGCGCCTGTTCGAGGGTCAGCGGGCTCGGCAGGCCGGGTTCGGCGGCCTGAAGAACGCCGACCGCGAGCAACAACGTCGCGCCGGAGAGAACGACCAGGGATCTGCCGCTGAGCATGCCGGCAGCTTGCCGAAAAAGCCGGGTCGGGGCAAGCGCCATCGGATGGACGTCAGATTACTTTAGGAAGGTCTGAATATTATCGTTTGCCGTAGAGACGCAAAGGACGCAAAGAATTGTTGGGTTTTACAATCAAGCGCTTTTCTTCGCATTCTCTGCGTCTTTGCGGCGAATATAAATCAGAATTTCCTTTATTTCGCGGCGCCGGAGAGTTTCTGGCGCTTATAGGCGACGAAATTGCCGGACTGGTACGCGCCACTCACGACGAACTCGGCGAGCAGCAGAAATTCGTCGGCGTCCTTGCTGGCCCCGGTATAGCGGTTGACGACCTTGCCGTCGAGGTCCAGGAACAGGAACACCGGCGTGGCGCGCACCCGGTGCCGGAGGAAGGCGAAGTCCTTCTGCGCCATCTCCTGGCCGGTGACATCCGTGACCGGCGCGTCGCCCTTGACGTCGAGATGGATGACGCGGAAATGTTTGCGGTAATAGTCCTGAACCCTGGCCTGGGTCAGGACGGTGGCCTTCATCTTCTGGCACCACGGGCAATCCTCGTCGTCGAACATGATGACCAGACCGAGCTTGCCCTCGCTGCGCGCGGCTTGCAGCTCCTCCTTGAGATTGGCGAAGCTTTGATCGAAGAAACCCGCGGTGTCGCGCGCCGGCTCGGCCCCGTAGCCGGCGGCCGGAATCAGGCCCGCGCCGAGCAACCACAAGGCAATAAGCGATCGCCAAGCCGGTAACAGGGATTTACCGATGGACATGCGGGCTCAACCGTTCTTCTTGGTCGCGCCCTTTGATTTGGCGATGAATTGCTCGAGGTCTTCCTGGCTGAGCGGGCCGACCTGCTTGGCCGCCAGTTCGCCCTGCGGCGAATAGATATAGAAGGTCGGCGTGCCGACGAACCGGCCAGCGCCGAAGCGCGCGATCTGCTCGGGCTCGGCGACCAGGTTGGTGAAATCCAGGCTGTGTTCGTCGACGAACCGCTGGGCCTTGGCCTTGTTGGCGTAGCCGTCGACCGAAACGCCGAGCACGATGGCGTCCTTGGTTTTCTTGTGGGTGTCGTGGAAAAACGCCATCTCATGGATGTCGCGTTTGCAGATCGGGCAGTCCGAGTGCCAGATCGCCACCACCGTCCATTGGCCCTTGCCGATGAATTCATTGACGTTGCGCGCCGCCCCGTCCAGCCCCCGGAGGACGATATCGGGACTCGCCGCCGACGCCCACAACGGCGCCAGCATCAGCAACAACCCGGCCAACCACTTGATCTGTCTTGCCACTGCCACCTCCACAACCGTTCGTTAATAATGTTCGCAGCGACAAGGTGCAATCCCGGCGCCCGCTGCCTATAATCCCGGATTCCTGACTCATAGGACTCCGCAAGTGGACAAAAAATTCCGTGCCGAACGCGACAGTCTTGGGGAATATCCGGTCCCGGCCGATGCCTGGTACGGCATCCAGACCGCGCGCGCCGTGGCCAACTTCCCGATTTCCGGGCGGCGGCCGGACAAGGATTTTATTATCGCACACGCCCGCATCAAGCGCGCCGCGGCCACCGCCAACATGGCCGCGGGCTGGCTCGACGCCCGCGCCGGCCAGGCCATCGCCGCCGCCGCCGACAGCATTATCAACGGCGAACATCACGAGCAGTTCGTGGTCGACCGTTTCCAGGCCGGCGCCGGCACCAGTCACAACATGAACAGCAACGAGGTGATCGCCAACCTCGCCAACGTGGCCTTGGGCGGCAAGCGCGGCGACTACCGCCCGGTGCACCCCAACGATCACGTCAACATGGGGCAGAGCACCAACGACACCATCCCGACCGCCATCCGGCTGGCGGCGCTCGCCAAGCTGCCACGCCTGCTGGCGGCGGTCGAGGGCATGGCGGCGGCGTTCAGCGCGCTCGGGGCGCGCGAGGCCGCGACCGTGAAGAGCGGCCGCACGCATTTGCAAGACGCCGTGCCAACCACGCTCGGACGCGAGTTCAACGCCTACGCCTGGACATTGCGGCGCTGCGCCGCGCAGCTGGCCGCCGCGCGCGCCGGCCTGTGCGAGATCGGCCTGGGCGGTTCGGCGGTCGGCACCGGTCTCAACACCGCGCCCGGCTATATCGAGGCGGTCGCCGCCGAGCTGGCGCGCTTCACCGGCGAACCGATCCGCCCGGCCGCCGACTTGAGCGCGCAAATGCAGTCGATGGCCGACCTGCTGCAACTCTCGAACGGCCTGCGGTCACTGGCCGTGGAACTGACGCGCATCAGCAACGACCTGCGGCTGCTGGCCTCCGGCCCGCGCACCGGCTTCGCCGAAATCGAACTGCCGGCGGTGCAACCCGGGTCGAGCATCATGCCCGGCAAGATCAATCCGGTCATGTTCGAAATGCTGAATCAGGTGTGTTACCAGGTGCTCGGCCAGGACGCCGCCGTGGCGCTCATGAGCCAGGCCGGACAACTCGAACTCAACGTCATGATGCCGGCGCTCGGCTCGGCGCTGTTCGACGCCATGGATTGGCTGACCAACGCCATGGTCGTCGTTACCGAAAAAAATCTGCGCGACCTGCGGGTCGATCGCGAGCGCTGCCGTGCCTACGCGCATACCAGCGTCGGGCTCGCGACCCTGCTGAACAGCGCAATCGGTTACGAGGCCGCCGCCGAGGTCGCCAAGGAATCGGCGCGCAGCGGCCGACCGGTGCGCGATATCGTCGCCGACAAGGGCCTGATGAGCGCCGCGGCATTCGAGCAGCTGGTGGAACAGGCGGCGATCGCCGGCAACATCGACAAGCCGAAACCGGCCTGATAGGGAAACCCTGATTTAATAATTTTCGACGCAGAGGCGCTAAGACGCAAAGATTTTATTGCCCGTTTTTTCCATGTTTTTCTTTGCGCCTTCGCGCGATGTATAGGGATGTACGAATGCCGCGCAAGCGCAGGATGCGCGGTGGCGGCCTTTGCGTCAAATAATCATAACTAATCAGAATTTCCTTGATATTTCTCGTTGGCGTCGGCACGTCCGAGCCAGCGTTCAACCCAGCCGGCAGGCAGACCGCGCGACGCCAGCGCCGCGACCCCCACGCCGAGCAGCGCCGCCACCCACACGTCGGTGCGCTGCCCGCTCCCGCCGCCCTCCCGCAAGGCGATGGCGAGCGCCGCGAGCAGCGCGCTCGCCACCATCGCCGCGGCGCGCCACTCGGCCGCCAGCCGGCGCGGAAACCAGCGCGCCAGCGCGCCCATTACCGTCACGCCCACGCCCAGGAACCCCAGGCCGTAGGCCAGTTTGAGCGCCCGGCCGTCGAGTCCGGCCGGGCCCTGGGCATAGCCCTGCCCGGCCAATATCAGGCCGTACCAGCAAGCCGCTGCCGCGGTCCATTTCAAACGGGCTGACATGGCCCTGTATTATATGGGTATTTCCCCGAACGCCGCGCCGGCAGGCCGGAGCATACAAGACCGGGATCGGTCCGGTATACTGTTGAGCAATGGAAACCGGGGGCGTAGTCGATGCGCGCGACGGGTTTAAATCTTTCCCTGCCTGAGATCAATCAAGCCATCCGCACGGAGGTCGCCACGCGGCCGGACGACGCCAAGCGTTGGCTGGCGAGCCTGCCATTCCTGAACGTCAACGAAACCGGCCGGCTCATCTTCAGCTCGCTCAAGGACCTGAATCGCCTGCCGCTCGACGACGACCAGCGTCTGAAATTGATGGAGCTGTATCGCCAACCGGTATCGACGATCTCGCGCGAGCTGGAAAAGAATTACCTCGGCCTGCCGGTGCCGATCCCGCTCAAGAATCGTCCGATCGCCGAACAGGTGCAGCAATTCCAGATCGAGATGGCGCACGGTTATTTGCGCATCGCCCAAAACGCCGCGCAGAAACCGGCGCTCAACCGCGCCGATCAGCACGCCGTGGCGCTGGCGATTCAGCGCGGCATCCGCTACCTCACCGAGTTGCTGGCGAAGTCGTACGAGGTGTACGCGCCCTGCCCGGCCGGTTGCTGGCGGGAGATTCACCAGCTCTACCGTTGCGCCGAGCGGCTGGGCGTAACCGAGACCGAGGTGCCGGACCCGCTCAACGCCGCCGTCAAGCACAGCTCGGTCGCGCACGTCTACAAGCAGGCGTTGCTACTGGCGTTCAGCAATCCCTATCGGCTGCCGCCGCGCATGCTGGGCAAGGTCCTCCACTACCTCGACCATTGGGCGGGTTATGCCAAGATCACCCAGCCCGGCCAGGAATTGCAGCGCAATTGTCAGTTTCTCATCAATCTGCAGGAAGACCGCGCCGGCTTCAGCGACACCGATGGGGTGGTGATCTCGCACCATGCGCCCTATCGGCTGCTCACCACCCACGACTTGGCGCGCGTGCTGCACTCGCAGTACGCGATCCTGCGCGAAGGCAAGACGCCGCCGTCCGAGGGGCTGGAGCCGGATTTCTTCGGCCCCGAGAGCGTCGACATGCTGCGCAGCCTGATCGGCGCCTGGGGTATCAAACCGAAGCGCGTCTTCACCCGCATCTCCCGCCATGACGCCCAGTTCGAGGTGGCCATGGGCGTGGATAACAGCAATTTCTTCATCAACGGTCAGCAGGAATTCCAACCGAGCACCACCGAGGTCGGTCCACCGCGCAAACGCAACGCGATCTCCGCGCCGCGCCTCCAGGCGCAGGGAAAATCCCAGCAGCCGCGAACGCTCACCGATTGGCGGCTGGTCGACGAAAGCGCGAGCGGCATCGCGCTGCGCAAGGCCGCCAACGGCTCCGACCAGGTACGGGTCGGTGAATTGGTGGCGCTGCGCCAAATCGGAAAAACCACCCAGGGAAAATGGAATCTCGCAGTGGTGCGCTGGATCAAAAACACCGAAAGCGACGAGATCGAGATGGGCATTCAACGCCTGGCCCCGCAGGCCGAGGCGCGCGCTATCCGCACCGAGGCCTTGCACAATCTCGATTCAGGGCTCATCCCGGCGCTATTCCTGTCGGGCATCGACAGCATGAAACAGCCCGCCACGCTGGTGACGCGCCGCGGGGTCTACCGCCCCGACCGGATCCTGACCGTCGACGACGGCTACCGCGCGCAACGAGTGTCGACCACCCGGTTGGTGCAGGTCAATCCCTCGTTCGAACAATTCGAGTACCGACTGCTCGATTTCTGACCAGCCGTCAGGAACGGCCGCGTTCCGTCCCGCCGAGATTCGCGGTCACCACCGCACCCAGCAGAATCACCAACCACGATAAATAGATCCAGATCAGGAAGATCGGCAACGCCGCGACCGCGCCGTAGATCGTCTGGTAGGTCGGCACCTGCGCAACGTAGTAGGCGAATCCCCGCTTGGCCAGCTCGAACAGCAGCGCCGCGCACACGCTGCCCAACAGGGCATGGCGCCACTTGACCGGGGCGTTCGGCACCAGCATGTAGAGCATCAGGAATGCCAACACTTCGAATACCATCGGCAGGCCTTGTTGCAGCACCCCGCGCACCGCGCGCATACCGTCCGAGCCGCCGAACAGCGGCAGTGAAAACAACTGAGAAGTCAACGTCAGGCTGACACCGATCAGGAACGGTCCGAGCGTCAGGATCGCCCAGTAAGTGAGAAACCGGTGCAACAGTTTGCGCTGCTGGCGCACGCGCCAGATGTCGTTGAACGCCAGTTCGATGGTCGCCATCATCAGCACCGCGGTGATCGCCAGGAACAGCAGGCCCACGGCGGTCAGGCGGCCGGTCTTGTGCGCGAACTGCTCGAGATATTTTTGCACCACCTCGCCCGAGGCCGGCACGAAGTTGCCGTAAATAAAGTCCTGGATGGCCGCCATCCACGACTGAAATACCGGAAACACCGAGAGCAGGCCGAGCGCCACCGCGGTGAGCGGCACCAGGCTCAGGATCGTGGCGAACGACAGTGCCCCGGCGACGCGGCTGCAGCGGTCTTCGCCGAAGCGGCTCGCCACCTGCTTTACGAACCGCCAGAGCCGCGCGCCCTGTGGTTTGAGTAGTTCGGGGCGGAACATCCTGGCGGGGATCATGCGCGTTTTCCGATGTGCGGTGACTCGTTGTTTTTATCAGCCGACCGGTAGGCTGTCAAGAAATCTGCGGTAAAATGCGCCTTCAGTCAATTATGGCAGGCGGAGGCTGTATGAGCGTCGTCATCTATCACAATCCCAAATGCACGAAGTCGCGCCAGACCTTGGCGCTCATCGAGGCGCGCGGGATCGAACCCAGGATCGTGGACTATCTGAGCACGCCGCCGAGCCGGGCCGAACTCGAACGCATCCTGAAACTGCTCAAGATCGAGCCGCGCGCGCTCATGCGCAGCAAGGAACCGGAATACAAGCGCGCCAGGCTCGACAATCCCGCGCTCACGCGCGCCGCCCTGATCAAGGCCATGCACGACCATCCGAAACTCATCGAGCGACCGATCGTGCTCGCCAACGGCAAGGCCGTGATCGGCCGCCCGCCCGAGAACGTGCTCAAGATCCTCTGACATGCGGAATATCCCGGCGCTGCATATCACCGCCATGTCACCAGGCTCGATGGCCACCGACCGGGCGGCAACGGCGGGAAGAAATTCGCGCCGCGCTCGACCAGCGGCTGGCCGGCAGCGCCAAACACTTGCCCGATTCCCATGACCACGACTAGACTCGGACTCATCGCAACGATTGCTTACCTGGCGCTGCTGGCCCTGAGCGTGCTGTGGGAGGGTTGGCTGGCGCCGGCGCCGCGCGTTCCTCCCGGGTTGTGGCTGACGCTCAAGGCCGTGCCGCTGCTGATCGCCCTGCCCGGGGTGCTGCATGGCCGGCCCAAGACGCACGTGTGGGCGGAGTTGTTGGCACTGCTGTATTTCATGGAAGGCGTGATCCTTGCCTACCTGCATCGCAATGACGCGCCGGCGATCGACACCCCCCTGACCTACGCCTGGATGGAGATCGCGCTGTCCCTGGTGTTTATCGGTGCCAGCGCCTACTACGTGCGCAGCCAAAACATCCGGCGCGCCGCCGCGCCCTGACATGGAATCGAACGATCAAGCCCGGGCGATCGCCGCCAATCTGGCACGGGTGCGCGAAACCATCGCCGCAGCCGCGATCCGCGCCGGACGTGACCCGACCGCCGTCAAGCTCATCGCCGTTTCCAAGACCCATCCGGTTTCCATGCTTGAAACCGCGATCGCCGTCGGCCAGACGGTGTTCGGCGAAAACACCGCGCAGGAGGCGCTGCCCAAGATCGACGCGCTCCGGGATCGCGGACTGGAGTGGCACTTCATCGGCCACCTGCAATCCAACAAGGCCAAGTTTGTACCTGGAAACTTTCGCTGGCTGCATTCGCTCGCCAGCCACAAGCTCGCCGCCCGGCTTTCCCAGGCGGCGCAGACCCACCGTAGCCGACTTCAAACGCTCATCGAAGTAAACATTACCCGCGACCCGAAGAAACACGGCGTTTCACCCGAGGAAGTATTCGCGCTCGTCGAGCAGATCGCGGCGGCCGAACTGGCCGGGATTTCGGTGCGCGGCCTGATGGCCATCGGCCCCTACCCTGCCGATGAACACCAGACACGCACGGCATTCGCGGCCTTGCGTGAGCTGCGCGATGCCTGTCAGTCGCGATTCGGCTTGGCGGATTTCACGGAGCTGTCGATGGGCATGAGCAACGATTTCGTTCCCGCCATTCTGGAGGGGGCGACGATGGTCAGGGTGGGGAGTGCGATTTTTGGGGATAGGGTTTATACGAGGTGATTTTTTTTATCGCCTGCGGCGATGTTGTTTTCGATGCGCGTTTCGCCGCGCGCACGAGTGACTTTCGTTTCGGCGAAAGTCACCAAAGCCATTTTGCCCCATCGTCGCACCCCACCCCAGCGCGCGAGCGCGTTGGGGTGGGGTGCCCTGCGCTCCTCGGTCGGCGAGGGGGTTGGCCGACAGGACATCCTGTCCTGCGGCCAACGCGCGCCTCCCGGGCGCGCCCCTGACGGGCCTTATCCTCGCCGCCCTCCGGTGCTCGGTGCGACTCAAGGGGCGAGACCCGAACCCAAAACCGAAACATAAAATCCTAAAACCAAAGCCTTTAGGATTTTGACATTGGGTGTTGATGGATGGTGTTGACGTTCCTCCCTTTCCGGTGCGCCGAGCATCGCAGGCCGAGGCGGATCAGGCCCGCCAGGGGGGCGCCCGGGAGGCGCGCGTTTTTCGCGGCATAGGGATATGCCGTCGAAAAACCCCCGCCTCGGCCGAGAAGCGCAGGGGGCATTCGCGCCGGAGGGGAGGCGCTTCTTTGGGTACTTTGCGCCGCACCGTCCCTGGCGCGGCCCCTTACGGGCGCGCTTACGCGCGGCGCCCGTTTGCTCCCGGCAAACGGGTCTTGTCGCGACAAGACAAATTCGCTGGGAGCGAATTTGGACAGACCGCGTTAAGGTCTGCCCGTCAGGGAGAAGACCAGGGAGGGTCTGAGTCTAAGTACCCCGCCCGCGG
>JACREH010000015.1 GCA_016218345.1 Gammaproteobacteria bacterium | reverse complement strand
CGGGTTCTTTGACGGCGGGCGCGGGTTCTTTGGCGGCCGGCGCGACCGGCGCGGTCACGACCTTGCTGTCGGGCGGCGGGATCTCGGCGATCGGCGCGACCGCCGGCGGCTCCGGCTGCTTGTTCAGGATCATCGGCAGGAAAATCACCGCCAGCGCCACCAGGATCACCGCGCCGACGATGCGGTGTTTGGGATCGAAATCGTGATTGTCGTCGCGCTCGGTCATGCGGAATCCATTTGTGCGCGTAGTATAGCACCGACGGTGTGAAACGAGCCAAACGCCACCACCCGGTCGTCCGTCCGCGCCTCGCGGCAGGCGGCCGCGTAGGCGGCGGAGACGTCGGCGTGCAACGTGATCGGCGCGCGGATACCGGCCTCGGCCATGGCCGCGCTGAGTTGCTCGGCCGTGGCGCCGCGCGCGCCGCCCAGCGAGGCCACATGCCAGCGGTCGACGACCACGGCCATGGCCCGCATGACATCGACGATCGGTTTGTCCTTGAGCATGCCAACCACAACGATGGTCTTTCCGGAAACCGGTTGATCGCGCAGCGTCGCGGCCAGCGCCTGCGCGGCTTGCGGATTGTGCGCCACATCCAGGACCCGCAGCGGCCGGCCCGGCAGGGTTTGAAAACGCCCCGGCAAGCTGGCACCGAGCAACCCGGCGCGCACCTGCGTCTGGGTCACCGGGAAGCGCGCCGCCAGCAACTCCAGCGCCATCAGCACGCCGCTGGCGTTATAGAGCTGATAGGTGCCGCGCATCGCCGGGTACGGCAGGCCGGCGCGCTGTTGTGCGCGCGAACGCCAGTTCCAGCCCTGATCGTTTGCCGCGAAATCGAAATCGCGGTGCACCAGCAGCAATTGCGCACCGACGCGCGCGGCCGCTGCGGCGATGCTGTCCGGTGGATTGGGGTCGCTGCAGATCGCCGGCCGGCCGGCGCGAAAAATACCGGCCTTTTCGCGGCCGATGGACTCGCGCGTGTCGCCCAGCCAATCGGTGTGGTCGATGCCGATGGCGCTGATCATAGCGATGTCGGCGTCCCAGAGGTTGACGGCGTCGAGCCGCCCGCCCAGCCCGACCTCGAGGATGGCGATGTCGACGCGCGCCCGGCGCAGCAGTTCCAGCGCCGCGAGCGTGCCGAATTCAAAATAGCTGAGCGAGGTCGCGCCGCGCGCCTGTTCGACGGCCTCGAAGGCCTCGCACAGCGCGGCGTCACCGACCGGCTCGGTGGTCAAGCGCACGCGCTCGTTATAGGCGAGCAGATGCGGCGAGGTATAAGCGCCGACCCTATAGCCGGCGGCGTGCAGGCAGTGTTCGAGCAGCGCCACCGTCGAGCCCTTGCCATTGGTGCCGGCCACGGTCACGATCGGAAACGGCAGGTGCGCGAGGCCCATGCGCTCGCCCACCGCCCCGGTGCGCGCCAGGCCGAGTTCGATCTCGCGCGGGTGGATCGTTTCCATCCACGCCAGCCAATCGTTTAGGGTGCGGGTAGCCAGCGTCGGGGAGCCTCGAAAGGACTACATATGATTATTTGACGCAAAGCCGCGAAGGCGCAAAGAAAACCAGAAGGGGGTAAACATACGACTTCTTTGCGACTTTGCGGCTCTGCGGCTCTGCGTCAAAAACTGATAAATCGCATATTCCCTAAGAGGCCGAGGCGTCAGCCGCCGGGGCGCGGCGCGGGATGAGCGTGCGGCGGCTCAACATGCTCACCAGCGAGGCGAGTCTGTCGCGCATCTCGTTGCGGTTGATGATGAGGTCGATCGCGCCGTGGTCGAGCAGGAACTCGGAGCGTTGAAAGCCCTCCGGCAGGGTCTCACGCACGGTCTGCTCGATCACGCGCGGGCCGGCGAAGCCGATCAGCGCGTTCGGCTCGGCGATCACCAGATCGCCGAGCATCGCCAGGCTCGCCGACACCCCGCCCATGGTCGGGTCGGTCAACACCGAAATGAACGGCAGACCCTTCTCGCCCATGCGCGTGAGCGCGGCGCTGGTCTTGGCCATTTGCATGAGCGAGAACAGCGCCTCCTGCATGCGCGCCCCGCCGCTCGCCGAGAAGCACACCAGCGGGATCTCGTGCTCGATGCAGGCGTCGACGCCGCGCACGAAGCGCTCGCCGACCACCGAGCCCATCGAGCCGCCCATGAAACTGAATTCGAACGCCGCCGCCACCAGCGGCAGGCCCAGCACCTGACCGCGCATCACGATCAGCGCGTCTTTTTCGCCGGTCGCCTTCTGGGCGTCGGCCAGGCGGTCTTTGTATTTTTTGCTGTCCTTGAATTTGAGGATGTCGATCGGCCGCAACTCGGCGCCGATCTCGATGCGCGGTTCCTTGTCGAGGAACATGTCGAGACGTTTGCGCGCGCCGATGCGCATGTGGTACTGGCACTTCGGGCAGACCTCCTTGTTGCCCTCGATCTCGGCGCTGTACAGCACCGCGCCGCACTCCGGGCATTTGCGCCACAGGCCCTCGGGCACGGCCTTCTTGCCGCGGCCTTCGCTTTTGATCTTGGGTGGCAGTAATTTATCGAACCAACTCATCGATGCGCTCCGCTGACCGAGCTGGGCGCGGCCGGGGACCGGTCCATGGCGGCGCGCAACTGCCCGAGGAATTTCGGCAGTTCGATCAGGATTTTATCAGGTTCGCCGGCCAATTCCTCCATGCGCTTGACGATGGCGCTGCCCACGATCACGGCGTCGGCGATCGCCGCGACGCGTGCCGCCGCCTCGGGGGTGCCGATGCCGAAGCCCACGCCCACCGGCAGGTCGGTGCCGGCGCGGATCGCCTTGAGCTTGGCGGCGACCTCGCCGAGATCGAGATGGCTGGCGCCGGTCACGCCGCGCAGCGAGACATAATAGATGAATCCGCTGGCGGCCGCGCTGATGAGCTCGATGCGCTCGGCCGGGCTGGTCGGGGCAAGCAGAAAGATCGCGTCCAGTCCGTGGGCGCGCAGCGCCGAGCGGAACTCGTCGGCCTCCTCCGGCGGCAGGTCGACGGTGAGCGCGCCGTCGATGCCGGCCGCGGCCGCGGCCGCGGCGAAGCGCGCGTACCCCATGACCTCGATGGGATTGAGATAGCCCATGAGCACCACCGGCGTATTGCTATCCTGGGCGCGGAACTCGCGCACCATCGCCAGCACCTGCGTGAGGCTGACGTGGTGCTGCAAGGCGCGCTCGGCGGCGCGCTGAATCACCGGGCCGTCGGCCATCGGGTCGGAAAACGGCACGCCCAGTTCGATGATATCGGCGCCGCTCGCGACCAGCGCGTGCATGAGCGGCACCGTGATCCGCGGCGCGGGATCGCCGGCGGCGATATACGGGACCAGCGCGCAGCGGCCTTGCGCCTTCAGCGAGTTAAAACATTTTTCGATTCGCGACATTACTTAGAACGCCTATCAAAATGAGTTACGCCGCACCCCCTCCCTCTCCCTCCCCCTGGAAGGGGGAGGGTTGGGGTGGGGGTCGTTTGTCGAGTTCGATTCATTTTGTTAGAGGCTCTTAGAATTTAATCCCTTCGATGTTCGCCACGGTATGAATGTCCTTGTCGCCGCGGCCGGAGAGATTCACCACGATCACCTTGTCGGACCCAAGCTCGGGCGCGAGCTTCTTGGCGTAGGCGATGGCGTGACTGGATTCGAGCGCCGGCATGATGCCCTCGGTGCGGGTGAGTTCGTGGAATACCGCCAGCGCCTCGCTGTCGGTGATCGCCACATAACGCGCGCGCTTCGAATCCTTGAGCCAGGAATGCTCGGGGCCGACACCCGGGTAATCGAGGCCGGCCGAGATCGAATGGGTTTCGATGATCTGGCCGTCGTCGGTTTCCAGCAGATAGGTGCGGTTGCCATGCAGCACGCCCGGCCGGCCGGTACACAGGGTGGCGGCGTGATGGCCGGTGGTGAGGCCCTCGCCGGCCGCCTCGACGCCGTAGAGCGCCACCGCCGGCTCGTCGATGAACGGATAGAACAGTCCCATGGCGTTCGAGCCGCCGCCCACGCACGCGACCAGCGCGTCCGGGATACGGCCCTCGAACTCCATGATCTGATAGCGCACCTCGCGCCCGATCACCGATTGGAAATCACGCACCAGCATCGGGTAGGGATGCGGCCCGGCGACCGTGCCGATGATGTAAAACGTATCCTCGACGTTCGTGACCCAGTCGCGCATCGCCTCGTTGAGCGCGTCCTTCAAAGTCTTGGAACCGGATTCGACCGGCACCACCTCGGCGCCCAGGAGCTTCATGCGATAGACGTTGATCGCCTGGCGCTTGATGTCCTCGGAACCCATGTACACCACGCACTTCATTCCAAAGCGCGCCGCCACGGTCGCGGTCGCGACGCCGTGCTGGCCGGCGCCGGTCTCGGCGATCACGCGCTTCTTGCCCATGTGGCGGGCGAGCAGCGCCTGGCCGATGGTGTTGTTGACCTTGTGCGCGCCGGTGTGGTTCAGGTCCTCGCTTTTCAAATAAATGCGCGCCCCGCCCCAGTTCGCGGTCAGGCGCTTCGCCGGGTACAGCGGCGAAGGCCGGCCGACGTACAGCCGCAGGTCGTCGGCGAATTCTTCCTGAAACTTGGGGTCGTTGCGCAACTGTTCGTAGGCCTGGCGCAGCTCCTTGAGCGGCTGCATCAAGGTCTCGGACACGAACATGCCGCCGTAGACACCGAAATGGCCGCGCGCGTCGGGGAGCGCGTAGGCGTTCATGCCGCCGACCTCACCGCCTCGATGAAGGCAGAGATCTTTTTTGTATCCTTGATACCCTTGGACAGCTCCACGCCGCTCGACACGTCCACGGCGTACGGATGAACCGCCGCGATCGCCGCCGCGACGTTCGCGGGCGTGAGGCCGCCGGCCAGGATCACGGGTTTTTTCAGATCGCGCGGTACGCGCGCCCAGTCGAACGCCTGGCCGGTACCGCCGGCCGCGGCCGGGCTGTAGGTGTCGAGCACCAGACCGGCGGCATCGGGGTAGCGTGCCTGCATGGCGATGAGATCGACATCGGGTTTCATGGCGATGGCCTTAAGATACGTTCGGTGGTAACGGCGGCACTGCTCGGGGGTTTCGGTGCCGTGGAATTGTAACAGATCGAGCGGCACCCGGCTCACGACCTCCTCAATCAGCGCCGGCGCGGCGTTTACCACCAGCCCGACCACGGTAACAAACGGCGGCAACGCCCGGGCGATCGCCTCGGCCTGTTCCAGGCGCACGCACCGCGGGCTGTGTGGATCGAACACCAGCCCGATGGCATCGGCGCCGGCCGCGGCCGCGGCCAAGGCGTCCTCGACGCGGGTGATGCCGCAAATTTTAACGCGCGTGCGCATGGCGAGAGAATCCAGCAATGACCGTTCCGGGAATTTCCAAAGCTTACCAGAGGCCCAACTCGGCCGGAACCCGCGGAATCCCGAACCGTTCCGGATAGTCCACCGCCGTGAGATACAGCCCGTCGGGCGGCGCGGTGATGCCGCCGTTGGCGCGGTCGCGCGCCGCGAGGATTTCCCCGGCCCAGACGGGCTCGTGCTCGCCGGCGCCGATCGCCGTCAGCACCCCGGCAAGATTACGCACCATGTGATGCAGAAAGGCGTTGGCCGCCGCCTCGACCACCACGAACTCGCCGCGGCGCGTCACCTCCAGCCGTCGCAGTTCGCGCACCGGGCTCTTGGCCTGACACTGCATGGCGCGGAACGAGGAGAAGTCGTGGGTCCCGACCAGCAAGTCGGCCGCCGCCTGCATGCGCGTCACGTCGAGCGGCCGGTAGTCATGGGTCACGCGGCCCGCCAGATAGGTCGGGCGGATTGCGCGGTTCAGGATCACATAGCGGTAGGCACGCCCGGTCGCCGAGAAGCGCGCGTGGAACTCGGCATCGACCGCGCCCACCCAGAGCAGCGCCACCGCCGGCGGCAGATTGCTGTTCGCGCCGCGCAACCACGAATAGTCGCTGCGTGCGGCGTGGGTCTCGAAGTGGATTACCTGCCCACCGGCGTGCACCCCTGCGTCGGTACGCCCGGCGACCGTGACACGGATTGGCTCGTCGGCCACCTGCGACAGCGCCT
>JACREH010000013.1 GCA_016218345.1 Gammaproteobacteria bacterium | reverse complement strand
GCCGACTACGGCTACCAGCTCGGCCGGCACTGGGGCATCGGCCAGAAGGGCAAGAACAACGGCGCGTTGCTGATCGTTGCGCCAACCGAGCGGAAAATGCGCATCGAGGTCGGCTACGGACTGGAGGGTACGCTCACCGACGCCGTTAGCCGCGACATCATCGAGCGCGTCATCAAGCCGCAGTTCAAGCAGCAACGCTACGAACCGGGCATCCGTGCCGGCGTGACCGCGATCCTGGCGGCGCTCGGCGGCGACTACCGGCCGGCGCCGCCACCCCCGACCGCGGTCGGCACGTCCGATTTTCTCGGCTCGCTGGCGACCTTGCTGGTGATCGCGGGTGTGCTCGGCGGCCTCGCGACCCGGTTCGTGCGCCGGGCGTTTCCGCGCGCCGGGCGCGCGCTCGTGGCCGGCGTGTTCGGCGCCATCGCCGGGGCAATCATCTGGCTGATCGCACAGAGCCTGATCCTGGCGGCGGTGATCGGCATCGTGGTATTTCTATTGTTGCTGCTGTCGCACGGCCGGCTCGGCAACGGCACCGGGTCGGGCGGCTGGGGTTCAGGCGGGGGCGGGGGGTGGAGCGGCGGCGATGGTGGCTTCTCCGGCGGAGGCGGCGATTTCGGCGGCGGCGGGGCGTCGGGAGACTGGTGATGGCATTTCTGACCGACAGCGAAAAAGACCAGCTGCGGGCGGTGATCCGCCAGGCCGAGGCGCGCACCGCCGGCGAGATCGTGACCGTGATCGCGCGCGCCAGCGGCGATTATTATTATTACCCGACGCTGTGGGCGGCGCTCGCGGCGATCCTTGCGCCGCTTCCATTCGAATGGTTTGCGGTGTCGTTCGCGCCGCTCGGCGTCATCGAGCTGCAATTACTGACGTTCATGCTGCTCGGCCTGCTGTTGCGCGTCCCGGCTATCAAGCTGCGACTGGTGCCGCGCGCGGTACAGCGCGCCTATTGCGCGCGCCGCGCGCGCGAGCAATTCCTCGCGCAGAACTTGCACACCACCCGCGAGCGCACCGGCGTGCTGCTGTACGTGTCGGTCGCCGAACACCACATCGAGCTCTTGGCCGACGCCGGCATTCATGCGCGCGTCCCCGCGGGCACCTGGGACACGATCGTGGCTGAATTTACCGCACAGCTGAGGGCCGGCCGCATCGGCGCGGGTTTCTGCACGGCGGTGCAGACCGTCGGCGAACACCTGGCCGGACACTTTCCCGCGGACGCCGCCAACCCGAACGAGCTGCCGGATCACCTGATCGAGATCTAGCAGCGGGCTATCCGTCGTCACCGCCTTGCTGGCACGCCCTGCTCCTTCATCGCGGCCTGATAAAAGGCCCGTAACCGGCTGAAACCGCGCTTGTTCGCATTCCGGCTTGCCTATCGGCATGTCCAGCACCAGCTTCTGCTAAACTGCCGCCAGCACCGGCAGGAAAACCAACACATTCGATTCACCACAGACCGGTGCCGACCCTCGCGTCGAACGACGCGCCACCATATTTAATTTTACGAGAGGAGAATGGTATGACCCTGTTTCGTCACGTTGTTGTCATTTCCGCCGTCATCCTGGCTGTCCCGGCGTTCGCGGCCGACAGGGACATCACGCCGTACGGCACCGCCAAGGTCGACATGCATAAGTACGACAAGCCGATCAACCGTGTCTACGACGTGAACTACACCGACCCCCAACATCTCAACGGCTTGGCCAATTTCATCACCAACGTGAACAAGGTCGTGCCGGGCAAATCGGTGGTGGTGCTGCACGGTCCCGAGGTGCGCGTATTCGCCAAGGAGAATTATGAAAAGTATCAGGGGCTGGTCGACAAGATGGCGGGTCTCGCCAAGAGCGGGGTCGATTTCCGGATGTGCAACAACGCCATGCACGGCGCCGGCTTCGAGTCCAATGACATCGTCGGATTCGTGACCATCGTGCCGGCCGGGTTCGCCGAGCTCATCGATCTCGAGTCCAAGGGCTATCAGCCGATCGTCGCGATGGTGACGCCGGTCAAGGATTCGCGTTATCTCGACCATCCGGAGCTCAAGCCGGCGGCGAAGTAACCGGTCGCGGTTCCTGGCGAAACGGGGCGCTCGCGCCCCGTTTTTTCAGCAGGTCGGCGTACGGTTTGCTAACCGTTCTGGGCCGCTTCCAGCGCCTGCCAGCGGGCATAGGCCGTGCGTACCGCCGCTTCGATTTCCTTGAGACGCACGCCGAGTTGTTTGGCCGCCTGCGGATCGCGCCGGTAGAGCTCCGGGTCGGCGAGACGGGCCTGGACCGCGGTCTGTTCCTTTTCCAGTTGTTCGATGCGCGCCGGCAGCTGGTCGAGTTCGCGCTGGTCTTTGTAGGAAAGTTTCTTGCCTGCCGGTCTGCGGGTTTCGACCGAAACGGCCGGTGCCGTATCCAGTTTGATTTTCTCGACCGCCACCGGTTTCTCGGCCCGCTGGCGCAACCAATCGCTGTAACCGCCGACGTATTCCCGTATCCGCCCGTCGCCCTCGAACGCCAGGCACGAGGTCACGACGTTGTCTAGAAACACGCGGTCGTGGCTCACCAGAAACAGCGTGCCCTGGTAATCGGCCAGCAGCTCTTCGAGCAGCTCCAGGGTTTCGATGTCGAGGTCGTTGGTCGGCTCGTCCATCACCAGCACGTTGGCCGGCCTGGCGAACAACTGCGCCAGCAGCAGGCGCGCGCGCTCCCCGCCGGACAGCGACTTGACCGGCGAGCGGGCGCGTTCCGGCGCGAACAGGAAATCGCCGAGATAGCTCATGACATGCTGGGTCCGGCCGCCGCGGGTGATCGTCTCCTTGCCCTCGCCGACGCAATCCACGACGCGCGCCTCCGGGTTCAGTTGCGCGCGCGCCTGATCGAAATAGGCGATTTGCAAGTTGGTCCCGTGGCGCAGCTGGCCATGTTGCGGAACCAGTTGCTTGAGCAGGAGTTTCAGCAACGTGGTTTTGCCCACGCCGTTCGGGCCGATCAGGCCGATGCGGTCGCCTCTGAGCACGCGCAGTGAAAAATCCCGCACCACCGGCTGGCCGTCGTAGGCGAACGCCAGGTGCTCGGCCTCGAGCACCAGCCGGCCGGACTGGGCGCTGTCGTCCAGCGCCATGCGCACCTCGCCCGTTAACGTGCGGCGGCGGGCGCGCTCGGCGCGCAACGCGAGCAGCGCCCGCACCCGCCCCATGTTGCGCGTGCGGCGCGCCTCGACGCCCTGGCGGATCCATTTTTCCTCCTCGGCCAGACGTTTGTCGAACAACGCCGCGTGCCCGGCCTCGACCGCCAGCAGTTCCTGTTTGCGGCGCAGATAGTTGGCGTAGTCGCCGGGAAATTCGCGCAATGCGCCGCGATCCAGCTCGACGATGCGCGTCGCCAGACGCTGCAGGAACGCGCGGTCATGGGTGACGAACAACAGCGCGCCGCGGTAGGAACCGATGAACTCCTCCAACCATTCGATCGCGGCGATGTCCAGGTGATTGGTCGGCTCGTCGAGCAGCAACACATCGGGCGCCGCCACCAGCGCCCGGCCCAGGGCCACGCGCCGCCGCCAGCCGCCGGACAGCTGCGCCACCGGCGTGTCGGCGTTGAGGCTTAACCGGCTCAGGGTTTCGTCGACACGCTGCTGGGCCTGCCAGGCGCCGTGCCGTTCGAGCTGTTCTTGCAGCGCGTGCAAACGCGTAACCGCGGCCGCGTCGTGCTCGGTCGCGAGCGCTTGGACCGCGTGGTGATAATCGAGGATCCACTGGCGCAGGTCGCCCAGACCGGCGGCGACGTTGTCGAACACCGTGCCGGCCTCGTCCAGCGCCGGCTCCTGCGGCAGATAGGCGATGGCCGTTCCGGGCGCGCGTCGCAGTTCGCCGTCGTCCGGGGCGACCAGCCCGGCGATCACCTTGAGCAGGCTGGATTTGCCGCTGCCGTTGCGACCGATCAGGCAGACGCGCTCGCCGGCCTCGAGGCCCAGATTCAGCCGTTCCAGCAGCGGGTGGTGGCCGAAGGCCAGGGAAACGTTGTGCAGGCTAACGATCGGCATGGGCAGGGGCGGCAAGGGCGCGCGAGCATAACATAGACGGATTAATGCCTTGAATTCTCGTGATGTTTAGCCAAATCCATGTATATAATGCCGGCCTTTTTACAGGCCGGCGCTGCGCCTGGAGACATCTATCCGTGAATTTTCCGCGCTACCTCAAGGAACGGTTTTTTCGCCCGCGTAACGCTCGAATCCTCAGCGAAGCGGCGGCGCGACTGCCCGAGCGGGTAGCGGCCGCGCCCACCTACCTGCAAGTGGAGGCCACCAACCGCTGCAATCTGCGTTGCGTCATGTGTCCGATCGAGGACCTGACCCGCGCCCGGCGCAAGAAACGCCTCTCGGTGGAGGAGTTCGCGCACATCCTTAACGAGTTCCCCTATATCGAGAGCCTTCACTTGCAAGGCATCGGCGAGCCGTTGACCAACCCCCATATCGCCGAACTTGTGGCATGCGCGAAAACGCGCGGAATCGGGACAGGTGTTATCACCAATGGAACGGTGCTCGACCGGGAAGCGGGTGAAGCGCTGATCCGAGCCGGGCTGTCGAATGCCATCGTCTCGCTCGATAGTGCCGATGCCGACAACTACCAGGCTATTCGCAAAGGGGCGGACTTCCAAGAGGTGACCGACAATATCCGCAAGTTTGTCCTGCTGCGCCAAGACCTCGACAGCCCCACGCCATCGATCGGCATCATGATGGTGGCCATGAACAACAACGTTCACGAGTTGCGCGAGATGGTCCGGTTGGCCAACGATCTCGGGGTGGATTTTTTGACGGTCAAGGGGCTCAACCCCGCGGTTGCGCCAGGGCTTGAGCTGAATCCTTCTCAACAACAGGCGAACGAGACTTTGGGTCTGCTCGCCGATCCGGCCTTGCGACCCGGCTTCCAGGTGCAGCTGGCCTATCTTGAGCGCAGCCCCGTGGTCCGCTGCCGCTGGCCGTGGACGCGGGCGTACGTCACCGCCGAGGGCGATGTGACGCCTTGCTGCAACTGCCCGGACGCGCGCCAAGTGAGTTTCGGAAACCTGTTCGACCGACCGATGCGGGAGATCTGGAACAACGAGGCCTATCGCGCCTTCCGTCGGGAGCTGCGGGACGGCATGCCCGACGTTTGCCGGCACTGCCCCGACTGGCACCAGCCGATGTAACCGGATGAATTCGCTTATTTTGCCTATGGTCTCAATCTCGATTCCGCGTATAATGCCCGGCTTTTTGCCAGACCAAACGAACCGCGCGTAAAGCGCCCTCATCTCCATCCCCTCTCCCTGCGGGAGAAGGGATGGAGATGAGGGCGAGTTTGTGTAACTGGAAACCCTCACCCCTTGCCCCTCTCCCGGAGGGCAAGGGGGAATTTGCGAGAACCGACCGAATACCATGATCCAGAAACTGCGCAACATCGCCATCATCGCCCACGTCGACCACGGCAAGACCACGCTCGTCGACAAGCTCCTCCAACAGTCCGGCACGTTCGCCGCTCACCAGCAGATGGGCACGCGCATCATGGACTCGAACGACCTGGAGAAGGAGCGCGGCATCACCATCACCGCCAAGAACACCGCGCTGCGCTGGCAGGATTACCGCATCAACATCATCGACACCCCCGGCCACGCCGACTTCGGCGGCGAGGTG
The DNA here is from genome assembly GCA_016218345.1 of Gammaproteobacteria bacterium. GTDB lineage: Bacteria > Pseudomonadota > Gammaproteobacteria > Acidiferrobacterales > UBA6901 > JACREH01. Next base: position 2,112 of record JACREH010000013.1, on the reverse strand, counting down.
GAGCGCGTGCTGTCCATGGTCGACTCGGTGCTGCTGCTGGTGGACGCGATGGACGGCCCGATGCCGCAGACCCGCTTCGTCACGCGCAAGGCGTTCGCGCTCGGTCTCAAGCCGATCGTGGTCATCAACAAGGTCGACCGCCCGGGCGCGCGTCCCACGTGGGTGCTGGACCAGACCTTCGACCTGTTCGACAAGCTCGGCGCGACCGAAGAACAGCTCGATTTCCCGGTGGTGTACGCCTCGGCGCTGAACGGCTACGCCGGCCTCGAACCGGACGTGCGCGCCGGCGACATGACGCCGCTGTTCGAAACCATCATCAAATACGTGCCGGCACCGGACGTGGACCCCGAGGGTGCGTTCCAGATGCAGGTATCGAGCCTCGATTATTCGAGCTACGTCGGCGCCATCGCCGTCGGCCGCATCCAGCGCGGGCGCGTGAAGCCCGGCCAGAACATCATGGTCGTGGACCCGGCCGGCAAGACCCGCCCCGGCAAGGTGCTGCAGGTGCTGGGCTTCATGGGCCTGGAGCGCACCGAGGTGCCGGAGGCCAATGCCGGCGACATCATCGCCATCACCGGTATCGAAGCGCCGCATATCTCCGACACCTTCTGCGATCCGGTCAACGTCGAGGCGCTGCCGCCGCTCAGCGTGGACGAACCGACCGTGACCATGTCGTTCGAAGTGAACAACTCGCCGTTCGCCGGTCAGGACGGCAAGTACGTCACCAGCCGCCAGATCAAGGAACGCCTGGAACGCGAGCTCATCACCAACGTCGCGCTGCGCGTGGAAGATACCGGCAGCCCGGACAAATTCCGCGTCTCGGGCCGCGGCGAGTTGCATCTCGGCATTCTCATCGAGAACATGCGGCGCGAGGGCTACGAGCTCGGCGTGTCGCGCCCGCAGGTAATCATCAAGGAAGTGAACGGCGAGAAGCAGGAGCCGTATGAAACCCTGACCGTGGACGTGGAAAGCCAGCACCAGGGCACGGTCATGGAAAAACTCGGCGCGCGTAAGGGCGAGCTGCTCAGCATGGAACCGGACGGCAAGGGCCGGGTGCGCCTCGACTACATGATCCCGGCGCGCGGCCTGATCGGCTTCCAGACCGAGTTCCTCACCGCCACCGCCGGTTCGGGCCTGATCTACCACGTGTTCGACCACTACGGCCCGATGAAGGGCGGCGATCTCAAGGGCCGCCAGAACGGCGTACTGATCTCGAACGGCGTCGGCGCCAGCGTCGCCTACGCGCTCTGGAACCTGCAGGAGCGCGGACGCATGTTCGTCGCCCCGGGCGAAGAGATGTACGAAGGCATGATCGTCGGCGTGCACAACCGCGACAACGACCTGGTGGTCAACGCCATGAAGGGCAAGCAGCTCACCAACATGCGCGCCTCCGGCTCGGACGAAGCCGTGATCCTCACCCCGCCCATCCAGCTCACCCTGGAGCGCGCCCTCGAGTTCATCGAGGACGACGAGCTGGTCGAGGTCACGCCCCACAACTTGCGCCTGCGCAAGCGCTACCTCAAGGAAATCGAGCGCAAGCGCGCCGATCGCGCGGTGGGGTAACACGGTAACGTAGTGGTTATGCAGATACAAAAAGGCCTCCTTCGGGAGGCCTTTTCATGTCCGGAAAGGGTTGGAGAACCGCTGAGTTAAGTCGGGGCGCCCTTTGACACAGGGATGTGCCAACGTTTTTCAAACACTTGCGTGTTTGAAAAACGAAGCAAAACGAAAAGCGCGATTTTCGTTTTGCGTGTCTGAACAAGCCAAGGAAAGGCTTGTTCAGACCTACTTTAGGCCTGCTCGCGGGTGGTATGGAACACGATTTCCGGCCAACGTTCCTGGGTGAGTTGCAGATTCACGCGCGTCGGCGCGAGGTAGGCGAGTTCGCCGGCGCCGTCGCGCGCTAGATTGTCGCGCGCCTTCTTTTCGAATTCGTCCAGGCGCTTCTCGTCCGGGCAGCCGATCCAGCGCGCGGTCGCCACCTGCACCGGCTCGAACACCGCGTCCACGCCGTACTCGTGCTGCAGGCGGTGGGCGACCACATCGAATTGCAGCACGCCGACCGCGCCCAGGATCAGGTCGTTCGAGGCCAACGGCCGGAACAACTGGGTG
>JACREH010000109.1 GCA_016218345.1 Gammaproteobacteria bacterium | reverse complement strand
TGCCGAAGTGTTGGGTGTGCCACGAACCAAGCTGCACGTCGTGCCGGTCGGCGCGGAACAACCGCTATTTACGCCCGCTGCGAGCGCCAACACCGCGCCGAACAGCCCCCTGGAGGTGTTGTTCTACGGCAGTTTCATCGCTCTCCAGGGTCCGGGTGTCGTGGTCGAGGCGGCGCGGATTTATCGAGGCCCGCCGGTGCGCTGGGTGTTGCTCGGCGCCGGCCCGCTGCTCGAGGAATGTCTAAAAAGCGCGCACGGGGTCGCGAACCTGGTGTTCGAGGACTGGCTGGCGTATCCGCAACTTCCGGCGCGCATCCGGCGCGCGGATATCCTGTTGGGCGTGTTCGGCCCGACACCCAAAGCGCAGCGCGTGATTCCGAACAAGGTGTTCCAGGCGCTCGCCTGCGGCAAACCGCTCGTGACCTGCGCGGCGCCGGCCTATCCGGCGGCGCTGCGCAAACAAGCCGAGAGCGGCATCCGCTGGGTGCCGGCGGGCGATGCCGCGGCCCTGGCGCGCGCCGTCTCTGCCTTGGCCACGGAACCCGCACGCCTGGCCACGCTCGGGGCGCTCGCCAGAAAAACCTATGCGCAATATTTTTCCGCAGACACGATCAGGGATGAACTGCGCGCGGTCCTGGAAAGTCTAGGGACGATGTAAGGCGTGGATTAAACGGCCTGTTGGCGATGCGCGGAAGACTCGGCGTCCGGCTCGAGCGCCGCCAAGCTCGCGCACAGCAATAGCAAAAGCACCGGGAACCACCAATGCGTGTAGATCACCGGCTGGGAATTGATCGGAAACACCGCCACCAACAGCCCGAATGCGAACGGCCAGGCCTGCCGGCGCCGCCCGGGCGGCGCCGCGAAATACCATTTCACCCCCAGGAACAACGCCGCCAACAACGCCGCCAACCCGATCAGACCGGATTCGGCGGCGATCGACACGTACATCTGATGGGCGTGGTACACGCCGCCCTCGAAGCCGCCGCCGCTGCGGAACGGGTCGTCCGGGCGGGTGGCATAGCGATCATAGGCCGCGGCGAACGCGCCCGCGCCGACGCCGGTGAGCGGCCGGTCGGCGAGCATGCGTCCGGCCGTCTCCCAGATGGTCAGCCGCCCGCTCAACGCCGTGTCGATGCCGGTAAAACTCCAGTCGCCGATCGCGCGGGTGCGCTCCAGGCGCTCCTGCACCAGCGGGTGGTTGCTCAGCAGCGCCAGCAGCCCGGCAGCGGCAGCCGCGGCGACTATTAAGAACGGCAGCTTGTAGCGCCAGGTGGCGCGCCAATACACGCCGACCGCCACCAGCAGCAACATGACGAGACTCATGCGCGAGCCACTCAGTAACGCCACGAACACGCCGGCGAGATAAAACCCGATGGCCCAGGCCGCGCCCTTGGGCAACAACCACCACAGACCGACCGGCGCGAGCACCGCGAGCAGCAACGCCAGGCGCAGATTATCCCCGAACGCCCCGACGATGCGGCCGTCGGGCGTCAGCGGCACGCCGATCAGATCGCGGCCGAGGAAATATTGCATGAGGCCGTCGACCAGCCAGAGCGCGAGCGTCAGGCCGATGGCGGTCGCCAGCCACTTGCGGTCGGCGTCGCGCCGCAGGCTGTGAATCAGCGCCACGCCGGCCAAAAAATAGAGCGGCAGGCTGGCGGCGATCTTGAGCGAATGCGAGAGCTTGAACGAACCCGGCACCGACAACAGCAAGGGAATCCACAGCAACAAAAAAATCATCACCCAATGCTTCATGGCTGGGCGAGCGAACAGCGCAGCGCGCTCGCGGTACACCAGCCAGCCTCCCATGATGGCCAAGAGCATGCTGAAAACGCGCGGGCCGCCGATGAACGGCGACCAGAACACCAGCAGCAGCGCCAGCACGCGCCCGACCTGCTCGAAACGGATGGCGTTAGCCGGCAACCAGCTCACGATAGACCTCGAGTGTCGCCGTCAGCATGCGGTCGAGCGTGAACGGCTGGTCACGCGGCACCAAAGGCGCGTCCATGTACCACTCCGCCAGCAGTCGCGCCATGGCACCGGTATCGCCGACCGCCACGCGCCCGGCCGGATAAATCGCCGCCAACTGCTCGGCGACGCCGCCGTGATCGTAGGCCGCCACCGGCACGCCCAGGCTCAAGGCCTCGAGGGTCACGCGTCCGAACGCCTCGGGTTCCTTCGACAACGACACCACCGCCTGCGACACCGCCAGGATGTCGCGCAGATCGGCGCGATGGCCGGTGAAACTGATATCGTTCGCCAAGCCGGCCTGCGTCACCAGCCGCCGCAACTCGGCGGCATACGTCTGCTTGCGCGGATGGGCGTCGCCGACCAACAACCCGTGCACCGGCAGGCCGCGTTGTTTGAGCGCGGCGATGAGCGCGATGAAATCTTCCTGTCCCTTCCAGCGCGTCAGGCGTGCCGGCAGCGTGACGACGTATTTGCCGTCGAGCTGCGGATACTGCGCGCGCCACGCCGCGAGCCAGGCTGGCGACGGCCGATATCCATGAGGATAGTCGCCCGGATCGACGCCGCGCGGGATGACGCGAATGCTCGTGGCAGCGACCCGCGGATAATTTTTCAGGATATAGGCGCGGATCATTTCCGAAATGGCGATCACGCGCTCGCCGCGCACCATCACCGAACTGTACCGGCCGGGCGTGTACGGCCCGTGCACGGTGGTGACCAGCCGCGGGCGGGTCGCCGGATCCAGGCCGCGCCACGCCAGATAGCCGATCCACGCCGGCAGGCGCGAGCGCAGGTGCAGGATATCCGGCCGCTCGCGTCGCAGCAGCTCGCGCACCCGTTTGATATAGCCGAGCGTGCCGAGGCGCTTGGCGCCGACCGGCCAGGCGATGTGCTCGCTGCCCTCGCGCGCGAGCTGCCCGACCATGCGACCGCCGGCCGAGATCACGATCGAGCGATGGCCGTGCTCGACCAGATACTTGCCGATCTCGAGCGTGCCTTTCTCGACGCCGCCGCCCTCCAGGGCCGGCAGCATCTGCACCACGGTCATGCGCTTAGCAGGTTGCTGAAAATAGTTGTTTTCAGCTACCTGCGGTGCGGGACAGGGAGGTACCGCCATTTTTCGAACACGCAAGCGTTTGAAAAATGCCGCAAAGCAAAAACCGCGTTTTTTGCTTTGCGGGTTGAAAAAGGCCAGGAGGGACTTTTTCAACATTCTGATAGCCATGTCCGCTCGATCCAGGCCGCCACGCGCGCGGCTTCATTGAAGGTGTCCGGTACGCGCAATGCGTGCGTCTCCTGCCAGGCGGCGAATGGCGTCACACGCTCTGACTTGATAAGCGCATCGATTGCCCGGGTGACGCGGTCGGCGCGCCGGCGCGGCACGGCCAGCAGGCCGGTCGCGGCGCCGGCGGTGAGCGCCTCGTAGATCATCGACACGCTGTCCTCGGTCACCCAGACGGTTGCGGCGCGCGCCAACTGCGCCGGCAGCCAGGCGGGGTCGGTGTCTTCATACGCGATGAATTGCACCTGCGCACCCGCGAGCGTGCGCAGCAACCGCACGGTCGAGGCCGGCGTGCGGCGCGAACCGGCGACCCGCCACTGGCTGCCGGTGTCGCGGGCGAGAACGACGCGCAGTTGCGCGATCAGCTCCACGTCCGACCAGGCGTGATGCGCCGACTGGCCGCCGATCAGTATCAGGCCCTGTTGCGGGTCTTTGTCCGGCGAGGCCGGTATGACATTCAGCACGCCGTCGGTGATCAGCACGTTGGGCGCGGGCTCGACGCCATCGTGCCGCGGGATCACGCACAGATCGAACCAGGTGCGCGGCAGACTCGGCTTCATCAATACGACGGCCCGCCCGCCGCGCGCCCGGCGCGCGAGCAGCAGCGCCAGGTGCGTGCCATGACCGGCGCCGATCAACAGCGCCGGATCGGGCAGCGCCCGGCCGGCGTAAAACCGGCCGGTCACGGCGTCGACCAACAACCGGCCCAGGGGAGGCAGCGGGACATCGTGGACAGCGAGCGGGATTAGATTCCGCAGCGCAGCGATCAGGCCGCGTGCCTGGTTGTCATGCCCGGCCTTGCCGTCGCGAAAGACCCAGACCACAACGGCGCTGTGCGCCATCATGCGGGATACGTCGGCTTGGATAGAGGATTTCCCCTCTCCCCCTTGACGGGGGAGAGGGTCAGGGAGAAGGGGAGTTGGTGCACAGGAAATGAAGCCCTCTCCCCATCCCTCTCGCCCTCACCCTCATTCCCTCTCCCAGAGGGAGAGGGAGGCGAGCCGAGGCGCGCGTGGCGCGCACTTTTTCACTTTGGGGGAATTGGTGAAAACCCATGGTATCAGTTGTCACGCTTGAGCACATAGACCGCGCCGCAGTACGGACAGCGTTCCCGGCCGCTGGCCGCGATCGGCAGATACACGCGCGGATGCGAGTTCCACAGGCTCATGCCGTTCATCGGACAGTGCAGCGGCAGGTCCGCCGCGGTAACCTCATAAAGGTTCTGCGCGTTGGCGGGGATTTCTTTCGGCGGTGCGCTGGCCATGATATTGACGTCCATAACTATTTCACCGGCGTCAGCCACTCCGGATACTGGCTGCGCCGGCCGTGCACCTGGTCGAAGTACAGGGTCTGGAGCTTCTCGGTGAGCGGACCGCGCCCGCCGTTGCCGATCTTACGGCCGTCGAGCTCGCGGATCGGCGTGATCTCGGCGGCGGTGCCGGTGAAGAACGCCTCGTCGGCGATGTACACCTCGTCGCGGGTGATGCGCTTCTCCGCGAGCTTCACGCCGAGCTCGGCGGCCAGCGTGAACAGCGTGTCGCGCGTGATGCCGTCGAGCGCCGAGGTCAGATCGGGCGTGAAGAGCGTGCCGTTGCGCACGATGAAAATATTCTCGCCGCTGCCCTCGGCCACGTAGCCCTCGGTGTCGAGCAACAACGCCTCGTGGCAGCCGCAGGCCAGCGCCTCGTTCAACGCCAGCATCGAGTTGATATAGTTTCCGTTGGCCTTGGCCTTGCACATGGTGATGTTGACGTGGTGGCGATTGTACGACGAGGTGCGTACCTTGATGCCGTTCTTGATGCCGTCGTCGCCCATGTACGAACCCCACGACCAGGCGGCCACGATGGTATGCACCTTGAGATTGTCGGCCCGCAGACCCATGCCCTCGGCGCCGTAGAAGCACATCGGCCGGATATAGCCGGAGTCGAGTTTGTTCTCGCGCACCACGGTGCGCACCGCCTCGTTGATGGTGGCCTTGTCGTGCTCGATCTTCATCCCGAGGATATGCGCCGAGCGGAACAGCCGGTCGGTATGGGCATGCAGGCGGAATACCGCCGCGCCCTTGGCGGTTTTGTAGGCGCGCAGGCCCTCGAACACGCCCATGCCGTAGTGCAGGGTGTGGGTCAGCACATGGGTGGTGGCGTCGCGCCACGGCACCAGTTTGCCGTCATACCAGATCACGCCATCACGATCAGCCATCGACATCTACGTCTTCTCCTCGTCAAAAAGTTCGTGCCACACCGCGGCCACCCGCTCCGGATATTCACCCAACTCCTGCGGCGCCACCAGCGGACTGCGCTCCATGAGCTTAAGACGCTGCTCCACGCCGAGGTAACGGCGGTAGGCATCCCGCAACAGACCGGCCTGCGCGGGGTCCAGCAATCCGCGGCTTTGCAGTACCTCCAGGAGGGGGATGTTGGCCCGGCGCTGAATCAGCTCCGGGTGGTCATGCGCCCAGCGTAGTACCGCATATTGCACCATAAATTCGATATCAATCATACCGCCTGGATCGTGTTTCAGGTCGATTTCGCCCGGGCCGTGCGTCACCTGCGCGGCGTGCATGCGGGCGCGCATGTCCGTTACTTCGGCACGCAAGGCCTGCGGGTCGCGCGCCCGGCACAAGGTGGCGGCGCGGATTTCCTCGAATTCCCGGGCGAGCCCGGCATCCCCGGCAATCGGGCGGGCGCGAATCAGGGCCTGGTGCTCCCACGCCCAGGCATGCGCTTCCTGGTACGCGCGGAACGCCGCCGGGTTGGCGACCAGCATGCCGGAACGGCCGCTGGGACGCAGGCGCGTATCCACTTCATAAAGTATGCCGCCGCCGGTGCGGGCCGTGAGTATATGGATAAGGCGCTGGCCAAGGCGTGCAAAAAACACCTCGTTCGCAATCGGGCGAGCGCCATCGGTAACACCGCCTTCCTGCCGCGCCCCATGCAGAAAAATTATGTCCAGGTCGGAGGTGTAACCCAGCTCCAGGCTGCCGAGCTTGCCGTAGGCAATCACGGTGAATCCGGGGGTGAACGTTTCGCCGTTTTGCGTCAAGCTGGGACGACCGTGTTTGAGCACCAGATCGTCGTGCGCGAGTGTGAGCGCCTGCCCGACAACCACCTCGGCAATATGTCCAAGATGCCGGCCAATCTCTTCCGGCGTGAGGCCGGGCCCGACATCGGCCGCCGCCACGTGCAGCACATGACCGTTGCGAAATTCGCGCAAGACTTCCATCTGCGTCTCAAGATCCTCAACCGGCAGGCGCGCCAGCCGGCTGCGCAGTTCGGACGCCAACGCCTCGCGCGTCAACGGCGCATACAGGCTGACGGCATCCATTAGTTCGTCCAGGAGTATGGGATGCCGGTTCAGATATTGCGCAATCCATTCGCTGGCCGAACACAGCTTCACGAGCTGCGAAAGCGCCAAAGGATTCTCCACCAGCAGCGCCAGATACACCGAGCGCCGGCCGATGGCCTCGATGAACGCGATCAGACGCGCAAACGTGATCTGCGGTTGTGGCGTGAGGCCGGCGGCGCCGAGCAGCAGCGGCATGAGCCGATCGAGACGTTCGCGGCCATTGGCGGAAAGCGCGCTGTAGGCGCCGCTGGCGCGCAGTCCTTTCAGTAAATCGAGGGTTGCGTCGGGGTCGGCGAAACCGGCGGCCTGTAACACCTCGCGCGCGGTGTTCTCATCGAGCCTTCCGGACCAAACGGCATGCAGGCCGTGCTCGTCCTCGGCCGGTGTCTCGCCCTGCGGCGCGGCGAACACCGAATTGAAGTGCTCGTGCACGCGCTGCATATGATGCTGAAGCGCCGCATGGAATCGCCGCCAATCCTCGAAGCCCATGCCGGCCGCCAGCCGCAGCCGGTCGAGTTCATCGGCCGGCAGAACCTGGGTCTGCTGGTCGCGAATCTCTTGCAAGCGGTGTTCGGTGTTTCGCAGGAATTCATACGCGCCGGACAAATCGCTGACCGCTTGCCGCGTCAAATCGCCTTCATCGGCGAGCAGCGCAAGCACCGTCTGAATGCGCCGCTCCTGAAAACGCCGGTCGCGTCCGCCGCGGATAAGCTGGAAGGCCTGGCCGATGAATTCGATTTCGCGGATGCCGCCCGGACCGAGCTTGATATTGAATTCAATCCCCTTGCGCAGCAGCTCGCGATGAATCGCGATTTTCATGCCGCGGATTTCTTCGACCGCGGTGTAGTCCAGGTATTTACGGAATACGAACGGCCGCAGTCGGTTCAGCAGCTCCGCACCCGCCCGGACATCGCCGGCCACCACGCGCGCCTTGATCAAGGCATAGCGCTCCCACATGCGCCCGTGTGTCTGGTAATACTGTTCCATGGCGTCGAACGACAACGCCAGCGGCCCGCTCGCGCCGTTCGGGCGCAGGCGCATGTCCACCCGAAACACGAAACCGTCGTCGGTCTGTTCGTTGAGAGTTTGCAACAGGCGTTGACCGAGACGCACGAAGAATTCGTTGTTGCTTAGGCCGCGCTTGCCGGCCTCGGTCGCTCCCGGCGTCCTGCCTCCCGCGACACTAGTACGTCCCTCGGCCGCTGTTCCCGACGCGGCTCTACCTCCTCCATCCCTGGAGTCGTGTACGTCGCCTTCTTCGGAATAGGCAAAGATCAGGTCGATATCGGAGGAAAAATTAAGCTCCTCGCCACCCAGCTTGCCCATGCCCATCACCACAAACTGCGCCGGCGCATCGCTGCCGGCCGCTTTCGGTACGCCGTCACGCGCCGTCGCCCATTCCAATAACTTCGTAACGGCCGCCTGGAGACAGGCATCCGCCAAGGCCGAAAGCGTGCGTACGGTTTCTTCCAGGTTCGCCCAACCGGCCAGGTCACGCCAGGCGATACGCACCAGCTCGCGCCGGCGCACCCGCCGCAGCGTGCGTTTCAGATCCTGCTCGTCCCGCACCGCGGCGAGTTCGGCGGCGAGCCGGGCGGTCAGTTCGCCCGCGCCGTAGGCGCGCCCGAGATCGCCGCACGCGATGAGGTCTTGCAACACTCCGGGCTGGGCGAGGCAGGCGCGCGCCACGAACTCGCTCCCCGCCCATACCCGCGGCAGGCTTTCGAGCCACTGCCGATCGGCCGAGCAGGCCAGCAGCGCCGGGAGCGCCGGCGCGAAATCGCTCCAATAGCGCTCGACCTCCGCGCGCAGCGGCGGCGGCAGCTTTTCCAACTGCGCGGCGGCCATCGCCAGGGCGCTATCCGGCATCGGCCGACACTCCGTGATTTGAGACGGTCATCACTTGCATCATAATAGTAAATGACAGGACGAACGAGCGAAGCGAGTAGGGCTTCCTCAAATTCGCATCCAGCGGGAGTCACGCATGCTGCCGATCCTACCCCAGCCCTTCGAAGACTATTGCGCCGCGCATTCGAGCGCGCCCTCGCCGCTGCTCGACGAGCTGGAACGCCACACCCGGACGCACTGCGCGCTTTCGCAGATGCTGGTCGGACCGCTGGAAGGGGCGTTTCTCAAGATGCTGGTCAGGCTCACCGGTGCGCGCCGCATCCTGGAGATCGGCCTGTTCACCGGCTATTCGGCGCTCACCATGGCCGAAGCGCTACCCGAGGACGGCGCGCTCATCAGCTGCGACATCGACGCCGCCAACGCCGCCATCGCCCAGGCGTTTTTCGACCGCAGCCCGCACGGGCGAAAAATAACCATCCGCCTCGGCGTGGCACTCGATACCCTCAGCACCCTCCCGGCCGAGCGGGTGTTCGATATGGTGTTTCTCGACGCCGATAAAGAGAATTACATCAACTATTACGAGGCCGTCTTACCGCGCCTCAAGCCCGGCGGCCTGATCGTCGCCGACAACGTCCTGTGGTCCGGCAAAGTTCTGAACCCGATCGAAAAATCCGACCACGCGATCGTAGCCTTTAACGCCCACGTACGCGCCGATCCGCGGGTCGAGAAGGTGATGTTGGGAGTAAGAGATGGGGTGTTGTTGATTCGAAAATTGTAATTTTTTTGTGTCGGCTGCGCCGACAACGTTTTATTGCGGTTCCCGCACCGCGGGCGGGGTACTTAGACTCAGACCCTCCCTGGTCTTCTCCCTGACGGGCAGACCTTAACGCGGTCTGTCCAAATTCGCTCCCAGCGAATTTGTCTTGTCGCGACAAGACCCGTTTGCCGGGAG
>JACREH010000108.1 GCA_016218345.1 Gammaproteobacteria bacterium | reverse complement strand
TTCATCCCCATTTTGCAGAAGCAGTTCCCGGAGATCGTGGATTTTTATCTGCCCCCCGAGGGCTGCTCCTACCGCGTGGCCTGCGTGAGCATCAAGAAGCGCTATCCGGGGCACGCGCGCCGCATCATGTTCGGCATCTGGTCGTACCTGCGCCAGTTCACCTATACCAAGTTCGTGATCGTCACCGACGACGACATCGACGTGCGCAACTGGAGCGATCTGATCTGGGCGATGAGCACGCGCCTCGACCCGGCGCGCGACAGCGTGATCGTGGAGCGCACGCCGATCGACTATCTCGATTTCGCCAGCCCGGCGCCGGGGCTCGGCGGAAAGATCGGATTCGATGCCACGAACAAGTGGCCGGGTGAGACCGATCGCCGCTGGGGGCGGCCGATCGCCATGAGCGAGGAAGTGCGGCGGCGGGTCGACGGGCTTTGGGATCGGCTGGGAATATCCGCCGGCGGGTTGACATAGATCAAGCGAGTCGCCGATGCACAGTATAAAGCGTCTTGAAAGCAGCACATGCACCGGGTATATTCCTCGGATTCTGCATTCCGGTCATCGTTTTTCCACAGGACAACATAGACAAAATCTATGCCTATATCGACTGGCGCACCGAGTGCGCGACCGCTCGCGTCGCGAGTTGCCCGCCCCCGAACCGCGATGGCGGTTGACAGTTTCTTCACCGTCAATCGTTCCGTTCCGATGCCTTTCATCGCCGGCGCCGGCCGGCGGCCGCGACCCGCCAATGTCGATCTCGCCTGACATGCTGAAACAAACCAGTTTTGCGCGCGCCGAGTTGTTGGAATGCGCCGCCGGGCGGTTGTTCGGCCCGGGCAATGCCCAGTTGCCCGCGCCGCCGATGCTCATGTTCGATCGGATCGCGCACATCGGCGCGGACGGCGGCGCCTATGGCAAGGGCCAGATCGTCGCCGAGCTGGATATCACCCCGGACCTGTGGTTCTTCGGCTGTCACTTCGCCGGCGATCCGGTCATGCCCGGTTGTCTGGGCCTGGACGCGATGTGGCAGTTGCTGGGTTTTTATCTGGCCTGGATGGGCGGGCCCGGGCACGGCCGGGCGCTCGGTGCGGGCGAGGTCAAATTCACCGGCCAGGTGACGCCGCGCAACCGCCTGGTCAGCTATCACGTGGACATCAAGCGGCTCATCATGCGCAAGCTCGTCATGGGCATCGCCGACGCCAGCATGAAGGTCGATGGCCGTCTGATCTATGCGGCCTCCGATCTGCGCGTCGGGTTGTTCACCGTTACGGATAATTTCTGAAGGTAGCGTGATGCGGCGTGTGGTGGTGACAGGCCTGGGAATCGTCTCCAGCATCGGCAACAACAAGCACGAGGTGCTGGAGTCTCTGCGCCACGGGCGTTCCGGCATCGAGCGCAGCCAGGAATACGCCGATCTCGGGTTCCGCACCGCCGTGCACGGCCCGATCCGCCTCAATACCGAGGATCTCATCGACCGCAAGGTCAGGCGCTTCATGGGCGACAGCGCCGCCTTCAATTACCTGGCGATGCGCGAGGCGATCGCCGACGCGGCGCTGACACCCGAACTGATCTCGAATCCGCGCACCGGCCTGATCGCCGGTTCGGGCGGCGCGTCCACCGCCAACGTGCTGCTCGCGACCGACACGCTGCGCGCCAAGGGGCTGCGCAAGGTCGGGCCGTACATGGTCACGCGCACCATGTCGAGCACCAATGCCGCCTGCCTGTCCACCGCCTATCAGATCAAGGGCGTGGCCTATTCGATCAGCTCGGCCTGCGCCACCAGCGGGCACTGCATCGGCCACGGCGCCGAGCTCATTCAGATGGGCAAGCAAGACCTGGTGTTCGCCGGCGGCGGCGAGGAGGTGCATTGGACCATGACGCTGTTGTTCGATGCCATGGGCGCGCTGTCCTCGAAATACAACGACACCCCGCAACTCGCGTCCCGCGCCTACGACGCCGCGCGCGACGGTTTCGTCATCTCCGGCGGCGGCGGGGTGCTGGTGCTGGAAGAACTCGAACACGCGCGCGCGCGCGGTGCCAGGATCTACGCCGAGCTCACCGGCTACGGCGCCACCTCGGACGGCGCGGACATGGTGCAGCCCTCGGGCGACGGCGCGGTGCGCTGCATGCGCCAGGCGCTGGAGACCGTGCGCGTCCCGGTGGACTATATCAATGCCCACGGCACCAGCACGCCGGTCGGCGACATCGTCGAGCTCGGGGCGATCAAGGCGGTTTTCGGCGCCGAGATACCGGCGATCAATTCCACCAAGTCATTGACCGGCCATGCGCTCGGCGCCGCCAGCGTGCACGAGGCAATCTATTCGCTGCTGATGATGGAGCATAATTTCATTTGCGCCTCGGCCAATATTCAGACGCTCGATCCCGGCGCCGAAGGCTTTCCCATCGTTCGCGCCCGCCGCGACCACGTAACGCTCAACACCGTGCTTTCCAACAGCTTCGGTTTCGGCGGCACCAACGCCACCCTGGTGTTCCAGCGGTTCAATGATTGACGCAGCCGCGCTCGCCGGGCGGGAAACGGTCGCCTACCGGCTGCATGGCAATTGTTACCTCAACCTCACCCAGCGCTGCACGTTGCGCTGCCGGTTCTGCCCGAAGTTCAACGGCACCTGGCGGGTCAAGGATTTCGATCTGCGCTTGCATCGCGAACCGAGCGTCGAGCAATTGATCGCCGCCGCCGGCGATCCGCGCCGCTATCGCGAGGTGGTGTTCTGCGGCCTCGGCGAGCCGACGCTGCGTTTGCCGACCGTGTTGGCCGTGGCCGGACGCCTGCGCGCCGAGGGCGCGCGCATCCGGCTGAATACCGACGGGCTGGCGAGCCTGACACATGGCAGCGACGTGACCCCGGAGCTGGCCGGGCGGATTGACGCCTTGTCGGTATCGCTCAACGCCCAGAATCCCGAGGTTTACAATCGCCACTGCCGTCCCAAGCTCCCGGGGGCGTACGCGGCCATGCTCGAGTTCGTGCGCCGCGCCCGCCGGTTCGTGCCGGACATCACCGTGACCGCGATCGACGGCTTGGCGGGCGTGGATATCGCGGCCTGCGCCGAGATCGCCGACCGGCTCGGGGTGAATTTTCGTCGGCGGGTGCTCGACAACGTAGGTTGAGCAGTAGCAGGCCGCTGAAAAACGTTTTTTCAGCGGCCTGCTAGCCGCGCGGCTCCGGCGGCAGCGGGCGTTTGCGGCGCCGGTCGTCGATCGCCACGTAGGTGAGCGTCGCCTCCGTGACCTTGACGCATTTCTCCGGATCCCCGGCATGACCCAGGCCGCGCTCGGCATACACCACGACGTCCACGGTCAGCGAGGTGGTGCCGACCCGTGTCACCTGTGCGTAGCAACTGATGAGATCGCCGACGAACACCGGCTTCTTGAACTGGAAGGCGTTCACTGCGACCGTCACCACCCGCCCCTGGGCGCGGCGCATGGCGGCAATGCTGCCGGCGATGTCGACCTGCGACATGATCCAGCCGCCGAAAATGTCGCCGCTGGCATTGGCGTCGGCCGGCATCGGCACGACCCGCAGCGTCGGCTGGCGGTCTGGCGGTAGACGATCGTCGGACATGGTTGCTCCTAACTAACAAGGGAACCTCTAAAAATTGCCATCCGGGCAATTTGTAGAGACGCAAAGCAAAAAATGCGATTTTTGCTTTGCTCCATTTTTCAAACACTTACGCGTTCGAAAAATGCGCGGCCCGTCCCTGGCCGCACGGGAACCTCTATTTTTAGAGGTTCCCACAAATTATTTCAAAGAACGCCATGAACTCCGAAGTGGGGAAACCCCCAGGTGATCGCCTTGCTTGGCGTCCTTGGCGGTTCAAGATCATTTTAAGACTAAGTCTCCGCGCCTTCGTGGGCGCGGAATCCGAGCCGCAGAATGCGCTCGATGAACTCTTCGTAGCTCATGCCGGCCTTGATGGCCGAAAGCGTGCTGTCTTCGTCGCGTGCGATGCCCGGGTTGGGGTTGGCCTCGAGCACGTAGATCTTACCGTCGGCGGTCAACCGCAGATCGACGCGGCCGTAGCCGCTCATCTCGAGGGTGCGGTAGACGCGCTTGCACACCTTGGCGACGCGTTCGCCGAGGGCGTCCGGCAGGTCCTTGGCGAACTGGTAGTTGATGCCCCAGCGCTCGCGGTAATTCTCGTCCCATTTTACCTTGTAGGTGGCCATGCGCGGCAGGCCCTCGGCGGTCTTGGCGAAGCTGAGTTCGCGGATCGGTAACACCTGGAGTTGGGTGTTGCCGAGGATCGTGACGTAGAGTTCGCGCCCGTCGATGTACTGCTCGGCGATGGCGTCGCCGTGGATGCGCTCGTGGATGAGAGCGATGCGATCGCGCAACTGTTCCTCGTTTTCCACGTACGACGCCTGCGAGATGCCGACCGAGCCTTCTTCCATGAGCGATTTGACGATCATCGGATAGCGCAGCGCGCGCGTGCGTTTGCGCACCCGGCCCATCGGGAACACCATGAAATCCGGGACGTTGATGTGGTGATAGCTGAGCAGTTTCTTCGATAGCGCCTTGTCGCGCGCCAGCAGCAGGCCGCGCGGATTACAGCCGGTGTAGGGCAGGTGCATCATCTCGAGAAAGCTCACCAGGTAATAGTCGAAGGCGCTGTTGCCGGCAAAATCCTCGATGAGGTTGAAGGCGATGTGCGGTTTCCATTCCTCGATGGTCTTGCGGATCGGCGCGAGGTCGTCGTACATGCCGACCACCTGCACCTCATGGCCGAGTTTTAGCAGCGCCTGTTTGACGTCGTACTCGGTTCGGTACTTCTCCATGCGCGGGTCCTTGGCGCTGGTCAGGTCGTCCGGCGGCACCAGCGTCGTGTGCACCAGCATCATGACGCGCAGCGTTTTCATACCGTCAGGCGCGATTTCCCGCTGCGCATCGAGCCCATATAGAGCATGACCAGCGCCGCGATCAGTTGCAGCTTCATCTGTTTTTCCTGGCTGGGGACGTACAGGTCGAGTTCGTCGCAACGTTTGATCATGTCTTGCAGGGTCTGGTCGATGCGATAGCGCGCGTCCGAGGTCCAGCGCGCGGTCAGGTCGATGGCCTCGCGCCGCGTGCGCCGCAGAAAGCGCGAGGCCCGTTCGTTGCGGCTGTTCTTGACCGAGAACAGGTCGTGCAGTTGTTGCTCGTGGAGGCGGGGAAATTCCTGCTTCAGCCGCGCCTGTTTCTCGTGGAAGTATTCGCGCAGCGTGAGCCTGAGGGTCGATACCGCATCGATCTGCTTGCGGGTTCTCACCGGCGCCGGGCGCGGAACGATTTCCTTCATCAGCTCGTCGACGTAGTTCAGCTTTTTGATCGCCGGCCAATCGCGGTAGCGTTGCTGCCAGCGCGTGCCCGGGTCTAGCCAGACCGCGAAGGTCTCGGCCCAATCCTCGGCCGGATGACTCTGGGCGTACCAGCCCTCCAGGTGCAGGACGTAATTCTTGCTGCCCGGGCGGGGCAGATAGCTGTCCGGATAGGTGCGGCTGGCGCGGCCGAAGCGCCGGCGCCAGGCCTGCCGCAGATGCAGGCGGTAGGCGTTGGCCAGGGCATGGGCGGTTTCGTGGCGCATGAGCCGCATGCAGGCGCTCTTGTTGATGCCCTCGATCTCGAGCATGTGGGTCGTTTCCAGGCGCTTCAGGCGCGGATGGGCGAAATAAAACGGGATGGCGAAGCCCGGCACGCCGTCCGGACAGAACCAGGTATCGGACAGCCAGCAATGCGGGCGAAACACGAAGCCGCGCTGTTCCAGTTCGCGGTTGAGTTGCTCGATGAGAGACGCGATCTCGCCGCCCTCGATGGTGAGCCCGAGATCGCAGATGCGCGTGTCGAGCAGTTTCTGATCGGACCATTCCGCCCACGGATAGGCGCGGGTGCGTTTGGCCGCGCGCCGCGGCCGCACACGGCGGTCGCGGCCGGCGATCTGCTTGATTTTTTTGTTGAACCCGAACATCAGTAGACGGCGCTCACCCGGTGGCCGGTCTTCTCCAGCAGGGCCAGCAGGCCGTCATTGCCGTGCAGGTGCAGGGCGCCGACGGCGATGAAGGCGTTGCCCTCGCGCAGGCGCGGCTGCATGCGCTCCAGCATCACCCGGTTGCGTGCGACCAGCAGCCGGTCGGTCAATAGCTCGTTGAGGCGCGCGTCGCCGATCCGGTATTTCCGCTCGACCGCGGCCAGCCCGGCGAGATCGCGCCGCAGGTAGGCCTGGATCAACTCCTCGATTTGCCGGTCGAGCCGATGGAGATTGGCCACGCTGTCGCGCAGCAACTCGACCTGGTCCTCCAGGCGGAGTTCGTCGAACACCGCGACCTGCTCGGCCATGGTTTCCAGGCCGTAGGTCGGCTTGGATTGGCGCGCCGCCTCGAGTTGCAGCGCCAGGTCGAGAAACAACCCGGTGGTGGGCGGCGGCAGGCTCAAGGTCATCATCGCCGCCCACGGTTTCATCTTCTGGGCAGATTCCGGCGGCAGGCCGCGCGCGGCCAGCGCCTGGACGGTGCGCCGGTAGTGGTCCTTGCCGAGCACGCCTTCCAGGGTGTTGCCGTCGTTGAAAAACATGGCCTCGGCCATCGCCAGCATACCGGTGGCGTTGGCCAGGGCCTCCATGGTGAAACTCGCGGCCTGATCGAAGCGGGCCTTGACCGGCGCCGGCAGGGTGGCGAGGCGCGCGTCGTCGGAATGGATGGTGCCGAACAAAAAACTCGGGCGGACCGCGGTGGTCTCGATTTTCCAGAGCAGTCCCTTGTTGTAGGCCGGCGCCTCGCCGGCCGGCGGCGCGGCGCCGGCCGGCAGGGCCAGCACCAGCAGACCGGCCACGAGCATCGCCGCCCGGGCACGCACCGGCCGCGGGTGGGCGGCCGTGGCGATGCGGGCCGTAACGGGAAGGCGGTTCATGGACTTTCCTTGACTATGATTATTGATTAACTATCGACCAAAACCGGGCCCGAGTAAACCGTCGGGGGCGAGCGACCGCAGCAGGGTGCGCACCGGAATCGGCCGGTGCGGGCGTTGACAGGGGGACCAAACTCACGCACATTGACCGCCGAATCGATCGTGCCGGGCGCACCCGCCCGCCAATATATAATAGACACGAACCCGGGAGCCGGCCATTACCTTCATAAGACGATATCTCCCCTGGCCGGTGCGCCTCCTGGCCATGACGTTCATGACTGTGCCGCCCGCCGGTTCGGCCGAGCTGGCACCGCTCTGGGAAGTGGGTTTCGGTTTTTCGGGACTGACGATTCCCGACTACCGCGGTTCGGACGAAAGCAAGGGCTATGTGCTGCCGTTTCCGTATGTCGATTATCGCGGCGATCTGCTCAAGGTCGATCGCAAGGGCATCTACAGTCGCATATTTCAGGCCGAGCGGCTGCGCCTTGAAATGAGCGCCGACGCCAGCGTGCCGGTAAAAAGCGACGATAACAGCGCCCGCCAGGGCATGCCCGATCTCGACCCGACCTTCGAGATCGGGCCATCGCTCGAGGTCTGCCTGTCGGCGGAGTGCAAGGGCGAGCGCGTATGGATGTTTCGCATGCCGCTGCGCGCGGTGATCGCCAGCGACTTCTCGCGCGTCGACAGCGCCGGCTGGGTGATCAATCCGCATCTCAACTTCGATGGACGCGTTCCCGGACCGGGCGGAACCTGGAACTTCGGCGTGGCGGTCGGGCCGATGTTCGCGAACGAGCGATTCCACGAGTACTATTATGGCGTCGCGCCGGCCTATGCGACCGCCACGCGCCCGGTCTACAATGCGCGCGGTGGTTATAGCGGCTTCCGGGCGGCGAGCGCGGTGAGCAAACGCTTCGAGAATTACTGGGTCGGCATGTTCGCGCGCTATGACAATTTATCGGGTGCGGTTTTCGAGGACAGCCCGCTGTTTCGCACCCGGCATGCGTTCCTGGCCGGCTTCGGCGTGGCCTGGATCTTCGCGCGCTCCTCGACGCTTGTGAACGCCTTTCCATCGCAATGATGAGCGCCGGCAATCCCGACGATTACCTGGATCTGGTCGACCAGGCGATCCTCGAAACCGACGATTTGATCGCCTGCGCGCAGTACGAAGCTGACAGCGACGAGGATTTTGCGGGGATGTTGCCGGTCTATCAGCAACTACGCGCGGAACTAGAGAAGTTGCACAGCGTGGTCCGGGCCGGGAGCCATGCCTTCGGGGCCGGCGTCGACCTGCCCTTGATGGCGCTGGTGCGCAGGTACCGCGGGCGCGTGCCGATCGGCGGTTTGCTGGAGGCCATTAACGAGATTCAGCGGAAGGGATTCTGAGCGTGCCCGCGCCGGTTTGAGTGCGAGCGCATAAGCCATTAACATGCCGCCATGTCCGGAAATTCCATAGGCAAACTGTTTGTCGTCACCACCGCCGGCGAGAGCCACGGTCCGGCCTATCTCGCCATCGTCGACGGCTGCCCCCCGGGTATGGCGCTCGACACGGCCGATCTGCAGCACGACCTCGACCGACGCAAGCCGGGAAAGTCGCGCCATACCACCCAGCGGCGCGAGAGCGACGAGGTAAAAATCCTGTCCGGGGTGTTCGAGGGCAAGACCACCGGCACGCCGATCGGCCTGCTGATCGAAAACACCGATCAGCGCTCACAGGATTATTCCAAGATCATGGACCGGTTCCGCCCGGCGCACGCCGACTACACCTACCAGCAGAAATACGGCCGGCGCGACTATCGCGGCGGCGGGCGCGCGTCGGCGCGTGAAACCGCGATGCGCGTAGCAGCCGGGGCGATCGCCAAGAAGTATCTGCGCGAACGCTACGGCACGGTGATTCGCGGCTATCTCGCGCAGTTGGGACCGATCGCCCCGCGGACTTTCGACTGGGACGAGGTCGAGCGCAACGATTTCTTCTGCCCGGACGCCGCATTGCTGCCGGAACTCGAGGCCTATATGGATGCGCTGCGCAAGGAAGGCAATTCCGTCGGCGCGCGCATCAACGTGGTGGCGAACCGCGTGCCGATCGGCCTGGGCGAGCCGGTGTTCGACCGGCTGGATGCCGACATCGCCCGCGCGCTGATGAGCATCAACGCCGTGAAGGGCGTCGAGATCGGCGCCGGTTTCGCCAGCGTCGGGCAGAAGGGCAGCGAGCACCGCGATGAGATCACGCCGCAGGGATTCTTGAGCAATCACGCCGGCGGCATCCTCGGCGGCATCTCGAGTGGTCAGGACATCGTGGCGAGCATGGCGCTCAAACCGACCTCCAGTATCCGCTTGGCGGCGCGCACCATCGATGTCTGGGGCGAGCCGGTCGAGGTCGTCACCACCGGCCGACACGACCCGTGCGTGGGAATCCGCGCCACGCCGATCGCCGAGGCGATGCTGGCGATCGTGCTCATGGATCACATGCTGCGCCACCGCGCCCAGAACCAGGACGTCGTCCGCACCACCCCGGTCGTCCCCGCGAGTGCCCCCGATGCGAAATAAACTTGTCAGCGGTTGGTTGATGGTGTCGTCGATTTTGGTCTGTCTCTCGGCCGGTCCCGGCCAGGCCAGCCCGACCGAGATCGCGCGCGCCCGCGCCCTGCTCGATCAAGGCAAGGCCGCCGAGGCCTACGAAATCCTGGCACCGCTCGAGACGACACTGGCCGGAGACGTGAATTACGATTACCTGCTGGGCATTGCCGCCCTGGACAGCGGCCGGCCCGACAAGGCCACGCTCGCGCTCGAACGGGTGTTGGCGGTCAGCCCCGATTTCGCCGGCGCGCGCCTGGATTTCGCCCGCGCCTATTTTGCGCTCGGTAACTACCCGCGCGCCAAGACCGAGTTCGAGATCGTACTGAAGTTAAACCCGCCAGCGACGGCGCGCGCAACCATCGAGAATTATCTGTCGGCCATCGAACAGCGCGCCCCGATCAAGCGCGCCGGCACCAGCGGATATCTCGAGGCTTCGATCGGATACGACACCAACGTCAACAACGCCACCAGTGAGTCGCAGGTCTTCATCCCGTTGTTCGGCGCGACCTTCAGCCTGTCGCCGACCAGTCTCGAGACCAGCGACGCTTATCTCGGCCTAGCCCTCGGCGGTCAGGCCAGCCAGGCGTTGACGCCGACAACCTCGATCTACGCCGCCGGCGATATCAAGACCCGCCGCCATCTCGATGCCAGTGAATTCGACACCATCAACGCCGATGCACGCGCCGGCATTACCTCGGTGCAAGGGGCCAACAGTTACAATCTGGGCCTGGTCCTGGGACGGTTGTACCTGGACGGTCAGGCAAACCGGAATTTGTTCGGCGTCACCGCCGAGTGGCGACATCTGCTCAGCGCCAGGAATCAGCTCGGGGTGTTCGGGCAATACAGTCAATTGCGCTACCAGGACCCCGCGATCGAGGTGAACGACGTCGACCAGGAAGTGGTCGGCTTGGGCTGGGTGCATGTGCTGGGCGACAGCGGCCGGTCGGCCCTGTTCGGAAGCGTCTACGGCGGCGCCGAGCAGGAAACGAACGGCCGGCCGGACGGGGACAAACACTTCGGCGGCCTGCGACTGGGCCTGCAAATGGTCACCGCCAACAAGCAGACATTTTCCACGAGTTTTGGCGTTCAGCCCGGCAGATTTTCCGAGGAAAACCTGGCGTTTCTGGTCAAGCGCAAGGATATCCTCTACGATGTGAATATTGGGTACACTTGGCATCCGGCGCCCCATTGGAGCCTGCGGCCGCAACTAGTGCACAGCCGCAACGATTCCAACGTGCCGATATACGAGTACACGCGCACCGATATCTCGGTGTCGGTACGACGCGATTTTCAGTAAGGAACAATGATTACTATGGTTGTCTCGGCAATAAATGTCCTGGAGGCGGTGTCATGAATACACCTTTTACTAGATGGAAATCCTGGTCGTATGCCTTGGCCGTCATAGCCTTCGGGTTGCTTCCATTGGATAGCGCCTGGGCGCGCGCAGAGGTGGGGCGCGTGCAGTTCGTGCACGGCGATGTGCAGATCATGGACGCCGGCGGCGCGCGGCGCGCGATGCTCCAGCGCGAGGCGGTCCACGAGGGCGACACCCTGATCTCCGCCAAATCCGGCTATGCCCAGTTGCGCATGATCGACGACGCCGTGATTGCGTTGCGCCCGGACACCGTGTTGCGGGTCGATACCTATTATTATCACGCCGACCAGCGTGACGGCAGCGAACGCGGTTTCTTTTTCCTGCTGAAGGGCGGTTTCCGCGCCATCACCGGCGCCATCGGCCGCAACAACAAGCAGAATTACCTCGTGACCACCCCGGTCGCGACCGTCGGTATCCGCGGCACCGATCACGAGCCCATGTACATCCCGATGCCGGCACCGGGTGAAATCGCCATCGGTGAGCCGGGCGTTTACGATCTGGTGAATGCCGGAAGCGCGTATATTCAAACCAGTCAGGGCAGGGTGGCGATCAATCCGAACGAAGTAGGTTATGTGCCCGATATCAATGCCACCCCGACCATCCTGCCGAGCCTGCCCGACTTTTATAAGACATCCGCGCGGCCGATGGCCCGGGGCAAGGGAGCCGGTCAGACGCAGGCGGTACGCGAGGTAAGCAAGGTCGACGGTAAGGTAAAATCCGTGGCGGCCTCGCCGGACGGCGATGTAAACCCCTACACCGTCGTGCCCGATCGGGGTATCGTGCAGCCTATAACTGATGCGAATGGCAATATCAATTTTGCGGCGGTCGGTGCAGACGCCACTCCTGCTCCAGTCGGAACCGGCGTGGTAGGGGCAGACATTTTCTTGGACGGTCAGGGCCAGTTGCGAAGCAACGGCCGGTTGCATGTGGCCGACGGAAGTCCGGATAAAGGTATCTATCTGAATGATGACCAATCCGTTAACGCGATTGCCGACCAGACCCTTGGCGGTGGCTATCTATTCGTAGCCGGCAAGGCCCAACTGGTCGAGGCTGGCGGCCATGGTGATATCCGGTGGGGGCGTTGGAGCGGTGACAGCTTGCGGGCCGAGGGCGGCGAGGTGGTGAATCCTCTGGGCAATTATCATTATATGTACAGCCCGAACCTTACCACGCCGACACAGCTGGCGGCGATCACCGGTTCGTTCACATACAACTATGTAGGCGGCACTGCGCCGACCGATGAGCGTGGGACGGTCGGGCGTATTAATTCCGCGAGCGTGGCCGTGGATTTTACCAAACAGCAAATTACCAACTACAGCTTGAGCCTCACTATCCCCGCCAATTTCGTTGAAAACTGGACGGCCTCCGGCAACGGCAGCTTCAAACAATTCACAGGTACCGGAATTGCGTTAAGCGGTGTATGCAGCGGGTGCGGTGGTTCAACATCCACCGCCGCGGTTGGCAATGCCTACGGCGCGTTTGTCGGCCCCCAGGCCAATGGCATGATCTCCGCCTTCGCTTTGCAAGCGGGTGGCAACGGTGTGGTGGGGACAGCGGCATTCGAGCGCTGATAACGCCGTTAGTCTCTCCAATATCCATGGCGATGCCGGCCCACGGCATCGCCTTTTTTATGCCTTTCCGCCTGGGGGTTCGGCTAGGTAACCTTTATCAGCGGATCCACTACTTACCGCAATCCGTAGTTTTGTAACAGTGCATATGTCCTACTGGCGATTTTCCGGATTTTACTTCTTTTATTTCGCGACACTGGGCGCGCTGGTGCCGTACTTCGCCTTGTATCTGCATTCGCTCGGGTTCGGACCTGTCGATATCGGCGCCCTCATGGCATTGTTGATGATCTCGCGCATTGTCGCGCCGGTGATATGGGGCTGGATCGCCGATCACCGCGAACAGCGCCTGACGGTGGTGCGGTTGTCGTCGCTGCTGGCGGTCGTCAGCTTTTCCGGGGTATTTGTCGGCACGGAGTACTGGTGGTTGGCGGCGGTGATGCTGGTGTTCAGCCTTTTTTGGCATGGCTCACTGCCGTTGCTCGAGGTATTCACGATGAATCATTTCGGGACACGGCCGGGGGCCTACGGGCGTGTGCGGCTGTGGGGCTCGCTCGGCTTCATCGTGAGCGTAGCGGCGCTGGGACCGATCGTGGACAGCGCCGGGCCGTGGTGGATATTGCCGGCCTTGCTGGGCATGATGACGGGAATTCTGGTGTATAGCCTGCTGTTGCCGGAGTCCGGCATAACCGCGCGCGCCGAGCATGCCGGGCCGTTTATCAAGACCATGCTGCGGCCGGAGGTGTTTGCGTTCCTGCTGGCGTGTTTTCTCATGCAGGCCGGTCATGGCGCCTATTACACTTTTTATACGCTCTATCTGGAGCAGTATGGTTATTCCAAGACCGTTATCGGCGCGTTGTGGGCGTTCGCGGTAGTCTGCGAGATCGGTGTATTCCTATCGCTGCAGCACGTGTTTGCGCGCATTCCCCTGCGGCAGGTATTGCTGGCGAGCTTTCTGGCCGCGGCGCTGCGCTGGTGGCTGATCGGCCATTATCCGGAAAGTCTGGCCATCCTGATCCTGGCGCAGGCATTGCATGCCGCGACCTTCGGCAGTTTTCATGCCGCCGCCATGCAGATGGTGCATCGCTTCTTTGTGGGACGCCATCAATACCGCGGACAGGCGGTCTACGGCAGCGCCAGTTTCGGGCTCGGTGGGGCGCTGGGCAGTCTTTACAGCGGCTACAGTTGGGCGGTGTTGGGACCGACTACGACCTTCAATATCGCCGCACTCCTGGCATTGGCGGCGTTTGCCGTGGCCTATCTGTTGCCTAAGACCAGGATTTGAGACGCCGACGGTAAGGGTCGAACGAAATCACCTGACCGTACTTCGCCCGAACGACCGCCTTCGCCGTTCCCTGCTGATGCGCCGATTGCGCGGGCTCGTTATCGAAAATCCTGGCTATGGCCTGGCAGAAATCATCCATCAGGCGCTTGGTGTCGATATCGGTCCTGGGCGAGCGCAGTACATCGAGCCGAATCGGCGCCACGGCGTCGAGCGTGGCGGCGCGGGTTACGCCGTCTACCAACTTGCGACAGCCATTATTCCGGTAGATAGCGCCCATCAGACGCTGCATCAATTCATGGTGCAACGCACAACCCTCCAGTAGATCGTTGACTTGATGGGCATGGCTGTTGAGCGGCACCTGGTGGTAGCCGATTTCGTCGGCCAGACACTGGGTCAATTCCTTAAAGGTCATTTGGTCTCATTTACGATCCTGATCATCGCCTGCGCGGCGTTCGATAAGGTCCGGGCCGAGTGGGTCACGACCCCGAGCTCGCGCCGGATCTTTATTTCTTTAATGTGGACCACTTTGAGTTCGTCGTCAATGAGCGTATGCGGCAGCGCGCTCCAACCGAGGCCGATGGCGACCAGCATCTTCAGCACCTCGAGATAATTGGTCGACATGCCGACGCGCAGTTGCTCGCGTCGCGATCCGAGCGCCGCCAGGATCAATTCGCGCGTGAACGTGCCGATGCCTGGCAGCACCGCCGGATGGCGCACCAGCGCGTCGGCGTCTATGCGCCGTTTTGTCGCGAGCGGGTGGCTGTTGCCGACCACGATCTCGAGCGGATCGTCCCATACCGGCGTCGCGTTCAGCGGCCCGAGCGACGCGGTCGGAAGTGTCACGATCGCCAGCTCCAACTCGCCGCGCTCGACGGCGCCGCAAGCGGTTTCCGAATCCATGAAGCGCAGGTCCAGGTGTACCCCGGGATAGTCCTGATGAAAACGCTTTAAGGCCGGCGGCAGGCGGTGCAGGCCGACATGGTGGCTGGTGCCCAGTCCCAGGCGGCCGCCGATCTCGCCCGAGAGGTTGGCGACCCGGCGTTTGGCGTCTTCAATATCGTTCAGGATCGCGCGCGCCGGGTTGACCAACGCCTGGCCGACGGGGGTGAGCTGTACCCGCCGACCGATGCGGTCGAACAGGCGCGCGCCGAGCTCGTCCTCGAGACCGGCGATGCGTTTGCTGATCGCCGGCTGACTGACGAAGATCGCGTCGGCGGCCCGGGAAAACGAGCCGGTTTCCGCGATCGCCAGGAAGGCCCGCAGCGCCGAGATGTCCATTACTATAAAGAATCGTATATATAAATAATATGAATTTGTGTTATTTATAGACCATGGCTAGGATTGGCGCAACTCACCGCCCAAGGCCCTGGTCATGGCTGGAAAAACCCTGTACGACAAACTCTGGGACGCCCATGTCGTGCGTCGCAACGACGATGGCACCTGCCTGATTTATATTGACCGGCACCTGGTACACGAGGTCACCAGCCCGCAGGCCTTCGAAGGGCTGAGGCTGGCCGGCCGCAAGGTCTGGCGGGTGGAAAGCAACCTCGCGACCGCCGATCACAACGTCCCGACCACCGACCGCAGCAAGGGCATCGCCGACGCGGTATCGCGCCTGCAGGTCGAAACCCTCGACCGGAACTGTCACGACCTCGGTATCACCGAGTTCGGGATGGACGACCCGCGCCAGGGCATCGTGCATGTCGTCGGCCCCGAGCAGGGCGCGACCCTCCCGGGCATGACCGTGGTGTGCGGCGACTCGCATACCTCGACGCACGGCGCCTTTGGCACGCTGGCGTTCGGTATCGGCACCTCCGAGGTCGAGCATGTGTTCGCCACCCAATGCCTGATCCTGAAAAAATCCAGGAACATGCGGGTGCGGGTCGAGGGGATCGTGGGGCCGGGCGTGACCGCAAAGGACATCGTGCTGGCGATCATCGGCCGGATCGGCACCGCCGGCGGGGCGGGATCGGCGATCGAGTTCGCCGGCTCCGCCATTCAGGCGCTCTCCATCGAGGGGCGCATGACGGTGTGCAACATGGCGATCGAAGCCGGGGCGCGGGCCGGAATGATCGCGGTGGACGACAAGACGGTCGAGTATTTCCGCGGCCGCCCGTACGCACCGAGCGACGAGATATGGGAGCGTGCAGCGCATGCCTGGCGGGACCTCCGGAGCGATCCCGATGCCAGCTTCGAGAAGGACATTCTGCTCGAGGCCGCCGAGATCCGGCCGCAGGTCACCTGGGGCACGTCGCCGGAGATGGTAGTGGCGGTGGATGGCGTCGTGCCCGACCCGCAAACCGAGGCCGATCCGATCCGGCGCGAAAGCATGCTGCATGCGCTCACCTACATGGATCTGAAACCGGGCACGCGGCTACGCGATATCGCGCTCGATAAGATCTTTATCGGTTCGTGCACGAATTCGCGCATCGAAGACCTGCGCGCCGCCGCGCAGGTGGCGAAGGGCAAACGGGTGGCCGGCACCATCAAGCTCGCCATGGTGGTCCCGGGCTCCGGGCTGGTGAAGGCCCAAGCCGAGAAGGAAGGTCTCGATAGGATATTCAAGGACGCCGGCTTCGAGTGGCGCGAGCCGGGTTGCTCGATGTGTCTGGCCATGAATGCCGACCGATTGGAACCGGGCGAACGCTGCGCCTCGACCTCGAATCGGAACTTCGAGGGTCGTCAGGGTGCCGGCGGCCGGACCCATCTGGTGTCGCCCGCCATGGCCGCGGCCGCGGCGATTGCCGGGCATTTTGTCGATGTAAGAGAGTTATAAGATTGTTTGCCGCAAAGACGCAAAGAACGCAAAGAGAATCAAGTAATCATCCTTATGCATTTTTTCTTTGCGTCCTTCGCGCCTTTGCGGCGAAAACTCATATAGGCCTTTTCTATGAAAAAGTTTGAAAAATTGACAGGACTGGTGGTGCCGATCGACCGCGCCAATGTCGACACCGACGCGATCATCCCGAAGCAGTATCTGAAGTCCATCAAACGCAGCGGTTTCGGGCCGAATTTGTTCGACGACTGGCGTTATTTGGACCGGGGCGAACCCGGGATGGACCACGGCCAACGCCGGATCAACCCCGATTTCGTGCTCAACCAGCCGCGATATCGAGGCGCGCAGGTGTTGTTGGCGCGCGATAATTTCGGGTGCGGTTCTTCGCGGGAACATGCGCCCTGGGCGCTCGACGATTACGGTATCCGTGCCATCATCGCGCCCAGTTATGCGGATATATTCTTCAACAATTGCTTCAAGAACGGGCTGCTGCCCATCGTGCTCGACCGTGCTACCGTGGACCGACTGTTCCGGGAGACCGAGACCACACCGGGTTATCGGCTCGCGATCGATCTGGCGGCCCAGACCGTGACGACGCCGGGCGGTGTGGAATTTCGCTTCGAAATCGACGCCTTTCGCAAGCATTGCCTGGCGAACGGCCTGGACGACATCGGGCTGACCCTGCAGCACATCGGCGAGATCGAGGCCTACGAGGTCCGCCGCCGCCGGGAAGCCCCGTGGCTTTTTGGTCGATCTTGAGTCGTCAAGGACACCGGGAGTTTTGACGGCAATTTCGCCGTTCTTGGCGCTCTTGGCGTCCTAGGCGGTTCACATGATTCATATAAGTTGGGTTGAGCGATGACCAAGAAAATTGCGGTATTGCCCGGTGACGGCATCGGTCCGGAAGTGACCGCGGAAGCGGTCAAGGTGCTGGAGCGCCTGCAGCGCGATTTCGGCCTGAAAATTGCGCTGGAAACCGCGCCGGTCGGCGGGGCGGCCTACGAGGCCCACAAACACCCGTTGCCCGAGGCCACGCTGCGCCTGGCCAAGCACGCCGACGCCGTGCTGCTCGGCGCGGTCGGCGGCACCCGTTACGACGCGCTGCCGCGCGAGCTGCGTCCCGAGAAGGCGCTGCTCGGCCTGCGCGCCGAGTTGCAGTTGTTCGCCAACCTGCGTCCGGCGATTCTCTATCCGCAGCTGGCCTCGGCCTCGACGCTCAGGCCCGAGGTGGTCGCCGGGCTCGATCTGCTGATCGTGCGCGAGTTGACCGGCGACATCTATTTCGGCGAACCGCGCGGCCTGCGCACGCTCGCCAACGGCGAGCGCGAGGGTTTCAACACCATGAAATACGCCGAGCACGAGATCGAGCGCGTGGCGCGGGTGGCGTTCGCTGCCGCCGGCAAGCGCCGCCGGCAGGTCTGTTCCGTCGAGAAGGCAAATGTGCTCGAAACCTCCGGGCTGTGGCGCGAGGTGGTGACACGGGTGGCCAGGGATTATGCGGACGTCGAGCTGACCCATATGTACGTCGATAACGCCGCCATGCAACTGGTGCGAGCGCCCAGACAATTCGACGTGATGGTCACCGGCAACCTGTTCGGCGATATCCTGTCGGACGAGGCCGCCATGCTGACCGGATCGATCGGCATGCTGCCATCGGCCTCGCTGGATGCCCGCAATAAGGGCATGTACGAGCCGATTCACGGGTCGGCGCCGGACATCGCCGGCCGGGGCGTTGCCAATCCGTTGGCGACGATTCTATCGGCGGCCATGATGCTGCGCTACACCCTCGACGAGCCGCTGCTGGCCGGACGGATCGAGCGGGCGGTGTCGAAGGTGCTCGACCAGGGGCTGCGCACCGCCGATATCTGGACCGAAGGGACGAGCAAGGTCGGTACGCAGCAAATGGGCGACGCGGTCGTTCAGGCGCTGTAGCGCCTGAACAAGTGGTTAGTTCCGAAAGTCGAGTTATTAGTTTGGCGCGAAGCGCCTTCATTCACTTAACACTAAGAACTCAAAACTAAAAACTGTTTTTTATGCGAGGTGAGTAATGAAACGGGTAGGAATGGTCGGTTGGCGCGGCATGGTGGGCTCGGTGCTCATGGGCCGCATGCTGGAAGAGCGGGATTTCGAACACATCGAGCCGGTCTTTTTCACGACCTCGAACGTGGGCGGAAAGGGTCCGGCCATCGGCCAGGACGTTCCGCCGCTCAAGGACGCTAAAAATATCGAGGAACTGCGACGGATGGACGCCATCGTTTCCTGCCAGGGCGGCGACTACACGAGCGCGATCTACCCGAAGCTCCGCGCCGCCGGCTGGAGCGGATATTGGATCGACGCCGCCTCGACGCTGCGCATGGAGAAGGATGCCATCATTATTCTCGACCCGGTCAACATGGGCGCGATCAAGGACGGCCTCAATAACGGCGTGAAGAACTACATCGGCGGCAACTGCACGGTATCGCTAATGCTGATCGGTCTCGGCGGCCTGTTCAAGGCGGGTCTCATCGAATGGATGACTGCGATGACCTATCAGGCGGCGTCCGGCGCCGGCGCGCAGAACATGCGCGAGCTGATCAAGCAGATGGGAACCATCCATGCTTCGGTGAAGGCGAAGCTCGACGATCCGGCATCGGCGATTCTCGACATCGACCGGACCGTGGCCGATACCATTCGCTCCGAGGAATTCCCGAAGCAACACTTCGGCGCGCCGCTCGCCGGCAGCCTGATTCCGTGGATCGACAGGCAGCTCGACAACGGCCAGAGCAAGGAAGAGTGGAAGGGTCAGGCCGAGACCAACAAGATTCTCGGCCGCGAGGCCGCGCCGATCCCGATCGACGGTCTGTGCGTGCGCATCGGCGCCATGCGTTGCCACAGCCAGGCGCTGACCATCAAGCTCGCCAAGAACGTACCGCTCGATGAAATCCACGGCCTGCTGGCGTCCGCGAATCGCTGGGTCAAGGTGGTGCCGAACGACCGCGAGATTTCGATGCGCGAGCTGACCCCGGCGGCGGTGACCGGTACGCTCGGCGTTCCGGTCGGACGACTGCGCAAGCTCAACATGGGGCCTGAATACCTCACCGCCTTCACCTGCGGCGATCAACTCCTGTGGGGTGCGGCCGAGCCGTTGCGGCGCATGCTGCGGATCCTGCTGGAGGCGTAAGCGCGCCCTGACCGTGGCGAGGGTGCCGCCACGGGTTCGGGGGCGTCGATCGCCCAGACGCGCCGACCGGTCATTGATGTGTCCCTGAACAACGGCTATACCAAGGACAGAACCACTGCGGTGTGTGGATGGGCCGTGGATCCCGGCCCCTCGCTCGGACTCTCCGGATCGACCGTCCACGCCGGCCTCCAGAGGGGCGGGTGGACCGGCGGTCCTACATGATGAGTTGCTTCCACCGGTGGCAACTCAAGCCCGGGAAAACGCCTGAAATTGCGAGATAATCCCCTAAAAACGCCTGCAAGCGCCTGAATTTCTGACAAAAGCGTATCAGTTGACGGCGGTTACTTGAGGTTTATAAACGATATTACTATTATGGTTTTATAACTCTAAGTACTATAAGCTAATATTTCTTTCCTTTTTCGGCGTGACATGGGCATAAACCGGGAGATTGAATACATGCATCAAACGCGTTTAGCTTGGGTCCGGGTGCTACAGGCGGTTTGCGGGCTGGCGTTGGCCTGCCTGCCGTTACTGTCTCAGGCCGTGGGCCTCGGTCGATTGGTCGTGCACTCCGGCTTGGACGAACCTTTCAACGGCGAAATCGAATTGTTGGCGCCGAGCGCCCAGGAACTGAAGACGCTCACGGCCGCGCTGGCACCGCGCGCCGATTTTGATGCCGCCGGCATCGAACGCCCGCCGCATCTGCTTACCATTAAATACACCGTCAGCAAGCGTGGCGACGGCCGGCATGTTCTCCAGCTCAGCACCGACCAACCGCTGCGGGAACCGTTCCTGCATTTTCTCTTGCAGGTGGAATGGGCCGGCGGGCGGGTGGTTCGCGAGTTCACTGCGCTGCTCGATCCTCCCCATTGGGTAGCCGGTAAGCCGGCCCGGGTGGAGGCCCCGCGGCCGGGCGCCGACGCCGCGGTGGCCGAGAAGCGCAAACCCGTTACTCCACCGGTCAGCGCCGAGCCAAAGGCACCGGCCCCGCAGCCACCGATTCGAGACAGCGCTGGCCCCGGGCCGGCGTCGTTTTATGGCGATACGCTCTATGGCCCCCCGCATCTCGACGGTTCCGACACCAGCCAGCCGTTCGACCCGTTTTCCGATGAAGTAAAACCGCCGCCGACCTCGGGTTCGGATTGGGCGGTGCGCGCCGAATACGGTCCGGTGAAAAGCGGCGAGACGCTCGCCCAGATCACCGAAAAAATGCGTGTCGACAAGAATCTCAGCGTCGAGCAAGCGATGCTGGCATTGCTCAAGGCCAACCCCGGCGCGTTCATCGGCAACAACATCAACAACCTCAAGACCGGCAGGATTCTCAAGATACCGGAGCGTTCCGCGGTCGAATCGATCTCCAAGGCGCAGGCGCAGAAAGAGGTGCGCGCCCAGTACGACGCCTGGCAAGAATATAAACTCAAGCTCGCCGGCACCGAACGGGTAGTGAAGGTTGCGGCCGAAGAACAGAAGAAACCCACGGCCGTCGCCAAGCCTGACACCAAGGCGGCAAAAATCGAGCAACCGGCCGCCAAGGCCGCGAAGTCCGTCAAGGACAAGTCCGCCGCCGACAACGCCCTGCTCGGCAAGGATACCGGCGACGATCTGCTTAAGATCGTGCGCGCCAATCTGAACGATGAAAAGCAACCGGCCGACAAGAAGGCCGACGTCGCCGACGGCAGGAGCGATGTCAAGACCGAACGACGGGCATTGAGCGACAAGGTTTCGACCCTGGAAGAAGCGGTGCAGTCCAAGGAGTTGGAAAACAAAGAATTACGCGAGCGCGTCGGTATTCTCCAAAAGCAGGTCGAGAACACCGCGCGCCTGATCGAACTGGAAAACAAGGACCTGGCCGTGAAGCAGCAGCAGGCGGGCGGCGCGCCGCCAGCGCCGGCGACGGCCCCGGTGGCCCCGGCCGAAACTCCTGCAGCCAAACCGGCAGCGGCCGAGAAGGCCCCGGCCGCCAAACCGACCGCCGTCCCACCGGTACGCAAGCCGCCAGCGGCCCCGCCGGTCGAAGACAAGGGGCTCATGGGATTCATCGACGAACTCATGGCCAACCCCCTGATCCTGGGTGTGGTGCTGGCCGTGGTGTTAAGCGGCGTTGCCTTGTTGGTGATCTATGTTCGACGCCGCAGCCGCGCCAAGGCCGAGTTCGCCGAAAGCATCCTGTCGGGTGGCGCGCTCGATACCGGCAGCGCCAACGCCGCCGCGCCGGCCGCGAGCGACACCTCGTTCCTGAGCGATTTCAGTCACGGCGGCATGGGCACGATTCATCACACCGACGAGGTCGATCCGGTCGCCGAGGCCGAGGTCTACCTCGCCTACGGACGCGACGAACAGGCCGAAGAGATCCTGAAAGAGGCGATCGTCAAGGAACCGGTGCGCCATGAACTGAAACAAAAACTGCTCGAGATCTATCACCATCGCAACGACCTGCGGTCGTTCGAGACCTTGGCCGAGGAGTTGTACGCCGCGCTCGAAGGCAAGGGCGGCAAGATCTGGGAGAAGGTCGAGGAGATGGGCCGCAAGATGAACCCGAACAATCCCATGTTCCGGGGCGGCGCGCCGGTCAAGGCCGCCTCCGAACCGCCGACAGCGGTCTTCACCCCGGCCGCACCCAAGGCGTCCGCCGCCACCGCCTCGGTCGCCGCCGCGGCGATCTCGGCGGCGTTCGACGAGACCTTGGGCGGCGCCAAGCAGGCCGCCGCGCCCAGACCGACTCCGCCGCCGGCGCTCGATCTCCGGGACGCCGGCCTGAGTCTCGACCTCGGGGCGCCGGCCGTTAGCGAACCGGCCCCGGCGTCGGACATCAGCTTCGATTTCGATCTGGCCGTGCCCGGCCATGCCGAGGCCGGAGAACTGATGCTGGAGGAAAGCGGCGATCTCAAGCCGGCCGGTTCACGCGACGCGGAACTGGTGGTGGAAGAGCGCGGCGCGGATGACGGTTTTATCAGCTTCGATACCGAGGCGCCGGCAGCAGCAGCGAGTGCCTTCACAGCTGCGCCCGCCCCGCCCGCCGGCGACAAGGACTGGGACGAGACCGCCACCAAGCTCGATCTCGCCAAGGCCTATATCGACATGGGCGATAACGAAGGGGCGCGCAGCATTCTCGATGAAGTGATCACCGAAGGCAGCGATCAACAGAAACAGCAGGCACGCGACCTGGTCGCCCAGATGGCCTGATTAATCCCACCGGCCGGCGACTGCCGGCCGGTGGATTCGCTGCAAGGTCACGAAACTGAACCGATACGGGTTGTCGGCGTCCGGGGCATGTTCCTCTCGGGCGATTTCCCGCCATTCTTTTTCATCGTATTCCGGAAACCAGGTGTCGCCGTCGAACTCGGCCTCGATCAGCGTGAGGTACATGCGTCCGGCGAGCGGCAGGGCCTGGGCGTAGAGATTTGCGCCGCCGATGACGAAGACCTCCGGGTCGTCACCGGCCGCGGCCAGGGCCGCGGCCAGCGAATGCCGTACCTCGCAACCCGGCGCCCGGTAGCCGGGGTCGGTGCTGAGCACGATATTGCGGCGCTGCGGCAGCGGCCGGCCGATGGATTCGTAATTTTTTCGGCCCATGATCACGGCATGGCCGAGCGTGGTGCGGCGGAAGAATTTGAGGTCGGCGGGCAGCCGCCAGGGCAGGCGGTTGTCGATGCCGATGACCCGATTGCGCGCCAGGGCGGCGATGATGGAAATCATGGGGACGAGAGACGAGAATACGATGCAATCACCAACAAACCCCGCTCCCGCCACCGGATCATACCGCGACCGGTGCCTTGATGCCGGGATGGGGATCGTAGTTCAGCAGCGCAAAATCCTCGTAGCGGAAAGCGAACAGCGACCGCACTTCCGGATTGAGGCGCAGGGCGGGCAAGGGTCGCGGCTGGCGTTGCAGTTGCAGGTTGGCCTGCTCCAGATGATTGAAATAGAGGTGGGTATCGCCCAGGGTATGGATGAATTCGCCGGGCGCGAGCCCGGTGACCTGCGCGACCATCAGGGTAAGCAGGGCATAGGAGGCGATGTTGAACGGCACCCCCAGAAAAACATCGGCGCTGCGCTGATAGAGCTGGCAGGACAGCCGGCCGTCGGCGACATAGAACTGAAACAGGAGATGGCAGGGCGGCAGGGCCATGCGCTCGAGCTCGCCGACGTTCCAGGCGCTGACGATCAACCGGCGCGAATCGGGCGTGGTCTTGATCTGCTCGACGATCCGGCCGATCTGATCGATGCGCCGGCCGTCCGGGGCGGGCCAGGAGCGCCATTGGGCGCCGTACACCGGTCCGAGTTCGCCGTTCGGGTCGGCCCATTCGTCCCAGATGGTCACGCCATTTTCGCGCAGATAGCGAACGTTGGTGTCGCCCTTGAGAAACCACAACAGTTCGTGAACGATGGACTTGACGTGCAGCTTCTTGGTGGTGAGCAGCGGGAAGCCCCGGGCGAGGTCGAAGCGCATCTGGTAGCCGAAGGTGCTGACGGTGCCGGTGCCGGTGCGGTCGGTCTTGCGCGTGCCGTGCGTCAGCACGTGGCGCATGAGATCCAGATAGGTCTGCATGCCGGGCATTTTCCCATGAAATACCCCGTGGATGTAGGGCGGATCCGGGATTGATTAAATTATAGGCAAACGGCGGGCGCCGCGGCCGCGGTCCGTGCGCGCCGACCGGGTGCGACTATAATCAGCCTATGCAACAGGCAGACGCACAGGCGAGCTCTCAGTCCATGGTCGACCCGGCCGGCCACATGCGCATTCTCTTGGTGGACGACACGCGCACCGCGCGCGATGTCTACAGCCGCCTGTTCACGGCCAACGGTTATCAGATCGAAACCGCCGAGAGCGTTCAGGACGGGCTCAAGAAGCTCGCCGCGCGCGCCTTCGATATCGCCATCATCGATTATTTCATGCCCCAGGAGAACGGCGATGTGCTGTGTCGCGCCATCCGCCGGGATGCGCGACTCGCGCACATCGCGCCGGTCATTCTGAC
Organism: Gammaproteobacteria bacterium; assembly: GCA_016218345.1. Lineage (GTDB taxonomy): Bacteria > Pseudomonadota > Gammaproteobacteria > Acidiferrobacterales > UBA6901 > JACREH01. The sequence continues at coordinate 20,003 of JACREH010000108.1, read as the reverse complement.
CGCGACCTATTCGGACGAGATCATCCGCCTGTCGCTCGAGGCCGGCGCGTCCGATTGCCTGTTCAAGGACGAACCGCAGGAGCTGCTGCTGGCGCGCATCGCCGCCATGGTGCGCTCGATCCGGGTGCGCAAGACCATCGATCTCGAGCGCCACCATCTGGCGCAGATTCTCGGGTCGCTCAGCGAAGGCGTGTACGGGGTCGACAAATCCAAGCAGATCACCTTCATGAATCCGGCCGGCCTGAAGATCCTGGGTTACGAACAGGAAGACGAGGTGCGTGGGCGCAATCCCCACGAGCTGTTTCACTTCGCCCAGATCGACGGCCGTCCGAACCCCGCCGAGACCTGTTTTCTGATGCAGGCCTACGAATTGGGCGACGAGTTGCTGTGCTGGGACAGCGTCTTTTGGATGCGCGACGGTCGCCCGCTGTGGGTGGAATGCAACGTCGTGCCGTTGTTCGTGAACGGCCAGCACCAGGGGTCGGTGGTGGCGTTTCGCGACATCTCGGTGCTGCGCGAACAAATCGACAAATTGAACTGGCAGGCCTATCACGACAGTCTGACGCGTCTGCCCAACCGCCGGTATTTCACCGACACCCTGGACCGGGAGTTCTGCCGGCTCAAACGCAGCGACGAGGCCAGCGGCCTCATCTATATCGACCTCAACCACTTCAAGGCCGTCAACGACGCCGCCGGCCACGCCGCCGGCGATCAGCTGCTGATCGAGATCGGCGAGCTGCTGTCGCGCCGGATACGCGGGGCCGACGTGTTGGCGCGTCTCGGCGGCGACGAATTCGGCATCATCCTGCCGAACGTCAAGATCGACAACATTCTCGATGTCGCCGAGGAGTTCCGCGTGCTGATCGCCAACTACAGTTTCAATTATCGCGGCCGGACGTTTCGCGTGACCGGCAGCGTCGGCGCGAGCGTGATGAACAAGCATTCGGTCAGCCCCGAACAGGTGCTGTCGCAGGCCGACACCGCGAGCTACACCGCCAAGCGCCGCAGCGATCATCAGGTACAGATGTACCTGCCGATCGAGGAGGGCAAGACCGGTTCGTGAGCGGAACCGACGTTCAGCGGTTTCCGGGATGAAACAGCCGCACGTCGCGGCGCTTGAACAGCGGGATCAGCGCCAGCCCGGCCACGAACCCGCCGATGTGCGCACCCCAGGCGATCCCGCCGCCGCCGGCGGTTACCAGCAACGAGTTGACGACCTGCAGCACGAACCAGAATCCCAGCACCGCCAGCGCCGGCAGGCGCACCAGGCGCGTGAACACGCCCAACGGCAGCAGCACCAATACCCGGGCGTGCGGGTAGAGCAACAGATAGGCGCCGAGGATACCGGAGATCGCGCCGCTCGCGCCGATCATGGGAATGGTCGAGTCGGGAGCGGCGAATGCCTGGGTCAGCGCCGCGCCCCCGCCGCACAACAGATAAAACACCACGAACCGCCCATGGCCCATGGCGTCCTCGACGTTGTTGCCGAAGATCCACAGGTACAGCATGTTGCCGATGAGGTGCATCCAGCCGCCGTGCAGGAACATCGAGGTAACGAGCGTGATCGAAGGCGGCAGCGAATACAGCGGCTGCACCGGGCGGAAATCGCCGAGCAGCGCGGCCGGGATCACCCCCAGGCTCGTTACCAGCAGTTCCTGAACCTGCGGTTCGTGCAGCAGCTGCCACAGAAACGCCAGCACCGACGCGATCAGGATCGCGACCGTGACGATCGGCAGGGTGCGGGTCGGATTGTCGTCGTGCAACGGGATCATGTGGCCGCGAGCATCAGCGCGTGCGGGTCTTGGCGGTAAAAATCCCTGAGATGCCGGTAAACATCCGGAAAATCCCGGTGCACGAGCCGCGGATCGATGAAGAATGTCTCGCTCAGCACCGCGAAGAATTCCGCCGGGCTTTCGGCGGCGTACGGGTCGATGTCCACCGGCGCGCCGCTGTCGAGGGCGTCGCACAGATGCCGATAGGCGTCCTCGAAGTCGCGCGTCCAGGCCGGGGCGTGCATGCCGGGGTGCAGCGGCGGAAAGCCGTCGGCCTCGCCGTTCAGCATGTCCAGCTTGTGGGCGAATTCGTGCAGCACGATATTTTGCCCGGCATCGCCGGCATCGACCGCCTGCCAGGACAGGATCACCGGGCCGCGCGGCCACGACTCTCCGGAGAGTTCGTCGCTGGTCTCGTGCACCAGCGCCAGCGACTCGTGTTCCCACAGCGTCTCGGCCAGTTCCTCGGCGTGCTGACGGCGCACCCGAAAGTCGCCCGGGTAGAGGATGATCGCCGACCACCCCGCGTAATATTCCAAACCGAGGTTCAAGATCAAGACGCAGGCCTGCAAGGCCACCGACAGGCGCATGCCGTCGCTCACGACCAGGCCGGCGGCGCCCTCGAACTTCTTATCGAGCAGAAACAGCGTGACCAATTCGCGCAGGCGTTGCCGGTCGGCCGGGTCGAGCGCCCGGCAGAAGGGCAGACGTTCGACCGCCCGCGCCCAATCCGCCTCCGGCAGGCGGTGGCGCTTGAGCAGCCAGCGCCGGTAGAGCCGGCGGGCGCTAGGCATCGCGGGCTCGCGTGTCTCCGCGCCCGGCGCGGTCGGGGAGTGTGAAGGCAGGCTGGATGCGCGGCATGGGGGTAGGCGTGGGCGTTCATGATGCCTGATCGGACCGGCGATGGCCAGGCATCCGTAGCGGCCGGAGGAGCGCGCGGCGTATCTAGGCAGCGGCCCCGATCCATGTATAATTCCGCCGGGCATTGTGCCCCTTTTTTAATTTTTGGGAGAATCGCGACGATGAAGAAGTTATTGATTGTGTTTGCCGGTGTTCTGGCCCTGGCGGCCTGCGAACAGAAGAAGGCGCCGGCTCCGGCCGCTGCCCCGGCTCCGGCCGCTGCCCCGGCTCCGGCTCCGGCCGCCGACGCCGCCGCTCGGGCTCCGGCCGCCGCGCCGGCCGCTGGTTCGACTGCCCCGGCCGCGGGCGACAAGAAGAAGTAGTAATTGTTACCCGGTGCGTACGCCGCAGGCGTGCGCACCGGTTCTCCTTTTCTGCGCTCAGGCGTGCAGGTGTTCGGCCGCATCGAGGGTATTCAGCAGTAAACTTGCCACGGTCATCGGTCCCACCCCGCCCGGTACCGGCGTGATCCAGGCGGCGCGTTGGCGCGCTGTCTCGAATTCGACATCGCCGACCAGGGTGCCGTCGGCCTCGCGGTTGATGCCGACGTCGATCACGGTTGCGCCCGGCCTGATCCATTCGCCCTTTACGATGCCCGGCTTTCCGACCGCGACCACCACGATGTCGGCGCGGGCGAGATGATCCGGCACGTCCCGGGTAAAGCGATGACAGGTCGTGACCGTCGCCCCGGCCAGCAATAATTCCAGCGACATCGGTCGCCCGACGTTGTTGGAGGCGCCCACCACCACCGCGTTCCGGCCCATGACCGGCTCACCGGTGCTCTCCAGCAGGCGCATCACGCCGAGCGGCGTGCACGGCCGCAACACCGGGATGCGCAACACCAGCCGGCCGATATTGTAGGGATGAAAGCCATCGACGTCCTTGTCCGGATGGATGCGCTCGATCACGGTTTGCGGGTCGATGTGCGCCGGCAGCGGCAGTTGCACCAGAATGCCGTCCACCCCGGGGTCGTCGTTCAGGCGATCGATGAGCGCGAGCAGCGCGGTTTGGGCGGTGTCGGCGGGCAGGTCGTGCGAGAACGACGCCACCCCGACCTCGGCACAGGCCTTGCGCTTGTTGCGCACATACACCAGCGAGGCCGGGTGGTCGCCGACCATGATTACCGCCAGTCCCGGCCGACGGTCGCCGCGTGCGACACGTTCGCTTACCCGTGACTTGATGTCCGCGAGCAGGGTGGACGCGATCTTTTTGCCGTCGATGATGCGTGCGCTCATGGTGGCCGGAGACGGGGTTGCCGAGCGGTCATGATGGCATGCGCCCGGTTTCGCGCCAAGCCGGCGGTCGGCATTGACGCTACTCGGAGCGGCGCGTATATTGCCGACCCTTGCGTGGGCCGCTCCGGTGCCTGTCGGGAAGCTCTGAATTTCCCCCTCCGCGTGCCGCGAATGGTTTGATCGATTTTATCGGTATGTGTGCAGTCACCGGGGTATAGCGCAGCCTGGTAGCGCACCTGCTTTGGGAGCAGGGTGTCGGGGGTTCGAATCCCTCTACCCCGACCAGGTATTTGTCGAGTGCACCCTTGCGTACCGGCGCGCCGGGAGTTCAGAATCGAATTCCGGCGCCCGTAGCTCAACTGGATAGAGCACCAGCCTTCTAAGCTGGCGGTTACAGGTTCGAGTCCTGTCGGGTGCACCAGATATTAGATGGACCGGCCCAGGATGGCGGGCAACAGGCTTATGGTGAGCGTAGCTCAGTTGGTTAGAGTCCCGGATTGTGATTCCGGTTGTCGTGGGTTCGAGTCCCATCGCTCACCCCAGACATATAAGGTAAGTAAGGGACGAGACACAAGGCACAAGGTGCGAGGGCTCATGGTTGTTCTCTCGTAACTTCGGTCCTCGCATCTCGTGCCTGTTTTTTTTCGGGCCGTTAGCTCAATTGGGCGAGCCGGAAACAAACGAAGACACTTAACGTGTCTTCGTCCCGGTGAGCGCCATGCCATGGATGGCAGGGCCGGGGCCTGTATCGGTAAAGTGTCGCGCCAGGGATGGCATGTAGCAAAGGTTATCAAGACGGGCCGTTAGCTCAGTTGGTAGAGCAGCTGACTCTTAATCAGTAGGTCCCCCGTTCGAGCCGGGGACGGCCCACCAGTTTTTCCGGCGACGCGCGCCGCTGCCGATCCCCGTCAGCCAGCGGGTTGCGGGCTAATCGAGACCGTACCCGCTTCCCTCCGCCCCTATATTCAGCGTCGTCCTCCCGCGGCAGTTGAAGACCGGAGAGAATCGGGATAACGTCGGTCGACGGATCCATCCCATGGGTGTCGGATATCCTGAAACAGCAGGGATTGGCGCAACGCTCACGACGAGGTGTCACCGCATACGGATACGGTGGGTGCTGGCGCTGGCGCTGGTTAGCATGGTTGTGCCGATCGGGAGTTACGCCGCCGAACCGGCTATCGAACCCGCCCCGCCGCCGTATCTCTTCGGGGTATTCCCCCATCTGGCGGTTGCCCGCCTGGAGAAGATCTATGCGCCGATCGCCGCCGATTTCGGCCGGGCGCTGGACCGCCGGGTCTATTTCCGCACCAAACCCAGTTTCGAAAAGTTCATGGAGGAACTGCGCAAACAGACCTACGATATCGTCTTCCTGCAACCGTTCGATTATGTCTGGGCGCATGATTCCGGGTATCTGCCGCTCGCGCGCCGCGGCGAGCCGCTGACCGCCCAGATCATGATCGCTGAAGACAGTCCGCTGCATGCGCTCAAGGATCTGAAGGGCGGGGTGGTGGCGCTGCCGCCGGCCGAGGCGGCGGTCAGTCATTTGGCCAAGTTGGCGCTGCTCGACGCCGGTCTCGATCCGCACCGCGACGTCAGCTTGCAATACACCAAGTCCCATGACTCCTGTCTACAGCGGTTGCTGATCGGCGCGGTCGATGCCTGTGTCACGGCCGCCGGGCCGGCGCGTTTCTTTCAGGCGCGCATGAAGGTGAGCTTTCATATTCTGGCACGATCGCAAACCATCCCCCATGCCTTGATCGCCGTGCATTCGCGCGTGCCCGAGAACGAACGCGAACGCCTGCGCGCCGCCATCCTCTCCTGGCCGGATTCCCCCGAGGGCCGGCGGCTGCTGGCGGCGGGCGAACTCACCCCGTTCCAACTGGCGCTGGATGACGACTATGACGTGGTACGCAACCACTGGAAACGATTCGAGAAATGACTTGGCATCGACTGTCGCTTAGATACCGCATCGCCGCGACCATCTTCGTGCTCGAAATGGTGATGGTGGCCGTCACCCTGTGGCAGATGTCGGCGCTGTCGTTCGAGACCGGGAATCAGCGCTTCGGCCGCCAGACCGAGGCAACCCTGAATTTGTTGAGCGACCTGAGCCGGGTGGCGCTGGTTACCGAGGAGTATGCCGAGCTCCAACCGTATTTCGAGCAGGTTGGGCACGAGCAATATGTGTCTCAGATATTGCTGGTCGACGCCAATAACAAGATCGTTTCCACCACCCACCCGTCGTTGATCGGCCTTTCCCCGCCCGCACTGAGCGGTGGGGACGAAAACTTCTGGGGCACGCGCGCGCTGTCCAACGAATCCGGGCCGCTCGGGCTGCTGGCCGTGCAGTTCTCGCGCGCCGAACTGCTGCAGTCGATCCACGAGACGCGCGACCGGGGTTTGACCATCGCGATCGTCGGCATGGCGGTCATCGCCGTGATCGGGTTGTTGATGGGTTATGTGCTCACGCGCCGGCTGGAGATTCTCGAGCGCGCCGCGCGCCGGTTCGCCGCCGGAGAACCCGATGTCGCCGCCAATCTTAGCGGCAACGACGAAGTCGCCAGGCTCGGCCAGACCTTCGACCAGATGTCCCGGAAGATCGCCGCCGACATCGCCGATCTGCGCGCGAGCAAGGAACGGTTCGAACTGGCGGTGAGCGGCACCAATGACGGAATCTGGGACTGGGACATGATTACCGGCACGGCCTTTTATTCGGCGCACTTCAAGGAGATGCTCGGCTTCGGCGCCTCCGACGGGAATTTCGAGCCCAGCATCCAGGCCTGGAAAGACCGTATTCATCCCGACGATCGCGAATACGTGCTGACCAAGCTCGAGGATTATTTGAGCGGCGGCGGCCAGTTCTTCGCCTCCGATCACCGCCTCAGGACCAAGGACGGCGACTACATAACCGCCCAGATGCGCGGCAAGGTGCTGCGCGATAATCGCGCCCGGCCGCAGCGCATGGCTGGCTCGCTCACCAACATCAGCGAGCGCAAGCACCATGAGGCGGTATTGCAACATCAGTCCCTGCACGATGCCCTGACCGGCCTGCCGAACCGGACGCTGCTCAACGATCGTCTCGAACATGCCATCCTGCTGGCGCATCATCAGAACGAACCGTTGGCGGTGGTGATGATGGGCATGGATCGTTTCAAGGACATCAACAACACCCTGGGCCATCAGATCGGCGACGAGCTCTTGAAACAGATCGCTGCGCGCCTGCAGGCCAGACTGAAGGAGACCGATACGGTGGCGCGGTTCGGCGGCGACGAATTCTCGCTGTTGTTGTCCGGCATGAACCGCGAAGCCGCGGTGGTGGCGGTCGGCCGGGTCATCCAGGCGCTGGAACCGCCGTTCACGATCGCCGACCATGTCCTTACCATCGAGGCGAGTTTCGGCGTCGCCATCTATCCGGAGCACGGCGCCGACGGCAACGCGCTGATAAAGTGCGCCGACGTGGCCATGTACGCCGCCAAGCAGGCGCACAGCGGCTATGCCGTCTACGACCCGGCACGCGACCAGAATACCCCGCGGCGACTGGCGTTGATGGGCGAATTGCGCAGCGCGATCGAGGAGGGCAGGCTGTTGTTGCATTACCAGCCGAAGATCGAATTGGGTTCGGGTATCGTGAGCGGTGTCGAGGCGCTGGTGCGCTGGGAGCATCCGGAGCGCGGGCTGGTGACGCCGGACGAATTCATTCCGCTCGCCGAACAGAGCGGCATGATCAACACCCTTACCGAGCGGGTGCTCGATGCCGGTCTTCGCCAGCAACACGAGTGGGCGCGCGCCGGCATCAAGCTGATGCTGGCGGTGAATCTCTCGGCACGCAACCTCCAGGACCTGCAGCTACCCGATAAGATCGCGAAGCTGCTCAGGACCTGGCAAATCCGACCCGAATGGCTGGAACTCGAGATCACCGAGAGCGCGATCATGGCCGACCCCACCCGCGCCCTCAAGATCCTGACCAGTCTGCATGCCATGGGCATTCATCTCTCGATCGACGATTACGGCACCGGCTATTCGTCGCTCGCCTATCTGCGACGCCTGCCGGTCAACGAACTCAAGATCGACCGGTCGTTCGTGAAGGGCATGACCCACGACGAGAGTAACGCCGTGATCGTGCAGTCGACCATCGACCTCGGCCACAATCTCGGCCTGCGCGTGGCGGCGGAGGGCGTCGAGAATCTCGGCATTCTGGAATTGCTCAAGAAGCTCGGCTGTAACGCCGCCCAGGGCTATTATCTGAGCCAGCCGCTGCCCGCCAACGAGCTGGAACGCCGCTTTCGCCGGACCCGCCCCAGCGACCCGCTGGCGGCCGCCAACAAACCGACCGGCTGACCCTCCGTGCCTCCGTGACCCCCGGCAGTTTGGACCGCTACAAATACGATCTTGAGCCGCCAAGGATGCCGCGAATTCCGCCGGAGCCCTCTGAAATCGCCGTTCTTGGCGTGCTTGGCGGGTAAACTCGTTCCGTTGCCGACTGTGGCACAATGGTCGCCCGTGGGTACGCGGGCGGACGCGAATGTGGCGAAATTGGTAGACGCGCTGGATTTAGGTTCCAGTGGGGCAACCCTTGGGAGTTCGAGTCTCCCCATTCGCACCAAACCTGAGGATAAAGAATTTTCACCGACTCCCCCTCTCCCGCACTACCGGGAGGCGAGGCGGGGCCTGCATGGATGCACTGAACGTGCATCCATGCCGCCGAGCGGGCGCACACGATCCTGGTGCGCCCCGGCGGGAACACATGGGGTGAGGGCCGTCAACCGCGGCAAGTCAGCCAAAATTATTGGCCTATCCGGCCGGAAACGGTATGATGGAGCGGTTTTTACGGCAGATTCGCCGGTAATTTTTGGGTCGTTACGATCTTGAGGAGCGAGGTTCAGGTAAATGCAGGTATCGGTAGAAGCCACCGGCAACATCGGCCGGCGCATGACGGTCGCGGTGCCGTCCGAGCGGTTTGAGAAAGAATTTTCCGAACGCCTCAAGCGTCTGTCCAGGACCGTGCGGTTCCCCGGCTTTCGGCCGGGCAAGGCGCCGCTCAAGATGATCGAGGCGCAGTACGGCGAGAAGGTCATGCAAGAGGTGGTGAGCGAGCTTATTCGCTCGTCGTTTTACGAGGCGGTGACCGATCAGGGTTTGAGTCCGGCCGGCGGCCCGCGCATCGAACCGAAGGCGCTCGGCCGCGGCCAGGATCTCGAGTACACCGCGGAATTCGAGATCTACCCGAGCATCGCCCGCCTGGACATCACCGGCGCTACCATCGAGCGTCCGGTCTGTAGCGTACAGCCGGAAGATGTCGAGCGCACGCTCGAGATCATGCGCAAGCAGCGCACTGTCTGGAGACCGGTCGAGCGTCCGGGTCAGGTCGGCGACCGGTTGAGCATCGATTTCGAGGGCCGCCTGGACGGGGTAGCATTCGAGGGCGGCCAGGCCCGGAATTTCTCCCTGGTGCTGGGCGGCGACGTGCTGATCGACGGTTTCGAGCGAGGCCTGATCGGCGCCCGCGCCGGCGAGGAGCGGACATTGAATCTCGACTTTCCGGCCGATTACCGCAATCAGCAGTTGGCCGGGAAGACCGCCGAGTTTCAGGTCAAGGTCAACCGCGTCGAGGAGCCGGAGCTGCCGGAAGTGGACGGCGACTTCGCCCGTCAATTCGGGATCGGCGACGGCAACGCCGACAGTCTGCGCGCCGAGGTGCGCGCCAATCTCGAACAGGAGATGGAGGAACGGGTGCGCGCCGCGGTTCGCGACCAGGTCTTCAAGGCCATCATGGAGCTCAACCGCTTCGAAATTCCCAAGGCCCTGCAGGACGCCGAGGTCGAGCGCCTGGTTCAGCAACGCCGCGCCGCGCTTCAGTCCCAGGGTATCCCGCTGGAAAAGGCGCCGGTCGATCCGATCCTGTTTCTGGACGAGGCCCGTCAGCGCGTCGCGCTCGGCCTGATCCTGGCGGAAATCGTCAAGCAACGCGGGCTCAAGGTTGCCCCCGAGCGGGTGCGGGCGCGCATCGAAAAGCTCGCCGCCAGTTACGAGTCGCCGCAGGAATTCATCCAATGGCATTATACCCAGCCGGAGCGGTTGGCGCAGGTCGAATCCACGGTGCTCGAAGAACAGGCCGTGGAACTGCTGTTGCAGGGCGCCCAGGTGGTCGACAAGCCGACCGGCTTCCAGGAACTGATGCAAGGCAATAAGCCGCTAACCTAACCGATGCCGGAGGCAGGAAACGCATGAAGGATTTTGAACGCGACGGCGGGGCACTGAACCCGCGCGCCTTGGGCCTCGTCCCGATGGTGATCGAGAGCACCGGGCGCGGCGAGCGTGCCTACGATATCTATTCGCGCATGCTCAAGGAGCGCGTCATCTTCCTGGTCGGTCCGGTCGAAGACCACATGGCCAACCTGGTGGTGGCGCAATTATTGTTCCTGGAGTCGGAAAACCCCGACAAGGACATCCATCTGTATATCAATTCGCCGGGCGGCGCGGTCAACGCCGGACTGGCGATCTACGACACCATGCAGTTCATCAAGCCGGACGTCAGCACGGTGTGCGTCGGCCAGGCGGCCAGCATGGGCGCGCTGTTGCTCACCGGCGGCGCCAAGGGCAAGCGCTTCTGCCTGCCGCACGCGCGCATGATGATTCACCAGCCGCTCGGCGGCTATCAGGGCCAGGCCACCGATATCGACATCCATGCCCGGGAAATCCTCCGGGTGCGGGATAGATTGAACCAGATCCTGGTCAAACATACCGGTCAGCCGCTCGCGAAGATCGAGCAGGACACGGAACGCGACTATTTCATGGACGGCGGCGAGGCCGCGACCTTCGGGCTGGTGGACAAGGTCATCGAAAAGCGCGGTTGACGGGGATATGCTATATATTGGTGTATGGCCGACCGGCGGGACCGGGCGGCCGGCATCGACGGACGGCCCGCAGCGGGCGAGGTAAAAATGGCTAACGACTCTCACAACGGCAGGGGTGACGGCAAGGGCGAAAAGCTCTTGTATTGTTCGTTCTGCGGCAAGAGCCAGCACGAGGTGCGCAAGCTCATCGCCGGCCCGTCGGTGTTCGTCTGCGACGAGTGCGTCGAGCTCTGCAACGACATCATCCGCGAGGAGTCCCAGGAAGAGACCGGCGCCAGCGCCGCCAAGAGCAAATTCCCCAAGCCGCACGAGATCAAGCAGATTCTCGATGAGTACGTGATCGGCCAGCAGACCGCCAAGAAGGTGTTGTCGGTCGCGGTCTACAACCACTACAAGCGTATCGAGAACGAAGGCAAGATCGGCGACGTCGAACTCTCCAAGAGTAATATCCTGCTGATCGGTCCGACCGGCTCCGGCAAGACGCTCCTGGCCGAGACCCTGGCGCGCCTGCTGAATGTGCCGTTCACCATCGCCGACGCCACCACCCTGACCGAGGCCGGGTACGTCGGCGAGGACGTCGAGAACATCATCCAGAAGCTGCTGCAAAAGTGCGACTACGACGTCGAGAAGGCCCAGAAGGGCATCGTCTACATAGACGAGATCGACAAGATCTCGCGGAAATCCGACAATCCGTCGATCACCCGCGACGTGTCCGGCGAGGGTGTGCAGCAGGCGCTGTTGAAGCTGATCGAAGGCACGATCGCCTCGGTGCCGCCGCAGGGCGGCCGCAAACACCCGCAGCAGGAGTTTCTACAGGTCGACACCCACAATATCCTGTTTATTTGCGGCGGCGCGTTTTCGGGTCTGGAAAAGGTCATTCGCGACCGTTCCGAAAAGAGCGGCATCGGTTTCAGCGCCGACATCAAGAGCAAGGCCGACAGCAACAAGCGTCTCGGCGAGCTGCTGCGCACCGTCGAGCCCGAGGACCTGATCAAGTACGGATTGATCCCCGAGTTCGTCGGACGCCTGCCGGTGGTGGCGGTGCTCGAGGAGCTCGACGAGCAGGCGCTGATGTCCATTCTCACCGAGCCCAAGAACGCGCTCATCAAGCAGTATCAGAAGCTGCTGAAGCTCGAATCGGTCGAACTCGAGATTCGCCCCGAGGCGCTGCTCGCGGTCGCGCGCCGCGCCATGGATCGCAAGACCGGTGCGCGCGGCCTGCGCTCGATCCTCGAACAGGCGCTGCTCGAAACCATGTTCGACCTGCCCTCGCTGGAGGGCGTGAAGAAGGTGGTGGTCGAGGAGGGCGTCATCAAGGACGGCGGCCGGCCGCTGCTGATCTACGCCGACGACGAAGAGCCTGAGGCCAAACGCGCTTCGACGCGCACCTGACCGGTCCCTATCCGACCGCCGAATCCCGCACCGGCGGGCGAGCGGCGTTTGTCGTCCGACTGACTCCCTTGGCCCGCCCGTCGCCGCCGCCCGGCGCGCATCCGGGTTTTGTTGTTGAAATCCCCGCCGCTTGGCCCCACACTGTAAAGAGACGATGACGGCATACCCCTGTGCCGGATGAGACAATATTCATGACCGAGAAAGAAAGCACCGCATTGACCACCACCGCCAAGGCCTTGGCGCTCGCGGTCCTGCCGCTGCGCGATGTGGTGGTCTTTCCCCACATGGTGATCCCGCTGTTCGTGGGCCGCAAGAAATCCATCAAGGCCCTGGAAGTGGCGATGCAGGCCGGCAAGCAGATCATGCTGGTCGCCCAGAAGAGCGCCTCGGACGACGATCCCACGACCGAACAGATTCATACCATCGGCACGGTCGCAAGCATCCTGCAGTTGCTGCGCCTGCCGGACGGCACCGTGAAGGTGCTGGTCGAGGGCGAGCAGCGCGCCAACCTGTTGCGTTACATCGAGACCGGCGAATACTTCTCCGCCGACGTGACGATGATCGAGTCGACCGCGGTCGACGAGCGCGAAGGCGAGGCGTTGATGCGCTCGGTGCTGAGCGAGTTCGACCAATACGTCAAACTGAACATGAAGATCCCGCCCGAGATCCTGAGTTCGCTGGCGGGCATCGACGATCCGGGCCGGCTGGCCGACGCCATCGCCGCGCACCTGAGCCTGAAGATCGAGGAAAAACAGCAGATCCTGGAGATGCAGGACGTGCGCGCGCGCCTCGAGCATATCCTGAAGGTGATGGAGTCAGAGATCGATCTGTTGCAGGTAGAAAAGCGCATCCGCAGCCGCGTCAAGCGCCAGATGGAAAAGAGCCAGCGCGAGTATTACCTGAACGAGCAGATGAAGGCCATTCAGAAGGAGCTGGGCGACCTGGAAGAGGCGCCGAACGAGGCCGAGGAGCTCGCCAAGAAAATCGAAAAAGCCGGCATGAGCAAGGAGGCGCGCGACAAGGCCCAATCCGAGCTCAACAAGCTCAAGATGATGTCACCGATGGCGGCCGAGGCCACGGTGGTGCGCAACTACATCGACTGGCTGGTCAACGTGCCGTGGAAAAAACGCACCAAGATTCGCAAGGACCTGGCCGAGGCCTCGAAGATACTCGAGGCCGACCACTACGGCCTGGAAAAGGTTAAAGAGCGCATCCTCGAATACCTGGCGGTGCAGCAGCGCGTGAACAAACTCAAGGGGCCGATCCTGTGCCTGGTCGGCCCGCCCGGCGTCGGCAAGACCTCGCTCGGCCAGTCGATCGCGCGCGCCACCAACCGCAAGTTCGTGCGCATTTCGCTGGGCGGGGTGCGCGACGAGGCCGAGATCCGCGGCCATCGCCGCACCTATATCGGTTCGCTGCCCGGCAAGATCATCCAGAACATGGCCAAGGCGAAGGTGCGCAACCCGTTGTTCATGCTCGACGAGGTCGACAAGATGGCCATGGATTTCCGCGGCGATCCGTCTTCGGCGTTGCTCGAGGTGCTGGACCCGGAGCAGAACCACGCCTTCAGCGATCATTATCTGGAGGTCGATTACGATCTTTCGGACGTGATGTTCATCGCCACCGCCAACACGCTCAACATTCCGGCGCCGTTGCTCGACCGCATGGAGGTCATCCGCCTGTCCGGCTATACCGAGGACGAGAAGGTCAACATCGCCGTCCGTTATCTGGTGCCCAAACAGCGCAAGAACAACGGGCTCAAGGAGAGCGAGATCACCATCGCCGAAGACACGATCCGCGATATCGTCCGTTACTACACGCGCGAGGCCGGCGTGCGCAGCCTGGAGCGCGAGATTTCCAAGGTGTTCCGCAAGGTCGCCAAGGAACTGTTGCTCGAGAAGGGCCGCAAGAAAGTGGCGGTCGAGCCCAAGGATCTGGACGAATACCTGGGGGTGCGCAAGTTCCGCTACGGCGTGGCCGAGCAGACCAACCAGGTCGGCCAGGTCACCGGACTGGCCTGGACCGAGGTCGGCGGCGAGTTGCTGACGGTCGAGGCGGTGATCGTGGCCGGCAAGGGCAAGCTCACCATCACCGGCAAGCTCGGCGATGTCATGCAGGAATCGATCCAGGCGGCCATGAGCGTGGTGCGCAGCCGCGCCGGCGCGCTCGGCATCCCCCACGACTTCTACCAGAAGCACGATTTCCACGTGCACGTACCGGAGGGCGCCACGCCCAAGGACGGCCCGAGCGCCGGTATCGCCATGTGCACCGCCATGGTGTCGGCGCTCACCAAGATACCGGTGCGTGCCGATGTCGCCATGACCGGCGAGATCACGCTGCGCGGCGAGGTGCTGCCGATCGGCGGGCTGAAGGAAAAGCTGCTGGCCGCGCACCGCGGCGGCATCAAGATCGTGTTGATCCCGGAGGAGAACCGCAAGGATCTGGTGGAGGTTCCCAAGAATATCCGCGACGATCTGGACATCCGGCCGTGCCGCTGGATCGACCAGGTGCTGGGCATGGCGCTGGAGCGTGAACCGGTGCCGCTGGAGGAGGCCAAGGTCGCCGAGACCGAACCGCCCAAGGGCGGCGAGGAGAAGCCGGAGGCCGGCCTGCTTACCACCCATTGACGAGCACCACCCGCATCGGGGCCGAATCGGCCCCGATCGGCGTTTCGGGGGCGGGTTTTCTTGACAGGTTTTTCGCGCGCCTGATATAAGGTCTGCGAAGCAGGCCGTTGCAAGGAGTTGGTTGTAGTGGTTCCTCCATCCATCACGCCATCTACGCAGAGGGGACAACATGAACAAAACCGATCTTATCGATAAAGTCGCCACATCCACCGACATGAACAAGGCGTCCGCCGGTCGCGCGGTCGAGGCGGTGTTCGATCACATCGTCGGCGCGCTGCGATCCGGGGACACCGTGAGCGTCGCCGGTTTCGGAACGTTCAGCGTGAGCGCGCGGGCGGCGCGCAACGGTCGCAATCCGCGCACCGGCGAGACCATCGCCATCCCGGCCTCGAAGAACCCGAAATTCAAGGCTGGCAAAGGCCTGAAGGATGCCGTAAACTAGCGCGCCTTTGGGGGTGTTGCCCCGGGGTGCTTAGCTCAGCGGTAGAGCGTCGCCCTTACAAGGCGAGGGTCGGGGGTTCGATCCCCTCAGCACCCACCAGAGTCAGTCGCGTTTCGATTTTGGAGTGGTAGTTCAGTTGGTTAGAATACCGGCCTGTCACGCCGGGGGTCGCGGGTTCGAGTCCCGTCCACTCCGCCAATGGCATCGGAGGGCGAGGCGCATCTCGCCCTTTGTTGTTTCCCATACATGACTGTTGAGAGCGTCCCCGGCCGCGCCTTTCGGCCTCATTCCCCGTAGAGCTCCCGCCATGCTCCAGAGCATTCGAGAAAAAGTGGAAGGGTGGATCGCCACCCTGATCCTGGGCCTGATCACCGTGCCGTTCGCGCTCTGGGGCATCAATTCCTATTTCGAGGGCGATTCCAAGATCAATGTCGCCGAGGTCGACGGCGTCAAGATCGGCGTCGACGCCTATCGCGGGTCGCTCGATCAACAGCGCCGCTCGGCCCAGCAGATGCTCGGCAAGAATTTCAATCCCGGCCTGCTCGACACGCCGGAATTCAAGACGCACGTGGCCGAACTGCTGGTACAGGAGATATTGGTCGGCAAGGCCGCGCGCGACGAAGGCTATCAGGTCGGCGACAGCCAACTCGTGCAGATGATCCGGCAGGACCCGAGTTTCCAACGCGACGGCCAATTCAGCAGCGAGATGTATCAGGCCCTGTTGCGGCGCTCGGGGATGGCGCCGCGCGCCTTCGAGGCGCGGCTGCGCGACGACCTGGTCAAGCGTCAATTCGCCAGCGGGTTCGGCGAAAGCGCGCTGATCACCAACGCCGATCTGGCGGCGATCGTGGGCCTGCTTGAGCAAAAACGCGTGTTCGGCTACGTGACCTTGAGCCCCGACAAATTCACCGCCAAGATCGAGATTACCCCCGCGGCCGTCGAGGCGCAGTACGCCGGTCATTCCGACCAATACACCCGCCCGGAGCGGGTGCGCGTCGAATATCTGGTGTTGTCGCCCGCGGAACTGGCCAGGAAGGTCAAGGTCGGCGAGGACGATCTGCGCAAGGCCTATGGCGAGGAGATCGGGCGTTTTTCCACCCCCGAGCAGCGCCGCGCCAGCCATATCCTGGTGGCCGCGCCGGCCACGGCCGACGCAGCCGCGCAGCAGCAGGCGCTCGCCAAGATCGAGGATATCCGCAAGCAGCTCATGGCCGGCGCGGAGTTCGCGCAACTCGCCAAGCAGCATTCCGAGGACGTGGGCTCGGCCGCCGCCGGTGGCGATCTCGGTCTGATCGAGCGCGGCCTGTTCCCGCCCGAATTCGAACAGGCGGTGCTCGCGCTCAAGGCCGGCGAGGTCAGCAAGCCGGTGCGCAGCAAGGACGGCTATCACCTGGTCAAGATCACCTCGCTCAAACCCGAGCAGCGCAAGCCGTTCCAGGAGGTGCGCGCCGCGCTCGACAAGGAACTGCGCAAGCGGCAGGCCGACGAGCAGTTATTCGAGATGTCCGAGCGCCTGCGCACGCTGGTGTACGAGCAGGCCGACAGCCTCAAGCCGGCCGCCGAGGCGCTCGGGCTCAGGGTCGAGCAGACCGATTGGTTCACGCGCGCCGGTGGCAGCGGCCTGGCCGCCGATCGCAAGATCGTCGACGCCGCCTTCGATCCGGAATTACGCGCCCAGGGGCGTAACAGCAATGCCATCGATCTGAGCGACAACAGCCTGGCGGCGATCCGCGTGCTCGGTCACGAGCCGGCGACGCTCAAGCCGCTCGCCGAGGTACGCGCCGGTATCGAACAAACCCTGCGCCAGCAGGCCGCCCGCGACCAGGCCGCCAAGGCCGGCGAGGCCCTGCTCGCCGCGCTCAACGCCGGCGGCGATCTCGAGGCGCTGGCCAAGCAACAGGGTTTGAGTTATCACCCGCCCCAGGCGTATGCGCGCAGCCAGGCCAAGGGCATCGACCCGAACTTGCTAGAGGCGGTGTTCAAGGCCGCGCGCCCGCAGGGCGACATGCCGGCATACGGCACCGCCAGTCAGCTCAACGGCGCGTATGCGGTGTTTGCCTTGAAGCGCGTAGAGCCCGGCAAGCCCGAGCAGGCCGACCCGAGCGCCAAGCAGCAGGCCCGGCAACTCCTGAGCGAGCGTCGCGGTGCCGGGCTGTACGGCGACTACCGCGGCAGCTTGCGCAAGCAGGCCGCGGTCAAGATCAACCCCGATAAGCTGTAAAGCTGTTCGCCCGCGATCCGGGCGCGATCAGAGCATGTCAGCGCTGAAGCCTACGGTGCTGAAACCGGCGTCGACGTAGGTGATCTCGGCGGTGATGCCGGAGGCCAGGTCCGAACACAGGAATGCCGCGACATTCCCGACCTCCTCGATGGTCACGCCGCGTTTGAGCGGCGCGTTGCGCTCGTAGTAATCCAACATCTTCCGAAAATCGCTGATCCCGGCGGCCGCCAGCGTGCGGATCGGGCCGGCCGATATGCCATTGACGCGGGTACCCTCGGGACCCAGGGATTGGGCGAGATAACGCACGTTCGCCTCGAGACTGGCCTTGGCCAGCCCCATCACGTTGTAATGCGTGAACGAGCGCACCGCGCCCAGATAGGAAAGCGTGACCAGCGCGCCATTGCGCCCCTGCATCATGCCGCGCCCGGCCTTGGCGAGCGCCGCGAAGCTGTACGAGCTGATTTCGTGGGCGGTGTTGAAGCCGGCGCGGGTGACGCTATCGATGTAATTGCCGGCCAATTCCTCGCGCGGCGCGAACGCCACCGAGTGCACGATGATGTCGAGACCGTCCCAGTGCTGTTTGAGGTGCGCGAACACCGCCTGAATCTGCTCGTCGCTGGCCACATCGCACGGCAGTGCGATCTGGGAATTGGTTTCGGCCGCCATCTTTTCGACGCGCGGCTGGAGTTTTTCGCCTTGATAGGTGAAGGCGAGCTCGGCGCCCTCGCGGTACATGGCCTGGGCGATGCCCCAGGCAATCGAACGTTCGCTGGCCGCGCCCACGATGAGCGCGCGTTTTCCGGCAAGAAAACCCATAATAGAACTCCTGCTGATTGTGTTGACGGGGTCGCCAGGTTGAGTATGGCGGTGCGATGTTTATTTATTCATAATACCGCTCACAAGCACAATAAACCAGTCGCCCGTGGCATGATCGTGGAATGACCACCCGCCGTTTACTCAGTCTGTTAAGCGCCGTCATCGTCGCCGTGCCGCTGGCATCGCCGGCCGCGCCGTCGGCGGCCCTCGGCTACCAGCCGAAGTACCGACCCGGTTTCGATCACTTCGATTACGTTCGATCGGACGCGCCCAAGGGCGGCGAACTCGTCATGTCGGCGTTCGGCAATTTCGACAGCTTCAACCCGTTTTTGCTCAAGGGCATCCCCGCCGCCGGTCTGGGCGATCTCGTGTTCGAGACGCTCATGGAGCAAAGCCTCGACGAACCGTATAGCCTGTACGCCCATCTGGCCGAGGACATCGAGTTGGCGCCGGACCGCCTGGCGGTCACCTTCCGGCTCGATCCCAAGGCGCGTTTTTCCGACGGCTCGCCGGTCACGGCCGACGACGTCAAGTTCTCGTTCGATACCCTGAAGGGAAAACTGGCGCATCCCCGTTACCGTTTCTACTGGGCGGATATCAAGCAGGCGGTGGTGCTGGACGCCCGGCGGGTGCGCTTCGATTTCGCCAAGCTCAACCCGGAGTTGCACCTGATCGCGGCGCAGGTTCCGATCTTCGCGCGCCGCTGGGTGGGCGATAAAAGTTTCGACACACTCGCCACGACGGCGCCGATCGCCAGCGGACCGTACCTGCTGGAGGCCTACGATCTCGGCAAGCGCGTCAGCTATAAGCGCAATCCGGAATACTGGGCCAAGGACCGCAACACCCGGCGCGGCATGTTCAATTTCGAGCGCATCGTCTACAAATACTACAAGGACGATACCGTGCGCCTGGAGGGCCTGAAGGCCGGCGAGTACGATTTCATCTGGGTGTATCACTCCAAGCAATGGGCGCGCGATTTCGTCGGGCCGCCGTTCGACGCCGGGCTCATCAAGAAGATCGAGCTTAAGCATCGCAACAACGCCGGCATGCAGGGGTTCATTTTCAATATCCGCCGGCCGATCTTCCAGGACGTGCGCGTGCGCAAGGCCATCAGCCTGGCGCTCGATTTCGAGTGGTCCAACAAGAATCTGTTCTACGATCAATACACGCGCTGCAACAGCTATTTCAGCAACAGCGAACTGGCGTCCTCGGGCCTGCCGAGCGGCGACGAACTCAAGCTGCTCGAACCGTTCCGCAGCCGCCTGCCGGCGGCGGTGTTCACCGCGGTCTGGGAACCGCCCAGCACCAAACCGCCGCAGTCGTTGCGCGACAACCTGCGCCGGGCCAAGGCGTTGCTCGAACAGGCCGGCTGGAAGTTGAAGGACGGGGTGTTACAGAACGCCGACGGCCGGCGCCTGGAATTCGAGGTGATGCTGGCGCAAAAAGGCTTCGAGCGCATCTTGGCGCCGTTCGCCCACAACCTCGGAAAACTCGGCATCAAGGCGCATTACCGCACGGTCGACGTGGCGCTCTATCAGCGCCGCACCGACACCTTCGATTTCGACATGATGGTGGAATCCTTCGGCCAATCGCAATCGCCCGGCAATGAATTGATGAGCCTGTGGCATTCCTCGGCGGCCGATCAGGAGGGCTCCAACAACAGCATCGGCATCAAGGACCCGGTGGTCGACGCGCTGATCGAGAAGCTGATTTACGCGCCGGATCGCCAGCAGCTGATCAGCGCGGC
>JACREH010000107.1 GCA_016218345.1 Gammaproteobacteria bacterium | reverse complement strand
CCTATCGGGGCCGACGGCTTGCAGCAACGGCTCTTGTCCGCGAAATATCGTGTTGACCAATTCCTTCGTGACGTTGCCGCTCATCAGGAATTGCAGCTTATCGAGGGTATAGAGCACACCGCCGATGAAGATCATGAGGTAGCCCCATGGCTTGGCGGTCCACAGGCCGACGGCAAGCGCGAGAAACAGCAGCACGTAAACCAGGTGATAGGCCAAGGCCGCGGTGCCGCCGCGAAACTCGCCGAACAGCGGCGCGGGCAGAGTCATACCGGCGAGTTCAAGCAGGGCCGATAGCGCGAACAACACCGCGGCGGTGCGGAGGGTAACGTGTCCTTTGCGGTGAGACGCCTTTTTCACGGTGGCTGCCTCCTCGTTCCCCAACGAGACTTAAGTATGCCATGCCACGACGGTCGCGCGGCCTTCACCCCCTGTTGCGGCGCAACCATTGCGGTTTTTTCCCCGGGCCATCGCCCACGACCACCAGGCCAGCCAGCTGAATCTGCCATGGCCTGATTATGTACCCCCCATCCCCCAAGGTGTGCAGGAACAGCCCCTTCGCACCAGGATAGTGCAAAGTTGGATGCCGGCGGGACCGAGCGTCGGCGTATCCGCGCGGTTTCCATCCAGTTTTCAACGGCTTAGGCTCGTCCCACAGCCCTGCCAACCTGGCACAGCGGTTGCAATAAGGCCGGCGAAACAGCCACTTCGGAGACAGACGTGAAAGAAAAACTGGTGCTCATCGGCAACGGCATGGCCGGCATGCGCACGATCGAGGAATTGCTGGCGCTGGCGCCGGACCTGTACGACATCACCGTGTTCGGGGCCGAGGCCCAGGCGAATTACAACCGCATCCTGCTGTCGCCGGTGCTGGCCGGCGAGAAGACCATCGACGAGATCATGCTCAACGACGAGCACTGGTACATGGATCGCGGCATCGTGCTGTATCTCAACAGCGAGGTGACCGGTATCGACCGCAACAACCGGCGCGTCACGACCGCCGACGGCGTGAGCGCCGAATACGACCGGCTGCTGATCGCGACCGGCTCGCAACCCTTCATCTTGCCCGTCCCCGGCCACGACCTGCCGGGCGTGATCGGCTTCCGCGACATCCACGACGTCGATACCATGATCGACGCCGCCCAGCACTACCGGCACGCGGTCGTGATCGGCGGCGGGCTGCTCGGGCTGGAGGCCGCCAACGGCCTGTTGCGCCAAGGCATGAAGGTCACGGTCGTGCACATCGGCGACATCCTGATGGAACGCCAACTGGATTCCGCCGCCGCCAAGCTGCTCAGGAAATCACTGACCGAGCGCGGCATCGAGTTTGTAATGGGCGCCGAGACCGCCGAGATCGTCGGCAAGAAGCGCGTGCAGGGCGTGCGCTTCAAGGACGGCCGCGAGATCAGCGCCGACCTGGTGGTGATGGCGGTAGGCATCCGCCCGAACGTCGCGCTCGCCAAGAGCGCCGGCCTGTATTGCGAGCGCGGCGTGGTCGTGAACGACACCATGCAGACCTACGACCCGCGCGTCTACGCGGTCGGCGAATGCGTGCAGCACCGCAAGCAGACCTACGGGTTGGTGGCGCCGCTGTTCGAGATGGCCAAGACCTGCGCCAACCACCTGGCCGAACTCGGCTGGGCGCGCTACGCCGGTTCGCTCACCTCGACGCGCCTCAAGGTGACCGGCATCGACATGTTCTCGGCCGGCGATTTCACCGGCGATGAAACCAGCGACGAGATCGTGCTACAAGACGCGGCGCGCGGCGTGTACAAGAAGATCGTCATCAAGGACCACAAAATCCGTGGCGCGGTGTTGTACGGCGACACCGTGGACGGCGCCTGGTATTTCCAACTGATGCGCGAGCAAAGCCCGATCGAGGACATTCGCGACCGGCTGCTGTTCGGCCAGGGGCACCTGGGCGATTCCGGCCACGGCGCGAACGCCGTGGCGGCCATGGCCGACAGCGCCGAGATCTGCGGCTGCAACGGCGTCTGCAAGGGCACGATCGTGCAGGCCATCACCCAGAAGAAACTCTTTACCCTGGAAGAGGTGCGCGCCCATACCAAGGCGTCGTCGTCGTGCGGCTCGTGCACCGGCCTGGTCGAGCAATTGCTGGCCATGACGCTGGGTGGCGATTATTCGGCCGCGCCCCAGAACAAGCCGATGTGCCCGTGCACCCACTTCACCCACGACGAGGTGCGGACGGCGATCCGCGAGCGCGAACTGACCTCGATCCCGGCGGTCATGCAGGCGCTGGAATGGACCACGCCGAACGGCTGCGCCTCGTGCCGGCCGGCGCTCAACTATTACCTGATCTCGACCTGGCCGCACGCCGCCCGCGACGACTACCAATCGCGCTATATCAACGAGCGCGCCCACGCCAACATCCAGAAGGACGGCAGCTACTCGGTGATCCCGCGCATGTGGGGCGGTGTGACCACGCCCGACGAACTGCGCACCATCGCCGACGTGGTGGACAAGTACAAGATCCCGACCGTCAAGCTCACCGGCGGGCAGCGCATCGACATGCTCGGGGTCCAGAAGGAAACCCTGCCGATGGTCTGGGCCGATCTCAACAAGGGCGGGCTGGTGTCCGGGCACGCCTACGGCAAGGCGCTGCGCACCGTCAAAACCTGCGTCGGCCAGGAATGGTGCCGGTTCGGGGTGCGCGACTCCACCCAGATGGGCATCACCCTCGAAAAAATGACCTGGGGCTCGTGGATGCCGCATAAATTCAAGATGGCGGTGAGCGGTTGCCCGCGCAACTGCGCCGAGGCCACTATTAAAGACTTCGGCGTGGTCGCGGTCGAGTCCGGCTGGGAACTGCACGTCGGCGGAAACGGCGGCGTGAAGGTGCGCGTCACCGACCTGCTCTGCAAGGTTGCCAGCGAGGAAGAAGTGCTGGAATATTGCGGGGCGTTCATTCAGCTCTACCGCGAGGAGGCACGTTACCTGGATCGCACCGCGCCGTGGATCGAGCGCGTCGGGCTGTCCTATGTGAAGCAGCGCATCGTCGAGGACGCCGACGGCCGCAAGGCGCTGCACGCCCGGTTTCTGGATTCGCAAACGCTCGCGCAGAGCGACCCGTGGGCGGAACGCGCCAGCCACGGCGTCGATAAACACGAATTCGTTCCGCTCAAGCGGCTGGCCTGACCATGCCGACGAAACCCAACATCAAGCTGGTAAAAACGCCAATGACCGCAGCCGCAGACATTAAACACACCCCGCCCGCCGGCGCCTGGATCGAAGTCGGCCGGCTGGACGACATTCCGCGCCTCGGGGCGCGCGTGGTATGCGCGCCGGACGGCGACATCGCCGTGTTCCGGGCCGCCGACGATCACGTTTTCGCGCTGCGCGACCAGTGCCCGCATCGCGGCGGCCCGCTGTCGCAAGGTATCGTGCACGGCCACAAGGTCACCTGCCCGCTGCACAACTGGAACATCGATCTGCAATCCGGCACGGCGCTGGCGCCGGACGTCGGTTGCGCCGGGGTCTATTCGACGCGCGTCGAGAACGGCGTGGTCTTTCTTTACACTGCGCCGCTGCCGAGCGCCGATTGTTCAGGGAGCTCTGAATAAGAGTTGCCGTTCACCCTGAGCCTGTCGAAGGGTAGTCGAAGCACGAACGGTGGACTATGAAGCACCCTCTCCCCAGCCCTCGGCAAACGCTCCCGGCATTGCTCTACCTCCTACTTCCCTGTAGTCGTCTCCCATCAAGGGAGAGGGGCTGAAGTTGCTCAGTTATGCCGGGCGTTTTCAAATCCACCCATTCCCCCTTTGAAAATGGGGAGAAGCAAGAATGCCCCGATGGACCGGGCACCGGCGATATGCAATGCTTTTGACATGGAACCGCACTTGATCGACCCCTTTCAGCGCCGGATCGAATATCTACGGCTGTCGGTCACCGACCGCTGCGATCTGCGTTGCAGTTATTGCCTGCCGAAGGGCTTCAAGGATTTCGAGGAGCCGGACCACTGGCTGAGCTTCGACGAGATCGAACGCGTGCTGCGCGCCTTCGCCGCGCTGGGTGTGCGGCGCGTGCGCCTGACCGGCGGCGAGCCGCTGGTGCGCGCCGGCCTGGCGCGGCTGGCCGAACGGCTGACGCGCCTGCCGGGGATCGACGACCTGTCGCTCAGCACCAACGCCACGCGCCTGGCGAAACTCGCGGCGCCGCTCAAACAGGCCGGCGTGACACGCATCAACATCAGTCTCGACTCGCTCCGGCCCGAACGCTTCCGGGCGATCACCGGCGGCGGCAAACTGGACAAGGTACTGGCCGGGCTCGACGCCGCCCAGGCCGCCGGCTTCCAGCCGATCAAGATCAACATGGTGGCGATGAAGGGCGTGAACGACGACGAGATCGCCGACATGGTGGCGTTTTGCATCGAGCGGGATTTCACCCTGCGCCTGATCGAGACCATGCCGATGGGCGCGACCGGCCTCAAGGCCTCCGAGCACTATCTCGATCTGCAAACGGTCAAACACGAACTCGCCAAGCGCTATGAACTGATCCCGACGGTAATGGCCGGCGGTCGCTCCCAGCATCCTGCCTCCCGCGACACTGATACATCCGTGTATGGCGGTGGACCGGCGCGCTATTTCCAGGTGGCCGGCACCCGCCTCAAGATCGGCTTCATCACCCCGATCTCGCAACACTTCTGCGCGACCTGCAACCGCGTGCGCCTGACCGCCGACGGCACGCTCTACACTTGCCTGGGACAGGACAGCAAGACCGAACTGCGGCCGTTGCTGCGCAGCGGGATTTCAGAGGACGAGTTGCAGCGGACGATCCTGGCCGCGATCGCGCGCAAGCCGGAGCAGCATGAATTTCGGGAGAAGCCCGAACAGGTGGTGCGGTTTATGTCGGTGACCGGCGGCTGACGCCGGCGAAACTAACCGATGGCTTGAATCAGCTTGTCTTCGAGTTCGATGCGTTCGGCCAGTTCCTTGCCGAGCTTGTCGAGGTCCTGGTGCAGGTCGGTGAGTGCTTCGCAGTGGTCGCCGCAATCGTATTTGTCATTGAACGTCAGCGCCGACTCGGCGGTCTCGGCGATGCGCGGGTAATACTTCTCGGCCAGGGCCATGACATCGTTGCGGCGCTCGGTGCCGTTGGCGATGCGCTCGTACAGCGCGAAGTGCCCGGCGGCGATGTAGTCCACCAGGATCTGGCAGAATTCCTGGAGCAGCTTCTGGGTCGCTTTATTGGTGGGGGCCTTGACCTCGGAGGCATACGGGTCGACGCCCGCCAGGCGGCAGAATATCGCGAACATCTCGGTGCGCTCGGCTACCATTTTGGCGACCAGATCCCGGCTGCGGTTGCGGCGCTCGGCGGGGGTCTCTTCCTGTTGAATCTTTTTCATCGCTACGTTCTCTGCCCTGCTCGTCTGTATACGCCGCCAGTATACGGGGGGCGTCTCGACAATATCAATCCACCCCGGGTAGGCCCGTTAAACAGGCCCCTACCCGAATGGCACTTAAACTTAACCGCGAAAACGCTCAACGTGCTCCATCAACTCCCTCTCCCTTGATGGGAGAGGGCTGGGGAGAGGGTGATATTCCGCAGGTTCGTACGTCGCCCCTCTCCCCCACCCCTCTCCCGCGAGGGGAGAGGGGCTGTAGGGTGCTTAAGTAAGTGCCATTCGTCCCTACCCCGTTAAAACGGCAGGCCCGGCATCCGGCCCTTCATGCCTTGCAGCATCTTGGCCATGCCACCCTTGCCCATGCGCTTCATCATCTGCTGAATCTGCATGAACTGCTTGAGCAGGCGGTTCACGTCCTGCACCTGGGTGCCGGAGCCGGCGGCGATGCGGCGCTTGCGCGAACCGCGGATGATGTCGGGGTCGCGGCGCTCCTGCGGGGTCATGGAGTTGATGATCGCGACCATACCGAGCGTCTGCTTCTCGGCCGCTTGCAATTTGCCGGTGTCCGGCGCCGCGCCCATACCCGGGAGCTTGTCCACCACGCCCGCCAGCCCTCCCAGCTTCTGCATTTGCAGCATCTGCTCGCGGAAATCCTCGAGATCGAACTGCTTGCCCTTGACCAACTTCTTGGCGAGTTTCTCGGCCTGGTGCTTGTCGACGCTGCGTTGCGCCTCCTCGACCAGGCTCAGGACATCGCCCATGCCGAGAATGCGCGACGCCAGGCGCTCGGGGTGGAACGGCTCGAGGGCGTCGATCTTCTCGCCCACGCCCAGGAACTTGATCGGCTTGCCGGTGACGTGGCGCACCGACAGCGCCGCGCCGCCGCGCGCGTCGCCGTCGGTCTTGGTGAGGATCACGCCGGTGAGCGGCAGCGCCGCGTTGAATGCCTGGGCGGTGTTGACCGCGTCCTGGCCGGCCATGCTGTCGATCACGAACAGCGTCTCGACCGGATCGAGCGCGGCGTGCAGCGCCTTGATTTCGTCCATCATGGCGCTGTCCACGTGCAGTCGCCCGGCGGTGTCGACGATCAGCACGTCGCAGCCGCTGTTGACCGCCTGTTGCACCGCCGCCGTGGCGATCGCCAACGGCGACTGATCGGGGCGGCTCGGGAAGAACTCGGCGCCGGCATCGTGCGCCAGCTTTTTCAATTGCTCGATGGCCGCCGGCCGGTAGACGTCGGCGCTCGCCAGCAGCACGCGCTTGTGCTCGCGTTCGCGCAGCAGGCGCGCGAGCTTGGCGACGCTGGTGGTCTTGCCGGAACCCTGCAGGCCGGCCACCAGCACCACGGCCGGCGGCCGCACCGCCAGATTGAGCCGGTCGTTGGACGTGCCCATGAGTTTGACCAGGGCATCGTGCACCACCTTGACCACCGCCTGGCCGGGCGTGAGGCTGGCCAGCACCTCTTT